>AP024676.1:3423648-3734888 GCA_025998955.1 Candidatus Roseilinea sp.
ACGTGAGCGGATTGGAGCTAATCGAAGAAGTGCTCGAGGCGCAGCACGCCTGCGGCGGCGAGTTGATGCTGTGCGCCGTGCAGCCGGCCGTGCGCGAGATGCTCGATCGCTCGCGGCTGACCGAGGAGATCGGCGCGCACAACATCTTCTGGGCCGCCGATGCAGCCATTATCGAGGCGAACCGCCGGCTGAGCGCAGCGTGAGGCGATCGCCGGTCTCAAGTCGCCAGCCACGCCATCGTTTTGTCGGCCAGCCGGTCGAAGGCGCGTACGGCCAGCTCAAGGTGCTCAATCTTCGTGTCTTCATCCTTGTTGTGCGAGAGGCCGCGCAAGCTTTGCACGAACAGCATGACCGTGGGCACGCCCGCCCAGGCCATCTCGATCGCATCGTGACCAGGGCCGCTCGGCATGCGGTGCGAGGCGCCGTCGCCTACGGCCTCGCGAATGGCCTCGTCGCACAAATCCACCAGATGCGGGTGAAAGCGCTGCGGTGGCGATTGGTAGATCGTGCGCCAGGCGACGCCTACGCCTTCTTCATCGGCGATCCGTGCGCTCGCTGCGCGCGCCTCATCCACCATCGCTTGCAGCTGCGCGGCATCAATGTGACGCATGTCCAGGGTGATGGCACATTCGCCGGCGACAGCGGTTGGGATGTCGGGCGTGTTGCGCACGCGGCCGTTGGTGCCCACGCCGCCGTGGCGCACTGCGATCTCGCGCACAGCAAGCGCGAAGCGCGCCGCAGCCAGGAAGGCGTCGTGGCGCAGGTGCATGGGGAAGCCGCCGGCATGCGCCGCAACGCCGCTGAAGACAAGTTGATGCCGCTCAATGCCGTAGCAGCCGATCACTGCGCCGAGCGGTAAACCCAACGCCTCCAACACCGGCCCCTGCTCGATGTGCATCTCCAGATACGCGCCGGCGTCGGCGGTCTGCCGATGCGCTTGCTCCGCCGTCGCGATGTCCACACCGAAGGCGCGCACGGCGTCGGGCAGACGCACGCCGTCGGTATCGGCGAGCCGGCTGACCCATTCGAGGTTCAGCCGCCCGGCGACGGCGCTGGAGCCGAACAGGCTGCGCCCGAAGCGCGCACCCTCTTCGTCGGCCCAGTCCACCAGGCGCACAGTGACCGGCGGCGTGCCCTGGCCGGCGATGCGCCGGAGGACTTCCAGGCCGGCCAGCACCCCCAGGCAACCGTCCAGCCAGCCGCCGTTCGGCACGCTGTCCAGGTGGCTGCCCATGACCAGCGCGCGGTGCGATGCGCCGGGCAAAGTGGCCCACAGGTTGCCGGCCTCGTCCTGCTCAACCTCGACCGGCAGCTCGGCCAGCTTGGCGCGATACCACTCGCGCGCCCTGGCCCACGTCGGCGTCCAGGCCACGCGCTGCGCGCCGTTTGCGTCCGAGGTAAGCGCGGCCAGTTCGCGCAGGTCGGCGATGGCGCGCTGTGGGTTGAGTGAAGTTGACGGCATGACCAAACAATTCTATGCCGTCCAGCGGCCAGGCGCATGCTACGCCTGCGCCACGGCGCGCGCCAGTTTGCTCAGCACCGGCAGCGCGCACCGCATGCGCGTCGCGCTTGCCTCGTCGGGCTGGCCGAACGTCGTGTAGGTGACGCGCGAGGTTTCGACCTCGAACCAGCCGAGCACCGCCCTCCGCAAGTCAGGCCGGTGCTTGGTTGGGTCATCACAGGCGAAGCGCGCGAAGAAGTCCGACGCGGCACGGCGCAGTTCGGGTGTCACCTGCGCGGCGACAGCGTCCGGCTGCGGGCTGGTAATGCGCGCTTGCGCATCGAAGGCGGGATCGCCGGTCGGCAACGTCGGCCATCGGCTGGCCAGCGGAGGCACATCTTCTTGAAGCCCAAGGGGTTCGATCGTCATCGGCACGGGTGCCGGCGCAGGGAGATCGAACGCGAGCACACAGAACGGGGCGCGCAGGTAAGGACGCGAGTCGCCCTGGGCGAGATACCAGGCCCGCTGCCAGACGGAAGCGGAATCACCGTTGATTTGGCCGCGAAGGATTAGGCGCTGCCATCGGCGGGCGACGCTTCTGGCCGGATCGCCCGACTCCTCCGACACATCCTCCTGCACGGGCAATAGCTGCAGCATCTCCGCCATGCGTCGTTGCCCAACGGTGTTGCGTTGCCATAGCCAAGTGAACGTAGCGCCGCCCAAGAGCAGCGCACCCAGACCGATCAGACCTTTCATTAGCGCTCTTCTTTTCATGCACACGCCATTGTATGAGCCTTCATACTAAACAAACACTACACAAACTTTCACCAACCATTAACCATCCCAATTAATCATACCGGCCAGTTTAATTGATGAGCCAGCCACTCGCCATCGACATCGTCAAGCGCCGACCGGGAAGGCAGCCGGTTGAGCTGGGCAGCGCGGAGGATACGCGCCGCGCCATCTTTCAACACGCCATGCGCCTGATCAACGAGCGCGGCTACGAAGCGGTGTCTATGAGTGACATCGCGCGCGCTGCTGGGCTGACCAAGGCGACGCTGTATTACCACTTCCCCAGCAAAGCCGACCTGCTCACGTCGAGCGCGCTGGACATGCTACGCCGCGTGCAGCGCGACATCGAGCGCATCGTCAATGACCGGTCGCTCAGCGTGCGCCAGCGCCTAGAGCGTCTAGCGGTCGAGCGACAAAGCCGGCCGCTGGCTGCCACCTACAACGCCGCGATGATGGACGCGGCCATGCGCCAGTTGAGCCAGGTCCAACAGGCGCGTTTGCACGATGCGTTCGCACGGCTGAACGAACCACTGCTCCGGCTGGTGAAAGAGGGTATCGCCCAGGGCGAGCTGCGCGCCATAGACCCGGAGATCATCGCTCTGGCCTTTCGCCGTCTGTTCACCGAGCCGCGTCGCCCTTCCCCCGATGGAGACCACGAGGCAATCACTCGCGCGATGCTCGACGCCTTCTTTCATGGCGTCGCCAAGGAGTGACCGTCCGGTAGAGATCTGAGCTAACTGTTGTTTTCAAAGGAGTTTGCACGCATGTTCGAGAGGAGAAGTAGCAAGGCTGCGCAATCGGCAGTGAAGGCCGGCCGCGGCGCGTTGACATTCATCTTCATCACCGTTTTCATTGACCTGCTCGGGGTGGGCATCCTCATCCCAATCGCACCGTTCATCGTGCGCCAGTTCAACACCGACGCGCTGGCCGTGGCCATGCTCAGCGCATCGTATTCGCTCTTCCAGTTCGCAGCAGCACCGTTCCTCGGCTGGTTGAGCGACCGCTACGGTCGCCGTCCGGTGCTGCTGCTCAGTTTGCTGGGCACGGCGATCGGCTATTTCATCTTCGGCGCAGCGGGCGCGCTGTGGCTGCTGTTCCTCTCGCGGGTGATTGACGGCATCACCGGCGGCAACATCTCCATCGCTCAGGCGTTCATCGCCGACGTCACGCCGCCGCAGGATCGCTCCAAGGCCTTCGGCCTGATCGGCGCAGCCTTCGGCCTGGGCTTCATCATCGGTCCAGCGCTGGGTGGCGCACTGAGCAACCTCAGCCTCTCCGCGCCGGCCTACTTCGCCGGCGGGCTGGCGCTGGCCAATGTCGCGCTGGGCTATTTCATCCTGCCCGAATCGTTGCCCGCCGAGCGGCGCACGCGCGAACCGCTCACCTTCGCCAAAGTGAATCCGGCTGGCGCGCTGTGGGATGCGCTCAAGCGCCCCAACCTCACCGCGCTGCTGCTGGCCGTGTTCGGCTTCAACTTCGCCTTCTCCGGCCTGCAGAACAACTTCTCGCTCTTCACGCTCGAGCGGTTCGACTGGGGACCGAACCAGAACGCGATCCTGTTTAGCTTCGTCGGGGTGGTGGGGGTGATCATGCAGGCCGCCATCGTCCGGCGCCTGGTGCCGCGTTTCGGCGATCGTCGGCTGGCCATCTTCGGCATGGGCTTACAGGTAGTCACCTATGCGCTGATCGCTCTCGTCCCACAGGCCTGGATGCTCTTCCCGGTGCTCGGCGCACTGAGCATGGGCAACGGCCTGACCACGCCGACGTTGACCGGCATGGTGTCGAATCAGGTGTCGCATCAGGAGCAAGGCAGCATCCTGGGCGTGACGCAGTCGCTCGGCGCGCTCACGCGCGTGTTCGGCCCGCTGTGGGCCGGCCTGGTCTTCGACGCCATCGGCCCAGGCGCGCCCTACTGGACCGGCGCGATCTTCATCGCCGTCGCCATGGCGCTGATCATCGCTGGCCAGACGAAGGCGGCGCGCGCCCCGGCACGCGCCGCTGTAGGCGTGCAAGTAGCTGGGAAGTGAAGCTCACACCTTCAGCGGGTTTCACTCCACGCGCAACAAGTAAGACAGGTCGTCAGGGCGAACCACGCCGAGTAATGCGCCGGGATAGGCATCCAGGAATGACTGGGGCAAGCGTGGTTTGCCCTGTCCCCATTTGACCTCGAAGCCGTATAGCCGGCCTTCGCGCTCCTCGACGATGTCGAGCTCCGCGCCGGTGTGCGTGCGCCAGAAATACAAACTTGCCAACGCGCCGCTGTAGGCTAATAGTTTGAGCCGCTCGGCGATGACGAAGTTCTCCCACAATCGGCCGGCGTCGTCGCGCATATCCAGCGGTTTCAGATTGTCGATCATCACGTTGCGTACGCCCAAGTCCCAAAAATACACCTTTTGCATTTTGGTCACTTCTTTGCGCAGGTTGCGGCTGAAGCCGGAAAGTCGAAACACGACGAATGTCTGCTCGAGCAAGTCTATGTAGCTCGCCACCGTGTCCTTGCTCATGCCGAGTTGCGCGCCGAGTTCGGACAGCGATACCTCCTGGCCGATCTGGAACGCCAGCAGCCGAACCAATTGTCGCAGCTTGATCGAGTTGCGCACGCCGCCGATTTCGAGCACGTCTTTGTATAGGTAGCTGGATGCCAGCATGCGAAGATACGACCGGCGATCCGCATCGCCGGTCAGAGAGAAGATCTCCGGATAGCTCCCGAAGACTAACCAGTCGTTCAGCATGCGCCTAAGCTCGAATGCGTTCATTTGTGCGCTTAATTCCACTAGCGCAATCGGATAGAGTGTGTGCACCCAGGCCCGCCCGGTTAGCGGTTCCTGCGTCTTGCCGGCAAGGTCGAGTGATGACGAGCCGGTAGCGATCACCCGCAGGCCGGGTTCATGATCCACCAGCAACTTAAGGTTGACGCCGATCTCGGGAACGCGCTGCGCCTCGTCCACGAACAACGCGTCGTAGCCTGCCACCAGGCTGCGCAGGCGCGCTAGGCTGCGGCTTGATAACACTTCGACGAACTCTGCTTCATCCGCATTCACGGTCAGGGCGCGATAGGGCAACTCACTCAGCACTTGCCGGACAAGTGTAGTCTTGCCCACTTGCCGCGCGCCGTACAGGATCACGGCTTTGCCGCCCTTGCGCAACTCTTCGGTGATCTGAGATGCGATCATTCGGGGGATCACATCGCCAGTATACCTCTATTAGCCCAAATCGCGCGAATTCCGCTAATCCGTTAGCGGAATTCGCGCGATTTGGGCAGCTTGAGCTCATGGGAGGCGGGCCAACAGCCGAGCGCAACTGCGGCTAGCCAAATGCCCGATAATGTGCGCCCACAGGCCATGACCCATCCACCCCTCGGCAACCTACACGCTTTCGTCTCGGCCATCGCCGATCACCACCCACCGGCGCTCTCCTTCCTCAACCCGCAGTTCGCCGATCTGGCGGCCTGGCGCGAGGCCGCCCGCGCGAAAGCGCTGGAACTGCTGCGCTATACGCCACCGCGCGTCCCACTCGATCCGCGGATCATCGAGGTAGTAGACAAGGGTGACTACCTGCGCGAGAAGGTGACATTTGCCAGCGCGCCGTGGTCGCGCGTGCCGGCCTACGTATTGATCCCCAAAAATCGAGCTGCGCCTATGCCCGGCATCGTTGCGCTGCACGACCACGGCGGTTACTACGTGCAAGGCAAAGAGAAGGTGGTGGAAACCGAGCACGAATCGTCGCATCTGGTCGCCTATCGCCAGAGTGGCTACGGCGGGCGCGCCTTCGCCACCGAGCTGGCCCGGCGCGGCTACGTAGTGATCGTGATTGACGCGTTCTACTGGGGCGAGCGCCGGCTGGACCTGCAACAGGCGCCGCCGGAGCTGGTGAAGGAGATGCAGCGCCGCGCGCAATTCAAGACCGGCGTGCCCGGCGTGAACGAGACCTATAGCCTGCTCGAAGAGCTGGTGATGCGACACGTCGTCGCCGCTGGCGCGACCTGGATGGGCATCCTCGCCCACGACGACCGCACCAGTGTGGACTACCTGGCATCGCGCCCCGAAGTGGACCGCGAGCGCATCGGCTGCGTGGGCCTCTCGATGGGCGGCATGCGCACGAACTGGCTGTTCGGCACCGACCCGCGCATTCGGGCTGCCGTCACGGTGGGCTGGATGACCGATTGGCGCGAGCTGATGCCGGAGCACATCGGGCGGCATTCGTGGGCGCAGTACGTGCCCGGCCTGACCGGCTGGCTGGAGCTAAGCGACGTGGCGGCGCTGGGCATGCCCGGCGCGCTGATGGTGCAGCAGTGCGCGCAAGATGCGCTGTTCCCGTTGGCAGGCATGCAGCGCACGTGCGCGCGCTTGGAGGCGCTCTACGCCAAGGCCGGCCTAAGCGAGCGCTTCACCTATCGTTTCTACGACGTGCCACACCAATTCGACGTCGAGATGCAAGAAGAAGCGTTCGCCTGGCTGGATCGCTGGCTCAAGTGAATTGGGGATTGGAGGATCAGAGATCAGAGATTGGAGATTGGAGATAGGAGAGAGGGGATCATGACCGACGCCCGCCTGTTCACCGAGCGCAACATCTGGCTGGCCACCGTCCGCCCGGACGGCCGGCCGCACCTCGTGCCGATCTGGTTCGTGTGGGTGCGCGAACGCTTCTACATCTGCACCGAAGGCCGGTCGGTGAAAGTCAAGAACATCACCGCCAACCCGCGCGCCTCGGCAGCGCTCGAAGACGGCAACCAGCCGGTCATCGCCGAAGGCCGCGCTGCCATCCTGCCACGCCCCTACCCCGATGACGTGGTGGCCGAGTTCAAACAGAAATACGGCTGGGACATCGCGACCGACGATAGCTACAACGCGCTGATCGAGATCACGCCGGAGAAGTGGCTGCGGTGGTGAAACGAGCGCCCCGCCTCGTGGTCGTCTTGCGCCAAGGAGGGGGGGCAGGTTGATATTCGCTCGGCGCCGGCTCGGCCACGTGCCTGCGCCTACCGTTCACGGGCGAATTCGGCGATACTTCGGAGTCAAGCGATGTTCGACCGGTTCGGCAACCCGCTGTGGGATTTGATCGGCTTGATAGACGCGATCGAGTTCGCGCTGCAGCCGCCGCGCCCGCGCCGGATCAACCCGAAGTACGCCTGGTTCTACACCGCCGAGTGGCGGCGCGCCGAACGCGATGCCGAAGACGACCTGAAGGCCGGCCGCTACGAGGACTTCGCCGACGTAGACGCCCTGATCGCCGTCTTGAAGCAGAACGACCCGACCGCGCGGTTGGACCAGGCCGACCGGCTGGCAATGGCGCTGCGTCGGTTCAGGAGGCGCCGGTGATCTTCCGCGTCACTGCCCGCTTTTTGCAGGCCTTCGACGCTCTGGACGCGCGCGCCCAAGCCCAGGCGCTGCTGGCGCTCCGCGGCTTCAAGCAGTCGCCTCGCCAGCCCTCGCGCGACGTGCGCATCGTCAGCGACCCCGACCCGCGCAAGACCGAATACGACGTGTGGGACCTGCCGTTCGGCAACGGCTACCATCTCACTTATTCGTTCCTCGCCGGCGACCATCCCGACCACTTCGTATGCGTGCTGCGCAACATCGGCCGCGGCGAGGGGGTGAGTGCCACCAATGCTGCTCCAACCGGCCTCTGACGTTTCATTAATACCGGTCGCTATAATCCTCATGACTGCAACGAAGCACACATCGTCGCCGCCCCGGATGCTTGCGAACGAACGACGCATCGCCGTGGCCGGAGCGGCGTTCGCGAATGCGCGATGTGGTTTCGTGAGTTGGACTGTTGATGACCTCGGGTTTCGAGCCCGTCGTTCTCGCGAAGGCAGGAATGCAGGCTTGTATCGCCTTTGAGTGTCGGCTCGCGCGGTTATAGCGATGCGGCGGTTCGAGAAACCTGGAGGTAAGAGTGGTGTTGGTTGGATTGAGTGGAGTTTGGGTTTGAAGTTTGGATCACCGGTCACCGATCCTCGGCTGTCAAAACGGCTTCGATCCCTGACCTCTGATCCCCTAAAGCATTGATCGAGCATGATGAGATTTGACCGATTCACCGAGCGCGCGCAGGACGCTGCCGCGCGCGCCTATGAAGTGCTGAGCCGTTACGGCCACAGCCAGATAGACACCGAACATCTGCTGTTGGCGTTGCTCGAACAGCCCGAGGGCGTCGTGTCGCAAATCCTGGAGCACCTGGGCGTGGACGTCAATGTGATGATCGGCAAAGTGGACGAAGAGCTGCGCAAGTCGCCCAAGGCGACGATCTACGGCGGTGCGTCCGCGCAGATCTTCATCACGCCGCGCGTCAAGCGCATCCTGGACGTGGCGAACGAGGAGGCCAACCGCTTCAAGGACGAGTACATCAGCACCGAGCACCTCTTCCTCGCCATCAGCACCGAGCGCAACACACCGGCCGAGCGCATCCTGCGCGAGATGGGCGTCACGCGCGATAAGATCAGCGACGCCATCAAAGACCTGCGCCGCGGCCAACGGGTGACCGACCCCAAGGCGGAGAGCAAGTATCGCACCCTGGAGAAGTACTCGCGCGACCTGACCCAGATGGCCAAAGAGGGCAAGCTCGATCCGGTCATCGGCCGTGACGAAGAGATTCTGCGTGTGATCCAGGTGCTCAGCCGCCGCACCAAGAACAACCCGGTGCTGATCGGCGAGGCCGGCGTGGGCAAGACCGCCATCGTCGAGGGCCTGGCGCAGAAGATCGTCAGCGGCGATGTGCCGGAGATCCTGCTGGGCAAGCGCGTGGTGGCGCTGGACCTGGCCGCGATGGTGGCCGGCTCGCGCTTCCGCGGTGACTTCGAGGAGCGCCTGAAGGCTGCCATGGAAGAGGTGGTGCGCAGCGAGGGCGAGATCATCCTCTTCATTGACGAGTTGCACAACGTGGTGGGCGCGGGCAACGGCGCCGGCGCGATGGACGCCAGCAACATGCTCAAGCCGGCGCTCGCCCGCGGCGAGCTACAGGCCATCGGCGCAACTACGCTGGACGAGTATCGCCGCTATATCGAGAAGGACAGTGCGCTGGAGCGCCGCTTCGCGCCGGTGTTCGTGGATGAGCCGAACGTAGAAGAGACCATCGAGATGCTGCGCGTGCTACGCGACCGCTACGAAGCGCACCACAAGGTCAGCATCTCCGACGAAGCCATCGTCGCCGCAGCCAAGCTGTCGGCGCGCTACGTCACCGACCGCAAGCTGCCGGACAAGGCGATTGACCTGATTGACGAGGCCGCGGCCAAGCTGCGCGTGGCGCTGTTCACTCTACCGCCCGACCTGAAGGCCAAGAGCAAAGAGCTAGAGCGGCTGCGCGCCGAGGAGGAAGCCGCTGCCGCTGCGCAAGACTATCAGAAGGCTGCCGAGCTGAAGACATACCGCCTGCGCCTGCAGCAGGAGTTCGACCAGCAGCGCGAGAAATGGGCGACCGAGAAGAACCTGGACGAGGTGGTGGACGAAGACGACATCGCCAGCGTGGTTGCCCAGTGGACCGGCATCCCGGTCAACCAGATGATGGAGGCCGAGAGCGAGAAGCTGCTGAAGATGGAAGAGCGGCTGCACGAGCGCATCGTCGGTCAAGACGAAGCCATCAAGGCCATCAGCGACGCCATCCGGCGCGCGCGCAGCGGCCTGAAGGATCCCAACCGGCCGATCGGCTCGTTCATCTTCCTCGGTTCGTCGGGCGTGGGCAAGACCGAGCTGGCCAAAGCGCTGGCCTGGTTCCTGTTCGATGACGAGAACGCGCTGGTGCGCGTGGACATGAGCGAGTATCGCGAAGGGCACACCGTCAGCCGGCTGTTCGGCGCGCCGCCCGGCTACGTGGGCTATGAGGAGGGCGGCCAGCTCACCGAGCGCATCCGCCGGCGGCCCTACCAGGTGGTGCTATTCGACGAGATCGAGAAGGCCCACCCGGACGTGTGGAACGCCCTGCTGCAGATTCTGGACGACGGCCGGCTGACCGACGGCCAGGGACGCGTGGTGTACTTCAACAACACCGTCATCATCATGACCAGCAACCTGGGCACGGAATACGTGCGCAAGGGCGGCACGCTCGGCTTCATCAAGCCGACCGGCGCGGAAGAGATGAAGATGGTGGGCGACCACAAGAAGATCGAGGATGCGCTCAAGCGCACCTTCCGGCCGGAGTTCCTCAACCGCGTGGACGAGATCATCGTCTTCTCGCCGCTGTCGCTCGAGGACGTGGAGAAGATCGTCGAGCTGCAGCTGCGCGAAGTGCGCGAGCGCCTGATGGAGCGCGGCATCCAGATCGAGTTGAAGGAAGGCGCCCGCAAGTGGCTGGCGCGCCAGGGCTACGACCCGAACTTCGGCGCGCGACCGCTGCGCCGCGCCATGCAGAAGTATGTCGAAGGGCCGCTGAGCGTGCAGTTGCTGCAAGGCAAGTTCAAGGCCGGCGATTGCATCGTCGTTGACGTCAAGGCCGGCGGCGACGGTTTGGAGTTCTCGCGCGACGGTTGCTCGGACGAGCCGCCGCACCGGGAGGAACAGGTGCCCGAACTCGTCGCCGGCGATGTGGCGTTAACTGACGGTCGCGTCACCGATGTGAAGGAGGCATAAGCAGTATGGCAAAGCTAGAGACGAAAACCAAGCGATCGAGCAGCCGAAACGGCGCGTCGGCAACGTTCGACACGCGCCACGATCTACCGGCCGAAGTGCGCAGCCGGATGATCGCGCTGCTCAATCAGCAACTGGCTGACACGTTCGACCTGATGAGCCAGACCAAGCAGGCGCACTGGAACGTGAAAGGGCCACAGTTCATCGCGTTGCATGAGATGTTCGACGAATTCGCCGAGGGCCTAGCGGGCTACGTGGATGAGATTGCCGAACGCATCACGGCACTGGGTGGCTACGCCGCCGGCACGGTGCGCATGGCCGCCAAAGCATCCACCCTGCCCGACTACCCGGCCGATGTGATAGCCGATATGGATCACGTGCGCGCGTTGGCCGACCGCTACGCCGCGCTGGCCGCCAGCACCCGCAAGGCGATAGACGTCGCCGGCGAAGCCGGCGACTTGGACACCGCCGATCTGTTTACCGAGGTCTCGCGCGACCTGGACAAGTGGCTGTGGTTCCTGGAGGCGCACGTCCAGGCCTGATTGCCGGGCTATCTCGCAAATCGAGCTTCCGAAGTCCCCCCGACTTCGGAAGTTTCTTTTCTGGTAACATCCCCTGCGGAGGCCTTTCCTTCCATGTTCAAACAGATCTCAGATGTGAAGCAGGGGTTGTTGGAGCAGCAGTACATCGCGTCGGACGAAATCGCCACGGTGGTCTTCCTGGCCGAGCAGATGGGCAAGCCGATCCTGGCCGAAGGGCCGGCTGGCGTGGGCAAGACCGAACTGGCCAAAGCCTGGGCTGCCGCCAGCGGGCGCGAGCTGATCCGCCTGCAGTGCTACGAGGGGCTGGACGAATCCAAGGCGCTCTACGAGTGGGAGTATTCCAAGCAGATGCTCTACACTCAGTTGTTGCGCGATAAGCTGAGCCAAATCATGGGAGAGGCCACCACGCTCGCCGAGGCCGCCGACGCGCTGGGCAAAGAGGAAAACGTTTTCTTCTCCCAGCGCTTCCTGTTGCCCCGCCCGCTGTTGCGCGCGCTGATGAACGACAAGCCGGTGGTGCTGCTGATTGACGAAATTGACCGCGCCGACGCCGAGTTCGAGGCCTTTCTGTTGGAGATCCTCAGCGACTTCCAGGTGAGCGTGCCGGAGCTGGGCACGATCAAAGCCAATCACCAGCCGATGGTCGTGCTCACCAGCAACAACACGCGCGAATTGAGCGAAGCGCTCAAGCGTCGTGCGTTGTATCTATTCGTAGATTACCCCTCGTTCGAATCGGAGCTGAGGATCGTGCAGATGCGCGCGCCGAACCTCGCGCCGCACGTAGCCCGGCAGTGCGTGGAGATCGTCCAACGCCTGCGCGACCTGGATTTGAAGAAAGCGCCTAGCGTCGCCGAAACCGTGGACTGGGCCAAGGCGCTCGTCGCCATCAACGCCAAGCACCTCGACGAGAAGACGCTGAACGACACGTTGACGGTCATCTTGAAGCACGAAAGCGATATTCAACGCGCCCGGCGCGCCCTCAGCGGCGGCAAGCGCGGGCAGGATTTCGGAGTCAGGTAGTTTGCTGCCATGGACCAGAGAATCGTTGAATTCATCAGCGCGCTGCGCTCAAGCGGCGTGCGTGTGTCGCTGGCCGAATCGGCCGACGCAATCAAGGCCATCGCCACCGTTGGAGTGATAGATCGCGAGACGTTCAAGAATGCGCTGAAGGCAACGCTCGTCAAAGAGCCGGCGGATGTGCCGTCGTTCGAGCAGCTCTTCCCGCTCTACTTCGGCCACGAAGGCCCGCCGATGCAGCCGCCGCACAGCCTCAGCCAGGAGCAGCAGGAGCAGCTCCGGCGCGCCATCGAGCAATTGCGCGAGCAGCTTCGCCAACTGATGCAGATGCTGGCCCAGGGACAGCAGCCCACGCGCGAGCAGATGCAGCAGTTCGCCCAGAAGGCCGGCATCAGTCGCGGTATGCGCGGCAGCCGGCAGGTGCAGGAATGGCTGACCGAGCGCATGTTGCGCGAGATGGGCCTGACGCCCGAACAGGTCAGGGAAGCGTTGGAAGCGCTGATGAAGCAACTCAAGCAGCAGGGCATGAGTGCCGAAGGCCGGCAGGAGGTGCGCGAGACGGTGGAGGGCAACGCCGAGGCGCTGCGCGAGCAGGTGGCGCGCTTCGTGGGGCAAAGCCTGCTCAACCAGCCGGACGACAATCCGCGCCGGCAGCGCATTGATGACCTGATGAACCGGCCGCTGTCTTCGCTGAGCGAGGCCGAAGCCGACGAGCTGCGCAATCACGTGCGCCGGCTGGTGGCCCGGCTGCGCTCGCGCGCGGCGCTGCGCATGCGCCGCGGCAAACAAGGCCACTTCGACGCGAAGGGCACCATTCGCCACAACCAACGCAACATGGGCGTGCCGGTCGAGTTGAAGATGAAGCGCCGCCACCTCAAGCCCAAGATCACCGTCATCGTGGACGTCTCGACCTCGATGCGGCCGGTGGCCGAGTTCATGTTGCGCATGGTCTACGAAATGCAAGATCAGATCAGCAAGGCGCGTTCGTTCGCCTTCATCAGCGACATGCACGAGATCAGCATGATCTTCGCCGAGAACCGGCCGCAGGACGCCGTCGAGATCGTGTTGCGCGAGCTGCCGCCCGGCTACTACAACACCGATCTGGGCAACAGCCTGCGCACCTTCTGCGAGAAGTTCTCCGATTCGGTGGACAGCCGCACCATGTTGATCTTCGTCGGCGATGGGCGCAACAACTACAACGACCCGCGCACCGACTTAGTGCAGATGCTGCGCATGCGCGCGCGCAAGGTGATCTGGTTCAACCCGGAGCCGCCCTACCAGTGGGGGCATGGCGACAGCGACATGTTAGCCTACGCGCCGCTGTGTCACGCCGTGCACCAGGTGGCAACGCTCAAGCAACTGGCCGACGCGATTGACGATTTGTTCCAGACCCGGTGACCGACTCATCGCAGACATCGCCGCATAACCTCCGGCCGGCGCTGCGTGTGGGATTGATCTCTGGCCTGACGCTGGCGCTGGCCGCCGTGGCGCAGCAAGTGCCCTCGTCGCCTGGCATGCGCATGCTGGGCACGTTCATCATCATGATGGGCTTCGGCGTCGCCGGCTACTTTGCCGCGCGCCGCAGCGGTGTGCTGCAGCGCAACACCGGCTATGGCGTCGGCGCGCTCAGCGGCCTCATCGCCGGCCTTTGCGTCTCTTGCGCCTTCGTCGCGGTGTCGTTGCTCCAATCATTCGACCCCGCCAACATCGAACGGTTACAAGCCGAGGTCGCACAACAATTGTCCCCGCTGCAGTTCCAACAGATGGAAGCAGCGAACATTGACCTGCGCACCCTCACGCAGTTCTCGCTGGCGCTGAGCGTCGCATGCTGCGGCCTGGGCTTTCCGATCGCCGGCCTGACGCTCGGCGCGTTGGGCGGCGCGAGCGGCGCAGCGCAGAATCACCGTGCGCGGTAGTGAAGCCGATATGCTCAGTTGCAAACACGATGTCATGGTCTCTTCTCGACGCGTCCCGCACGTGGATGAGTGCCCGCCGATAGGGCGCAGGCACCGTTCTGCGCCGGTCGAAGGTCGCTCTCGCCGACGGCACTGCGCTGCGCCCTAAAGAGTGCGGCTACTGCACGTGGGTGAAAGCCCGTTGGCGGTAGGCGCGGATTTCAGCCTGCGCAGCAGCACGGTGGGTGAAAGCCCGTTGGCGGTAGGCGCGGATTTCAGCCCGCGCAGCAGCAGCGTTTGCGCAGGAATGACGACCGAGCCACTATAGATTGAAACCAAGGTTTCAACTGAGCAAAACCGATCAGTCAATCCATCAATCCATGAAGAAGATTCGCACTCCTTCACAGATCGAAGCCGCCGCTGCTGCCCGCAAGCGCGCGCTGTTCGTCGCGGCGATTGCGGCCGTGGTCGGCGTGCTCATGCTGCTGCTGTCGAGCGCGTTCCTCGCGCTACATTGCGTGGTTGCAGCGGCGATCGCGCTATCGGGCGGCATCGCCGCAGCGCGCGCCGCCATCCCGATCGAGCGCCAGGCCTTCCGCAGCGCCGGCGTCACCGGCGGCATCTACGCCGCGCTGGGCTACGCGCTGCCCTTCATGATCTACAACTTCATCCGTTACCTGAACGTGAACGATCAGACGGTAGCCGAACGCGCCGCCGAACTCACGCCGGACCAGATCGCGATGATGGAACAGTTCAACGTCGTGCTCGGCGCGGAGTTCTTCCGCGGCCAGGACGTCAGCTACATCTTCGGCTATTTGCTCTTCGCGCTACTGTTCGGCTGGATTCTGGGCATGATCGGCGGGGTGCTGGCGAAGCGGCAGATGGCCTGAGAAGCCTTATCATCATCCTGCAAGCGCTGCTTTGTAGGACGGCGAAGGACTTCTCAGCAATTGGCATATATCGTTCATCATCGTCATACCGATCTGTGGTAACGTTTGCCCTAGATGTATACCTCTTGACCGACGGCCCCATGGCAGCGCATGTTGAGTCATCGAGGAGCAACGACGAAAGGTAGGTAAATAGGTCACTGTGTCACTTTCCCAATCCGCTTCGACCTTCTCGAAAACGACATTCGAATCTCCTGTTGTCCCGGCAGTCAAACAGAACCCCGTCCGATCGGTGCCCTTCACCAAGCAGTACGGCTTTCGCCGGACCGTGGTGCAGCGCGTCGAAACGTTTTTGAAAGAGCACAATCTGCGCACACGCGACTTGCCGGCCATGTATGTCAAGTCGGCCATTTGTCTGGGCTGGTGGGCCATCAGCTACGGGCTGATGCTCTACAGTGGCGTCGCCGGCTGGCACTTTCTCGTCACGATCCTTTTCGCCCTCTCGTTCGGGCTGGCGACGGGTGGCATCGGCTTCAACATCATGCACGACGCCAACCACAACGGCTACTCCAACCGCCCCTGGGTGAACCGGCTGCTCGGCCTCACCGTCGAGCTGGTCGGGCTGAGCAACTTCATCTGGCGGCAACAGCACAACATCTGGCACCATACCTACACCAACATTGCCGGCCTGGACGAAGGGCTAGAGATGGACGGCTGGGTGCGCAACAGCCCGCGCGATATCTGGAAGCCGATTCACCGCTTCCAGCATTTGTATGCGCCGATCGTGTATGCGCTGGCCGGCGTCGGGTTGTTGATCGGCCGTAACTTCCAGGTGTATTTCACCGGCAAGTCGGGTGATACCTTCCGGTATCCGCCCATGTCGCGCAACGACAAGATCGTGTTTTGGATCGGTCGCTTCATCAACCTGATAGTGTATCTGGTGCTGCCGGCGCTGGTCTTCGGCATCGGCGGCGCGCTGGTCATCTTCGCCATCACGTCCGTCGTCACCGGCTTCGTCATGGCGGTCATCTTGCAAATGGCGCACGTGATGGATGACGTGGAGTTCCCCGAACCGACCGGCGACCCGCTCAAGATCGAGAACGAGTGGGCGATCCACGAGGTGCAGACCACCAGCAACTTCGCGCCGAACAACCCCATCCTGAACTGGTATGTGGGCGGCTTGAACTACCAGATCGAGCACCACCTCTTCCCGCACATGTGCCATCTGCTCTATCCGAAGATCGCCCCGATCGTGAAGGCGACGTGTGAGGAGTTCGGGCTGCCCTATCAGAGTTACCCCACCTTTCGCGCTGCGCTGAAGAATCATTGGCAGTCGCTGCGCGAGTTTGGGAAGCCGCCTGCCTAGGATCAACAACCGCTCGTCACAGGTCAGACCGTTCGAAGCGGTCTGACCTGTGAGCTACATGCTCACCCCTCTACCACGACCATCCGCATCAGGTAGTCGCTGCCGCTCAACGCGATCGCTTCGTCGCCGCCGGCAGGGCGCCCACGCCGCGTCAGGTTCTTGGCCTTCAGCGATTTGGCGTTGTTCTTGAAGGTGACGTAGACGATGGTGTCATCCGGCGCAGCGATCACCGCGTCGGCGACGGTGGCGTCTTTCGCCAGCTTAGCCGTGATCACTCCCTTGCCGGCGCGGCCCTGCACCGGATACTCTTTGAACGCCACACGCTTGGCCCGGCCATCGGTCGTGCCGATCACTACATCCAGCTCCTGGTTTGACTCGTCGGCGACCCCCAGGCTCATCACCATGTCGCCTTCTTCGAGCTTGATGCCGACGACGCCGCCGGCCGGCAGGCCCATCGGCCGCACCTCGTCTTGCTTGAAGCGGATGGCCATGCCCTGTTGTGTGAACAGCATCAGGTCTTCGTGGCCCTGAACCAGCCGTGCGCTGATCACGCTGTCGTCCTCGGCCACGCCGATGGCGGTGAAGGCCTGGCCAGGCACGCCGGGCAAGATGCTGGCTGCGCTGCGCTTGACCATGCCGTTGGCCGTGGCACACACCATGTAGGGGCCAGATTCGTCATCGCCCTTCTTCACCGCCGTGCGATCCACCGCGAATGCGCCGACCACTTCGTCGTCCTGCGGGAAGGCGCTGATGGCGCTGAGCGGTGCGCCCTGGCCGCGAATCACGTCCTCCTGTGGCAAGGTACCCACGCTCAATGCCACGCCCTTGCCCGACGATCCGATGACATACACCATCTCTTTCGTGTATGCCTTGACGATGGCGGCCGGCACCACCTCGGCAGCGCTAGTCACCCGGGGCGGCTCGCTCACCCGCCCGATCTTGCCGTTTTGCCCGACGATCACATAGACCGCCTCGTTGCCGATCAGCTCATGCGCGGTCAGTGGGAAGTCGCCGATTGCCGGTTGCGGGTCGCGGGAAGCGACTTTGCCGTCTTTTCTGGCCTCTGCCCTCTGCCCTCTGACTTCTGACCGCCGACCTCTGCCCTCTGACTTCTCCTCCACCCGGCCCACGATCGTAGTGCGCCGGCTGTCGCCGTACTTGTCCTTCAGCGCCTGCAACTCCTCTTTGATCACGCCCAGGATCTTGATCGGGTTCTTGAGTAGGTCGTCGAGGTACTTGATCAGCTTGCGCTTCTCGGCCAGCTCTTCCTCCAGCCGCTTGCGATCGAGTTGGGTGAGCCGGCGCAGCGGCATGTCCAGGATCGCCTGCGCCTGCGCCTCGCTGAACTTGAATTGCTGGATCAATCCTCGGCGCGCGGCGTCGGTGTCGCGCGAGGTGCGGATCAGCCGGATGATCTTGTCAATGATGTCGAGCGCCTTGACCAGCCCTTCGAGGATGTGGGCGCGCCGCTTGGCTTCGTCCAAGTCGAACTCGCTGCGCCGCTTGATGACGTTCAGCCGATGCTCGATGAACACTTGCAGCATGCGGCGCAGCGGCAAGATGCGCGGCTCGCCGTTCACCAGTGCCAGCATGATCACGCCGAACGATGTGCGCATCGCGGTGTGCTTGTAGAGCGCGTTCAGCACCTGTCGTGGGTCGTCGTTTTTGTTGATGTCAATCACGATGCGCATGCCGCGCCGGTCGCTCTCGTCGTGGATGTCGGTGATGCCGGTGATCTTGCCGTCGCGGGCCAGGTCGGCAATGCGCTCGATCAGCGCGCTCTTGTTCACGGCGTAGGGCAGCTCGGTGACGACGATGTGGTTGCGCCCGCGCGTGCCCTCTTCGAAGTGCACTTTGGCCTGCACAATGATCTTGCCGCGGCCGGTGGCGTAGGCCGATTGGATCGCGTCGCCACCTTCGGCGCGCTCGTCGTAGCGGAAGGCGATGCCGCCGGTGGGGAAGTCGGGACCCTTGACGAACTTCATCAGCTCGTCCACGTCCACCTCGGCCTCGGGCAGTGTCCATTGCTGCAACTGTTTGGCCGCGCCGCGCTTCTCGGCAATGCGGTCAATCATGAACGAGATCGCGTCTACGATCTCGTTCAAGTTGTGCGGCGGGATGTTGGTGGCCATGCCGACGGCGATGCCGGTCGCGCCGTTCAAGATCAGGTTGGGCAGCGCCGCCGGCAGCACGGTCGGCTCGCGCGTGGTGCCGTCATAGTTGTCGGTGAAGTCAACCGTGTTCTTCTCCAAGTCGCCCAGCAGGTCCATGGCCGGCCGGCTGAGGCGCGCCTCGGTGTAGCGCATAGCGGCTGGTGGGTCGCCGTCCACGCTGCCGAAGTTGCCCTGGCCGTCCACCAGCGGGTAGCGCATGGAGAAGTCCTGCGCCATGCGCGCCATCGCGTCGTAGACCGATTGGTCGCCGTGGGGGTGATATTTGCCCAGCACGTCGCCGACGATGCGCGCGCTCTTGCGGTAGGGTGCATCGGGGCGCAGGCCGGTGTCGTGCATGACGTAGAGGATGCGGCGCTGCACCGGCTTCAGGCCGTCGCGCGCGTCGGGTAGGGCGCGGCTGACGATGACCGACATGGCGTAGGAGAGATAGCTGGTCTGCATCTCTTGGTTGATGTCGGCGCGCCGGATGCGACCGAAGCGGTTGTCTTCGAGCTCGATCACGGCCTGGACGGGGGTGCGGCCATCGTCGCCGTGGCGCGTGGGCGTGGATTGCTTTTTGGCCATAGGACGTTTGTTCTAGGCCGAGATTATACGCGGCGATGCGTCGAATCTCGCTTGTGTCGCCTGATGCAGGTGCTGCACCACGTGATACCAGTCCACAATGTGCGCCGCGTTCGGATAATCGCGTTCGGCCATCCGCCCAATCCACTCTGCCCCATCACCGATCACCGCCACCTGGCCGCCGTGTCGCTTCAAGCGCGACCGCACTTCTGCCTGCAGCTTGGTGCTGAAGCCTTCCGGACCACCCAAGGGGGCAACGTAGGATGCGGCCCGATGCCGTCCGACGCCTGCCTGGCTTGTCCATTCAGCCACCACCCCGAGCTTCACCTCCTTCCCCCTCTCCGCGCACGTGACTCATGCACCCATCCACCCGGATCACCGCGTCCGCCTCGGTGATGGCTTGCTGTCCACTCACCCGTTCCCCCAGTGCCGGTCGGGCCCGCGTGCCTGCTTCCTGAGTGAGGCGCCAAACGAGCGTGGTGCTCAGAGGGGCTTGCCCGAGCTTGTTCAACACCGCGCATGCCGTTGCAAATGCATGGCCGCACATAACATGACCGCGAGCTGTTTGAGTTGTTCACTCCAGCCGTCCCCCGTCGAATGTGCGCGTCATACGCACACCATCCCTTCCGAGCTACGTGGTCGTAGTAGTAGTTGCGCCGATAGCTCACTTCGCCGACGCAGGTGTAGAGCGTGGCTTTTTTACCCTTGTTCACCACAGCCTGGGTGCGTTGCACGGTGGCCGCGCTGTCGGCTTCGTAGGCATCGGCTTGCGCTTGGAGGGTCACTTGGGCAATGCGCTGCCCAAGCCGTTGCATATGCTCTTGTATAATTTCGCCACAATCGAATACGCGAATGGGGAGTCCGCGGACGCGGGCTGAGAGGGCGCCCAATCCGGCGCCGACCCTTGAACCTGATCTGGGTCATGCCAGCGGAGGGAAACGCGAAAAACCATCGGTCATTACACATCCCTGCCGGCATGCTCGGCAGGGATGTTGCTTTTTGGATATGCGCATCGTAATCATCGCCAACGGCGATCCCCCGGCCAAGGACGAAGTGGCGCGCTGGCTGGAAGGCGGCGGTGCAACACTGATCTGCGCCGACGGCGGCGCGCGCACGGCGCTGGCGCTGGGGCTGGCGCCGGCGCACGTCATCGGCGACTTCGACTCGCTGAGCGAAGCCGATCTCGGCGAGCTAGAACGGCGCGGCGCGCAGTTGCATCGCTACCCGGCGCGCAAGGACGAAACCGATTTGGAGCTGGCGCTGCTGTTTGCAGCCCAATCCGCGCCCAACGGCGAGAAAGTCGAGATCGTCGTCCTCGGCGCACGCGGCGGACGCCTCGACCACGAGCTGGCCAACATGCTGCTGCTGGCCATGCCCGCACTCAAGTGCATGGACGTCTTGCTGGCCCATGAGCGCGAGCGCGTCTTCCTGATAGACGCGCGCGACCGGCCGGCGCAGTTGACGCTGCATGGCAGCGCCGGCGATACCGTCTCGCTGCTGCCCTTCGGTGGCGACGCGCACGGCATTCGCACCACCGGGCTGGAGTATCCGTTGCACGATGAGTCGTTGTTCGTCGGCCCGGCGCGTGGCGTGAGCAACGTCATGCTCGGCGAAGAAGCGACCGTCTCCCTGCGTCAGGGGATGCTGTTGTGCGTGGTCACGCACCACTCCCAACTCCCCACTTCCAACTCATAACAAATGGATGATCGGTGATGTGATGATTGGTGATTGCCAGCCAATTCCAACTACCACTCACCAGCGACCAGTTGACCAACTTGCGAGGTGAACGAAGATGAAACGACTGATCCTTTTCTTGACGACTGCGATGCTGCTGGCAGCTTGCGTCGTGCAAGCGCCGCCTCCCCGAACATCCGAACAACCCCAGCCGGCCGCGCCGCGCACGTTGACCATCATGACCCACGATAGCTTCGGCGCGAGCGAGGATGTGATCGCCGAGTTCGAGCAGGCAAACAACGCCAAAGTGGTCATCCTCAAATCCGGCGACGCCGGCTCGACGCTCAACAAAGCCATCCTGAGCAAGGACGCGCCGCTGGCCGACGTGCTCTACGGCGTGGATAACACCTTCCTCGGTCGCGCGTTGACAGCCGGTATTCTGGAGCCGTACGACTCGCCGGCGCTGGCCGACATCCCCGACCGCTTCAAGCTCGACCCGCAGAACCGCATGTTGCCGGTGGACTACGGTCACGTCATCATCAACTACGACAAAGCCTTCTTGAAAGACAAGGGGCTGGCCCCGCCGAAGTCGCTGCGCGAGTTGACCGAGCCGCAGTGGAAGGGCATGTTGGTAGTGCAAAACCCGGCCACGTCATCGCCCGGCCTGGCCTTCCTGCTGGCGACGATCGCGGCGTTTCCCGAAGGCAGCGACTACGACTGGAAGCGATTCTGGCAGGATCTGCGCGCCAACGATGTGTACGTCAGCCCGGACTGGAGCGATGCCTACTACACTCAGTTCAGCGGCAGCAGCGGCAAAGGGCCGCGACCGCTCGTCGTATCGTATGCCACCAGCCCGGCGGCCGAGGTCTTCTTCAGCGAGGGCAAGCTGGAGGAGCCGCCCACCGGCAACCTGGAAGGCACCGCCTTCGAGCAGATCGAGTTCGTCGGCATTCTGAAGGGCACGAAGAATCGCGACCTGGCCGAAAAGTGGGTGGACTTCATGCTGAGCAAGCGCTTTCAGGAAGACATTCCGATGCAGATGTTCGTCTATCCGGTCGCGAAGACGGCAGCATGGCCGGAGGTGTTCGTGAAGTTCGGCCAGCCGCCGGCGCAAGCGTTCTCGCTCACGCCCGAACAAATTGACCAGGGCCGCGAGCGGTGGATCGAGGAGTGGACCGCGCTCGTCTTGAAATGAAGAATGCAGAATTGAGAGTTGAGAAACCGCCTTTTCGCAACTCTCAACTCTCAATTCTCGATTCGGCGCTTGCCGCGCCGGCGCTGCTCTTCCTCGCCCTCTTCTTCATCTGGCCGCTGATCGAGATCGCGCGCGTCTCGTTCACGCCCAGCGAGATCAGCCGCGGCGCGACGCCGCTCTCTGTGCTGCGCGACCCGACGCACCTACGCGTGCTGGGGTTCAGCCTGTGGCAGGCGACGCTCTCCACAGCGCTCACGTTGCTCGCCGGCATACCGATTGCCTTCGCCTTCGCCCGCTATCGCTTCGCCGGACAGCGATTGTGGCGGGCGCTGGCGGTGATCCCCTTCGTCATGCCGACCGTGGTGGTGGCCGCAGCGTTCAGCGCATTGCTCGGCCCACGCGGCGCGTTGAACGCCGCCCTGCAAAGCGCACTCGGTCTCGACCAGCCACCGATCCAGTTGCTGGGCACGTTGCCGATGATTTTGCTTGCCCACGTGTTTTACAACGTCGCGGTGGTCATCCGGCTGGTCGGCGGTTTCCTCTCGGCCTTCGACCCGCGCATCGAAGAGGCAGCCGCCGGGCTGGGCGCGAATCGTTGGCAAACCTTCCGCTACGTCTCGCTGCCCATGGCGCTGCCATCGGTCGGCGCAGCGGCGGCACTGACTTTCCTGTTCACCTTCACCAGCTTCGGCGTGGTGCTGATCCTAGGCGGCGCGCGCTTCGCCACGCTTGAAGTGGAGATCTACCGGCAGACCGCACAACTGTTGCGGCTGGACATCGCCACGTCGTTGGCCATCGTACAGATGATCGTCACCCTACTGGTGGGCTGGGCTTCGGCGCGATTGGAGGCGAAAGCCAGTGCGCCGCTCGAAGCGCGGCCAACGCGCGACATCCGCCGGCCGGTGGTCGGTCCGGCTGCGCGCGCGTTCGTCGCCGGCAGCCTGGCATTCATCGCGATCGTCTTGGTGCTGCCTTTGGCGACACTGGCCGGGCGCTCGTTGAATTTGGAGGGCGGCGATCCTTTGCGCTATTACGCGGCGTTGAGCGAAAACGTGCGCGGGTCGCTGTTCTTCGTGCCGCCGCAGTTGGCCATTCGCAACTCGCTGGTCTTCGCTGCGATCACGGCTGCGCTGGCGATGCTGCTGGGGCTGCCGTTGGGCTACGCCATTGCGCAGGGAAGCCGGCCGGATCGCGGCGGATCATGGTTCGCGCGGCTGCTCGACGCGCTGGTGTTGTTGCCGCTCGGCACCAGCGCCGTGACGTTGGGGCTGGGCTTCTTGGTGGCGTTCGACCGGCCGCCGCTCGACCTGCGCACGTCGGTCGTGTTGCTGCCGGTCGCGCATACGTTGATCGCGCTGCCGTTCGTCGTGCGCGCCATCCTGCCGGCCATCCGGTCGTTCGATCCGCGTCTGCGCGAAGCCGCGCGTGGGTTGGGGGCCGGGCCGTTGCAGGCGCTTCGCCACGTGGACCTGCCGCTGCTGGCGCCGCCGTTCATCGCGGCGATGATCTTCGCGTTCACCGTCTCGCTCGGCGAGTTCGGTGCGTCGCTGCTGATCGCGCGGCCGGAATATCCCACCATGCCGGTGGTGATCTACCGTTTTTTGGGCCAGCCCGGCGCGCTGAATTACGGCCAGGCGCTGGCCATGAGCACGCTGCTGATGATCGTGACGGCGGTCAGCGTGATGGTGATCGAGCGAGTGAACGAGCGAGTAGTGTCGTGAGCTACCGCTTATCGAACCCCAACCCGTGCGCGATCGAAGCCAAGCGCGAGCCGACGTTGACCATCAACGAGCTGTAGTTGGGGAGCAGCTCAGCGTCGCGCAGGGCCATGACGAAATCCTGCGGCGTGGTGTATTCGCGAATGCGCATGCGGCTGATGCCGACCTCTTGCAGCGTGTGCGCGTCGCTGGCGCATACCCGCGGCAAGTCGAGGCGCTGCGCGATGTAATCCGCCTCGTCGTTCTTGCCGGTATCGCGCGTGCGGGCGTTGAACGTCTCGATGAAGTCGAATTCCGAAGCGTATTCCAGCAAGTTCTCCATGCCGATGCCGAAGCGGCGCGGATCGAGCGGATGCGGCGGGCCGCAGATGCCGCCCTGCGCATGCACCCGGTCAATCGCTTCCTTCAGCGTCAGGCCGTCGGGGATCAGCTCCGTGATGAAGAGGCACAGCAACTCGCCCTGTGTGGTCATCGCTTCTTCGCCTACGATGATCAGATCGGGCGCCATCTGCTTGGCCAACAACGCGCCCTCGATCTCGCTGTGGTCGGTGATGGCTAGGCGGTGAATGCCGACCTTGCGGGCGTATTCGATGAGGTCGGGCAGCTTCACCAGGCTATCCGGCGAGTAGCGCGTATGACAGTGCAGTTCGATGTCAAGCATGCGCGCAATTGTAAGCACAAAGATTAAAAGACGTCCGAGGGCTACGGCTCGTCCGTCCCGCTCAACGGTGAGTTCAACACCTCGCGATACTGCTGACCGGGCACCGCCGGGCCAACGATGCCGCGCTCTTCCATCTCTTCGATCAGCCGAGCAGCGCGCGTGTAGCCGATGCGCAGCCGACGCTGGAGCAGTGAGATCGAGGCCTTGCCCTGCAACCGCACCGTGGCTACCGCTTCGTTGAACAGCTTGTCGTCCTTGCTGCCGGCGTTCACCTCGCGCGCCGCTTCGTTTAGCGCCCGCGCCTCCTCCCAGGTGGGCGGCGCGCCGAAGAGATCGGCAGCAGGTGCGGGCTCCACCGGCAAATCGGTAGCCGCCTGTTCAGGCACATGCGGCGCGCTTGCCGGCGCAGCGTCGCCCAATTGCGCGCGCCAGTGGCGCACCACGCGTTCGATCTCCACAGGGCCGAGGAAGCACCCTTGCGCGCGCATCGGCATGGACTGTTCCGGCGTGACCACCAGCATGTCGCCGCGTCCCAGCAGCTTCTCTGCGCCCGGGCCGTCGAGGATGACGCGCGAATCCACGCTGGTCGCTACGGTGAACGCAATGCGCGCCGGGAAGTTGGCCTTGATTAGGCCGGTGACTACGTCCACACTCGGGCGCTGCGTTGCCAGGATGAGGTGAATACCGGTGGCACGCGCCATCTGCGCCAGCCGGCAGATGATCTTCTCCGTCTCATCCGGCGCCATCATCATCAGGTCGGCCAGCTCATCAATCACGACGACGATGTAGGGCAGCTTGCGCAGCTCGTCGTCGGGCGGCGACGCCCGATTCCCCACTCCCGACTGATCCAGTACGGAAGTCGGGGGGGAGGAGTGAGGCGCGACTTTGGCGTTGAACTCCGCGATGTTGCGCGCGCCATGTTTAGCGAACAGGCGATAGCGCCGGTCCATCTCGCGCGTCACCCATTGCAACACCGCCGTCGTCTTCTCCAAGTCCACGACCACCGGCGCGATTAAATGCGGGATGCCGTTGTAGCCGGTCAGTTCCACGCGCTTCGGGTCAATCATCAGGAAGCGCAGATCCTCGGGCGAGTTGGCGCACAGCAGGGCGACGATGATGGCATTCACGCACACGCTCTTGCCGGAGCCCGTCGTGCCGGCGATCAGCAAATGCGGCATGCTGGTCAGGTCGGCCACTACCGGCCTTCCGCTCACATCTTGTCCGAGCGCGAGCGGAAGGCGCGTTTTTCGGCGCAGCACCTCGAACTCCTCGCTTTCCATCACATCGCGCAGGGCGACGAGCGACGTCTCGCCGTTCGGCACCTCGATGCCGACCAGCGCGCGGCCGGGGATCGGCGCTTCGATGCGGATGCGCGGCGCAGCCAACGCCAGCGCCAGGTCATCGGCCAACGCCGCGATGCGGCTGACCTTCACCTTCACCTGCTTGCCGCCCTTCATTTCGTTGAAGCCGGGCTCGACGCCGAACTGGGTAATCGTTGGCCCACGGTTCACCTCGACCACGCGGGCCGGCACGCCGAACGCGCGCAGTGTGTCCTCGATCAGCGCCGCGCGCTGCCGAATCTCTGCTTCCTTCATCGCAGCGTCGCTCCCCGGTTCAAGGACTTCGTCAATCTTGGGCAGCACCCAATTGCGCCGGACAGGATAGATCGAAGAGACCGTCACCGCAGGTGCTGCAGGCGGTGGGGCGGATGGTGACTGGCGTAACGGCTCAACCGCGCTCGTTGCACTGCGGCCGGGCGGCACATCAGGCGCGCCGATGATGCGCGGTGGCGGCACGCGGTTGACCTGGCCGCGCGATGCCGGCGTGTTGATCTTCAAAGGTTCGGCGCTGCGTGGCACCTCGTTGATCGTCCGCGCCGGGGGCAGCTCGGCTTCCGATGGCGATGGCGCAGCGGACGGCGCCACCTGCGCTTCGCGGTGCCGCTTGGCCGGCGCGCTGCGCGGCCTCAACCCACGGATGATCAGCCCGCCGCCGCGGCCATAGTCCGGCTCGATGATGTCGTCGGTGGGCGCGCCGGGGACGCGCGCGACGTCGGTCGCCGCCCGGTCGTGCCTCGGCGACGTGACGGCTTGTCGCATGGCCTGGAAGAGCTGCGGCAGGGATACACCCGCGATCAACATCACGGCAGCGATCCAGGCCATGACGACCACGAATCCGGCGCCGATGTTGCCCAGAAGTCCGATGAGCGCGCTGAGGATCAGCCAGCCCAGCTCACCTCCACCCTTCGATGCAGCAGCAATCGCCGCACCATCTATATCGTTAGCAGCGATCATCGTCAGCCCATGGAGGGTAGCGAGCGCTGTAAGGTAGGCCAGCACTGCGCCACCCAGGCGCTTCGGTCTGAAACGCGGGAAGCGGTCGCCGAAGCGCCGGACGAGGAGATACACACCGAGCGCCGCCAGAACAGCCGGCGCAAGATAGACGCCCCATCCAAACAGCCGGCCCACGATTTCCAGCCAGCCGCTGAGGATCGGGCTGCGCTGGGTGGAAAGGAACCCAAAGAGGGTGAGCGCAGCGAGGGCCAGCAGTATGATTCCGCAGATGTCGAGCCATCGGTCGAGGTCGAACTGCAGCGGCGCTGGGTCGGGCGCATCGCCCCTCTTGGGCTTTCCCTTGCTTGTGCTGGACTTACCGGCAAAGAACCTCATCGGACAGATGTTCTACATTATATGCGCCTGATGAGGGACAGAGCGGGGTCAGACTGATCGGAGCGGTCTACCCCTGCGCAATCATGCGCCGAACTTCTGCAGCCGGCCGGCATGGGCCAGCGCCAACGGCATGATGTCCTTGGCGTAGAAGGTGCCCAACCCACCGTGCGCGCAGGCGCGCTCGCCGAAGTGTGTGCTGCCGTCGCGGCGAGCGGTGGCCGGTGCCCAGAGCAGCAACGGCACGGGATGCCACGAGTGGCTGCGCAGTTGGCTCGGCGTGCTGTGGTCGCCGGTGACGATCAGCACGTCGGGCTTGAGATCGAGCAAGGCCGGCAGCGCGGCATCCACCTCTTCGATCACGGCTTTCTTCGCCTCGAAGTTGCCGTCCTCGCCACGGCTGTCGGTGTATTTGACGTGGATAAACAAGAAGTCGTAGTCGTTCCAGACGCGCGCCGCAGCTTCGAATTCCTCGCGCACGCTGTGGGCATCATGCGCGATGCGATCCATGCCCACCAACGCCGCTACGCCGCGATACATCGGATAGATGGCAATCGCGCCGGCCTTCAGGCCATACACGTCTTTGTACTTGGGCAGGCCGGGCTCTTTGGCAAAGCCGCGCAGCGTCAATCCGTTGGCCGGGTGTTCGTCGCGGATGACGGCCGTCGCTTGGGCGATCCAGCGGTTGAATAGCTCGGCGGTGCGTTGCGACTGCGCGTCGCGAGCCATCGCCGGCAATGGCGGCGTCCCGGTGCGTTGTGGATCGGTATCCTCGATGTTGCCCGAAAGCCCATCGCCACGCATCACCACCACGAAGCGATAGTCCTGCACCGGCTCGACGAAGACCTCGACGCCCTCGCCGACGCCGATCCGCGCGTTGTTGATTTTCTCGACCAGCCGCGCGCACACCTCGGTCGGGATGCGGCCGGCGCGCCGGTCGGTGATGTTGCCCTGGGCGTCGAGCGTGCAGAAGTTGCCCCGCGCGCATACGTCGCGGTCGGTGACGCCGAAGCCGATGCCGACGGCCTCCAGCACGCCGCGCCCGATCTCGTAGCGCAGCGGGTCGTAGCCGAACAGGCCCAAATGTCCCGGCCCGCTGCCGCTGGTCACGCCGATCGCCACGGGATAGTGCTGGCCCAGACAGCCCTCGCGCGCCAGCCGGTCGAGGTTGGGGGTATGCGCCGCCTCGAGTTCGGTCTTGTCGTCTTCAGGCCGAGGCAGGCCGCCCAGCCCATCCATCACGAGCAATACGATTTTGGTTTGCGCGGGTTGAATCAGCGCCTTGAGCAGTTCGAAGTCAGCCATGCTCAGCGGATTGTAATCTCGCCGAGCTTCAGCCGGTCGCCCACAGGCGCGCCGTTCTGGATCACCGGCAAACGCGCGCCGGTGTCCGGATCGTAGAGGCCGACGAACACGCCATACACGCCGGGTGGTACATCCGGCCCGATCCACGCGCCGCGCCGATCTACGATGCGTTCGTCGGGCGACCAGCCATCCGTCGGTCTGTAGCCGGCAACCGGCTCGCTGTCGTGTTGGGCGACCGGCGCGCCGTCCGGCGGGCCGATGTGGACGAACACTTTGTAGCGCCGGTCCGGCTTGGCCAACGCCTGCCATGTCAACTCGACCGGCAAAGTATCTCCCCGACGCGCTTCGCCCAGCCGCCCACGCGCTTCGACGAGCGCGATGGCGTCACCGAAAGCTGCGCCGGCGGCCATCGGCCAGGCGGCGCGATCTGTGCCGCTGTCGTAGACCGCCAGGCGGATATTGCCGACCCAGCGCTCGTGCACTTTGTAGAGATTGCCGCTCATCCACAGTTCATACCAGCCCTCCGGATCGGCGTCGCGCTCGGCGAAATAGAGCGCGAAGATGCGCCTGCGCGCCGATGCAATCGCCTGCATCTGCGCAGCAACAGTCTCATACGAGGCCGGCCGATAGGTCAGCGGGAAGAGGTTGCGGTCGTCGCGCTGGTAATAGGTGAACACTTCCCACTGATTGGGCGCCAGGAAGAGCACGGCATCGTCGGGGCGCGCATCGGCCGCAATCAGCCGCTGGATGCCGCGGTAGTCGTCGCGGGCGTAGGCCGGATCGTCGTACAGATTGCGCAGCGAGGGGATGAGCGTTGCGGCCAGGATGCAGGCGATGGCTGTGATGAGGAGATTGAGGATGGGAGATTGGGGATTGACAATCTCCAATCCCCGATCTCCAATCTCTACGATGCCGCGCGCCGCCAAGACGCACAACGGCGGCAGGCACACCAGCAAAAACTTGAGGTATGCCTCGCGATATAGGCCGAAGGCGAACAACAGTGCTAACGGCAGGCCGGCAAGCGCGAGCATCATCGAACGATTTGCCGGCGTGTCTCGTTTGCCGAGCAACGATCCCGCGATAACAAACCCCGTGAACAGACCCACCGGCAGCGTCGCCTGGTCGGGCGGCAGCGTGCGGCCGACGATCAGGGTGCGATAGGCATCGAGCAACGCCGGGCCGAGCGCGTAGGCCGGCCGATCTACGCCCCAGCCCTGCACTTGACGAACCGCCACCGGCAGCCAGGGCAGGAACAGAGCGATGGCAATGAGATTCGACACGACAAAGGGAGCGAGTGTGCCGAGGCACATCTTCCGCGGAGGTCGCAGCAGGCTGAGGGCGAGGTAAGCGACGCCCTGCGCGATCATCACGAAGGGATAGGCGTAGTGCGTCCACAGGCCGGCAGCGGTGGCCGAGACGTAAAGCGATGCGAGGATCAGAGACTGGGGATTAGAGATTGGAGATCGCCAATCTCTAATCCCTACTCTCCAATCCCCAATCCCCAACCTCCCCATCCTCACCATCGCCCACGTGCTGGCCGCGGCGCACAGCGCCAGCAGCGCATACATGCGCGCTTCCTGGGCGTAGTAAATCGCGAAGGGCATGACGGCCAACAGGAACGCGGCGATCAGCCCGACGCGCCGGCCAAACCCATCGCGACCGATCAGATAAGCGCACAGCACGGTCAGCGCGCTGCATACCGCCGAAAACGAGCGCAGCGCCGCTTCGCCCTCGCCGAAGGCCGCGCGCCAGTATTTCAAAATGACGTAGTAGAGCGGCGGGTGAATGTCGCCGGCAGCGCCCTCGACGATCAACGCCAGCGACCGCTCGGCGATGCGCGCGCTGTTGCCCTCGTCGTACCACAGCGACTGCGCGCCGATCTTGTGGAAGCGCAGAGCAATCGCCAAGATGAGGACCGAACCGAGGATGAGCCAGTGTGACCGGTGCGGAACGGAACGCAGGCGCGCGAGCATGATGGTGCGACGCAAGCGCACAAAGCGCTTTCGCCGCATTCTAACCGTAGCGCAGTGAGAGAACGAGGTGTGAAGCCTGCGCCTAGAGAACGTTGTCAGGCGACAGCGCGTGCCGGCACGGCATCCCTCGCCGGGTTGAGCAACGAGCGGCACATGGCGTTCTCGCAGCCAGGGCAGCGCAGCTTGTACTGCGAGGAGTGCAGCCGGCCACCACGCAGATGTTCCGCTGCGATCTCGGCCAGCGCGCGGATAAACAGCGGGTCGTCGTTCAGCGCCGGCGCGCGCTTGAAATTCGCAATGCCCACCTCGCGCGCCAGCTCGGCATACTCGATGTCAATCTCGTGCAGCGTCTCGATGTGGTCGCTGGTAAAAGCGACCGGCACGACCAGCACGTTCTTGCGCTTGCGCGCGCCCAGGTTGCGGATCACCCGCTCGGTGCTGGGGCCGAGCCACTTGAACGGCTTGATGTCCGATTGATAGGCCAGCAAGAACTCGTTCGAGAAATTGAGGTGCTCCATGACCGCCTGCACGGTAGCCGCGACCTCCTGGGGATAGGCATCGCCGCGCTCGATCACGCTGAGCGGGAGCGAATGCGCGCTGAACAGCAGCAGGACGCTGCTGCGTTCCTCCGGCGCGAACCGGTCAAGCCCCTCGCACACTTTCTTGGCCATCGCCGCGATGAAGGCCGGGTGCGTCGGCCAGCGATCTATTACGCTCCACGCGAAGGCGTCGCGCAGGTTCAGGCGGATCAGCTCGCGCCACAACTCGTTCAGGCTGGCGCCGGTGGTGCTGCAGCTCCACTGCGGATACTGGGTAAATGCCACCGCGCGACGGACGCCATCCGCACGCATTTGCCTCAGTGCGTCTTCCGTGAGCGGCTCGGCGTAGCGAAAGGCGATATAGCTCTTGTGCGGCGCGGTCTCCGGCGACAGCTGATCGAGCAGCTCCGCCATCGCTTCGCCCTGGCGCTCGGTCCAGGCATAGATCGGCGAGCCACCGCCGATCTCCGCATATTTGACCTGAACCTTCGGCGTCCGGCGGCGAGCGATGAATCGTCCCAGTCGCTGCTGGAAGGGCAACGGGATCAGCTCGCGATCGAGGAACATACGCTCGAGATACGGTCCAACGTCATCCACGGTGCGCGGGCCGCCCAGGTTCAACATGACGATCGCCGTCGGAGCGGCCGGCCTTTGATCTCGGGGGAGTTTGCCTTCGCAGGTTGCTAGAGGGGAAGCTTGCTTCAACACAATGTCAAAACCTCACAGCGGCTTTGGCGCGCCGAGCACGCGGCGCGTAATTTATACAGCTTTGCTTAGGATCATATAAGTTTGCTCGCCCTACGCAAGGGAACATCTTCTGCCGTGAAGCGTGAAGTACCTCCTGGCGCGGCAGTCGTGGTAGCCTCTGCATGGGATGCCCGTTGATGTGCCTCGCAGCGTCTGGTTGGTGCGGCATGGGCAGGCGGATTGGAACGTCGCCCGCCGCTACATGAGTTTCTCAGATCGGCCGCTCACCGCGTTTGGCGAACGGCAGGCGCAAGCGCTGGCGCGTCTCTTCGCCGCGCGTAAGGTGGATGTGATCGTGCACAGCGGCCTGACCCGCGCCGCGGCGACCGCTCAGACGATCAAAGGCGACCGCGACATTCCGGTTATCTGCGACGCGCGCTGGCGCGAAGCATCGCATGGCGCGTGGGAGGGGCTGACCTATCGCGAAGTGATGCAGCGCTATCCAGAAGGTGCAGCGCAGCGCTTCGCCGATCCGGTCAACGCCTCGCCGCTGCACGGCGAATCGTTGGCAGAACTCGCCGCGCGCGTCCGCCTGGCATGGAAAGACTTAGGCACGCAGTGCTCAGGTCGGCGCGTCGTCGTGGTGACGCACAGTGGCCCGATACAGGCTTTGCTGTGTCTGCTGATGGGCACGCCGCTCGCCGAGCATTGGCGCTGGCGCATTGACCTCGGCAGCGCCACCGGCCTGGACTGCTATCCCACAACGACGATCCTGCGTGCGGTGAACCACACGCCGCCGCTTCCGAATCCCGTGACTTCCCCCTCCCCACTTGCAGCTCGTTCTGGGGCGTAAGTTAGGAGTGGGCAGCCGGCAATCATCAATCATCTGCTATCCTATGCTCACTGCGTTCTTCGAGGCCGTTCGCTTCCTCACGCTCATCCCGTTGCCGTTCATGCCGCCGATGACCCGCGAGAATTACGAGGAGACGATCGCGCGCGCGATGGCCTGGTTTCCGGCAGTCGGTGCGCTCATCGGGCTGATCGCGTGCGGCGCGGGAGGGTTGGCCGGCGCGCTGTGGGGCGACTTTGCGCGCGCCGTGATCGTCGTGGTCGCCCTCGCCGTCGTCACTGCCGGCCTGCATCTGGACGGCCTGAGCGACACGTTCGACGCGGTGATGAGCTGGCGGCCGCGCGAGCGCAAGCTGGAGATCATGAAAGACAGCCGCATCGGCGCGATGGGCGCGCTTGCGCTGATCGCAGTGATCGCGCTCAAGGTCGCATTCGTCGCGGCCGCCGGAGAGGGCTGGCTGCGCGCCGTGCTGATTGCCACGACGCTCGGCCGCTGGGCCGATCTCTACGGCATCTTCTTCTTCCCGGCAGCGCGCGAAGGCGGGCTGGGACGAAACTTCCATGACTTCATCCGGCGCAGCGATTTCATCTTCGCCACGCTTCAGATGCTGGTCATCGTCGCCGTGATATGCGCGTTCGGCTTGGCGTCGGACGCCTGGCCGGCCGCCTGGCTGCGCGGGGGGATGACGATCGGGCTGACGCTCATCGCGGCGCACGTCATCTTTACGCGCTGGACGAAATCGCTGGGCGGATTGACCGGCGACACCTACGGTGCGATGTGCGAGATCGGCGAAGTCGTCGCGCTGGCCGTCATGAGTGCGCGACCGTTTTAGTGCGGCAGCGTCATCCGCGCGACGCCGATGTAAAAGTCAGCCATGCCGTAGTACACGTCCAATCGCCCGCCTTCGCGCACGTCCACGCCGGTCGGGAAGACCACATTGGCTACGACGCCCTCTTTCTCCTCCGGCGCTTCGGGCGAGAGGATCGGCGCGCTGGAGCGATAGACCACGTAGCGCGGGTCGTCGCGGTTCAGCACCATCGCGCCGGCGCAGTAGCGCACGAAGGGCTGATGATCCACGCCCTCCACGATACGGCCGGAGACACCGTGGTAGATCGTGAGCCAGCCGCGTGAGGTCAATACCGGCGGCGTGCCGCCACCGATCTTCAGGCTCTCCCACGGCTGCGCCGGTGTCGCGAGCAGCTGATGCTCATCCCAGGTGAGCAGGGCTTCCGGGCCGGCCTGAGCGCGGTCGAGCGGGCAGTAAGAGATCCACATGCTGGCGCGCGGTTCGGCGACGCCTTCGGGCACAACCTGCAAGCTGCCCTGGGTGTTCGACGGGCGATGGATCATCGCCAGCGCAAGCCGGCCGTGCGGGTCGCGCACCGGCTGCGGGAAGAGATAGGCGTCTTTGTTGTCATAGAGGTTGAAGTCAACCCGATATCGCGGCATGAAGGTGAACGTGACCGGCCCGATGCGCTGCCAGGTAAGCACGTCTTTGGACCAAGCCAGCGCGATGCGCGGCCCAAGCGGCCCATACGCGGTATAGGTCATCACGTAGTAGCCGAGCGGCTCGACGAAGGTGATGCGCGGGTCTTCGCAGCCGGCAGTGCGCGCGTTGCGCTCGTAGGGCTCGGTCGGTTCGAGCACGTAGCCCATGCGCTCCACCTCGACCGGATCGCCCTGCGCGTCGAACCGCACTTCGGCGATGCCGATGCGAGAGTAGTTGCCCGCAGCGACGATGCGCGCAAAGAGATAGAGTTTGCCGTCCGGCCCACGCGCCGTCGCAGGGTTCAATACACCCAGGGCCTCGTTAGGATTGTGCGGGTCGGCGCGCATGACTACGCCGAGGCGATGCAGGCGATAGGGTGTGTCGTCGTGTGAAGCTCCGATGTCCTGCAGATTCATCGCTGCGCATTTTCGCCGCGGTCGCGTCGGCGTCAACTCGGGCACCAGCGATCATGGCGTGGCGCGCGCGAGCGCTGCCCGCCGGCCGGTGAGCCAGGCCGCGACGCCGAGCAACGCATATAGCGTGCCGGCAACGAGGACCGGTAGACGCACCGCGTCACTCAACTGGGTGAGCGCGGCGAAGACCTGATATATGCCATAGGCCAAGAATCCGATCGCGCATAGCGACGCGCCGTAGGCGATCAAATTGTTGCGTGCCAGCAAGCCGACGATGGCCAACAATGCGCCCGCGCCGGCAATCGCATCGAGCGCAATGAGGATGAGCAGCCGCGTCCGCTCCTGCGCCAGGGTCAGCCCCAGCATCTGTGCTGCGCCGGCCAAATCGCCGTTGAGCGTGCCGAGGTTGCTGAAGATCAACTCGCTGAAGGCAATAAGCGCGAGCAGGATGAACAGGATCAGTGCGCCGATGCGTATTTGCATAGGGTGAAAAGGAAGCGTGAGCTTCATCCGCTTCCGATGAAGCTCACGCAACCGGGCGAGCGTCATTGTCGCGTCGCCACGAACTTCAACGTCAGCGTCACCGCTTCGGTCACATTGGCCACGATCGGCACGGACGGAATGGAGAGCTGATAGTCGTTGCGGTTAATCACGGTCTGCGCCTGGCCGCTGATCTCGTTCTCATTCGCGGTCGCCGTCACGTCGAAGGTGACCGAGTTGGTAATGTCACGGATTTTCAGATTGCCCGTCACCTTGAAGTTCAACGCGTCACCCGGCTTGACCGATGCCGGCAACCCCTCAACGGCCGTCGGCTCGAACTCGATCTTCGGATACTGGCCGGTCTGCAAGATGAAGCGATGGATCGCGCCGTTGCGACGCTCGTTGTCCGTCTTGAAGTCCGTCGCGTCTATCTCCAGCTTGCCGATCTGGGTATTGGATGGATTGCCCCAATCCACGGTGATCGAGCCGGCGACCTTGGGCGTTGTACCGACGACGACGGTGGGGACGCCCATGAGCTCTTCGTTGAGCGTGAAGCTGGCCTCCGACCCGTTGGCGTTGATCTGATACACCACGACTTGCGCAGCGGGCGCTTCGGTCGCCGGTGCTTCGGTGGGCGCGGGCGTTTCAGCAGCCGGTGCCTCCGTCGGTGCCGCAGTCGGCGCAGGCGCTTCGGTCGGCAGAGGCGCTTGCGTGGGCGCAGGGGCTTCCGTTGGAGCCGGGGGGGCCGCCGGCGCGGCGGATGGGGTGGCACTGCATGCTGAAACCAAGAGCGTCAGAGCAGTGAACAGAGCAGGGACGATGGGTAATCTCATAGGTATTCCTCCTGACAATCCTCGACTACCTTAACGATCTGCGTGAAATCCCGATCAAACGCGGCTGAGAAGCGGCTTAAAGCCGGAGTCGAGTCCGGTTACGCGGGGGCCACGTCGTGCTCGTCTAGCTTCTTAGCCCGCGCAGCACATTCGGCCCGGTGGGCGCAGGGCTGCCGTCGGCGGGTTCGATGCTCACGCTGAAGCGCACGATTTCGTCCATCGGCTGCGGGCACCAGACCAGAGCTACGGCGCCGCCGGAGTCATCCGGCCTAAACACAGCGCCGCTCCAACGCTCGCCGGCGGCGTTGGTCAGCCACAGTTGGTAAGCCTGGGACTCAGGGAGAGAGGGAAGCTGGCGGGCTTCTAGCGCCGCCCACTTTTCGCCGGGGTTATAGCGCACAACAGCAACGGCCTGGGGCGCGGCATCGGTGCCGTTCAGCGTGAATTGTTCGCTGCTCGCTGTCAAAAGTCGCACGAGGCGCCTCTGTTCACCCAGGGCTTGCTCGAGTTGCCCAACCTGCATACTCAGTCGCGTGGTTTGTATTGCCAATAGGCCCAGAGCAAGCAAGAGCATGCCAGCGGCGACGCTCCACGCGAAGCGCGGACTGAGGAAGGCGTCCAGCAGGCGTTCCCAGACGCTTCGCTGCAGCTGCGGCCGGGGCGCGCGCTGCGTCCGTGCGATTAGGCTCGCTTTGAGCGATGCCGGGGGGGTGCGTTGAGGTACGGCCGCAGCGAGTCCATGTAGCACGCGACCATAGCGAGCGACTTCGGCGCGCAGCTCTGGGTAGCGATCGAGGTAAGCCTGCACAATCGCTCGCTCATGTTCATCCAACACGCCTAAGGCGTAGGCGGGCAGCAACTCATACACTTCTTCGTAAGAAAGTGGCGCGCTCATGACCTCTCAACAGGAAAACGTCGTGGAATCTTCGTTCGGATGTAGGCTACACTCCGATACACAGACTTCATCCTCGACACTCAATCGCCGATGGCGTTGCGCAATTTCTCCATGCCCAGCCGCAGGCGCGTCTTCACCGTGCCCAGTGGCAACTTCAGCGCATCCGCGATCTCGCTTTGGCTCAACCCATAGTAGTAGGCCAGCATGATCACATCGCGCTGCTCGGCTGGCAAGTCATCCAGCACGTGCTGCAAGTCGCGCCATCGCGTTTCTACGTCGTGCGCCGCATCCAGTATTTCCGGGAAGCGCTCGTAATCTATCGAGACCGTCTGGCCGCTGCGCAAACGCTCGCGCCGCAGGTAATCTATGGCGCGATGCCGGGCCACCATGAGCAACCAGGCAGCGAACCGGCTGTCGTCGTAGCGATAACGCTCCGGATGCTCCCACAGCTTGATGAACGTGTCCTGAGTGACTTCTTGTGCAGCCATCTCCTCGCCCAAGATCGCGCAGGCCAGCGAATAGACGCGCGCGCCGTAGCGATCGTATAGCTCGGCCAGCGCACTCGCATCGCGTTGCTTGATCCGCGCAATCAAAGCAAGGTCGGTTGCCATGCTCGTGGTTCAGGCCGATGCCCGCTCGATCGCTTCCTCGACCACGTCCAAGCCCTCGTGCAGTTGCGCCTCGCTGATCACCAGCGGGAACAAAAAACGCAAGCCGTTGGAATACAAGCCACAGCGGATGGCGAGCACGCCGTTACGCGCTATGTCGCGCACGATGGCGACGGTTTTCTCCGGCGAGATCGGCCGACGGGAAGCGCGATCCTCGACAAACTCAATTGCCAGCATCGCCCCTAGGCCCCGCACGTCGCCGATCAGCGCAAATCGTTCCTGCATGCGCTTCAACCGCTCACAGGCGATGCCGCCCAAATAGGCCGCGCGCGTGCACAGACCGTCGCGTTCGATCAGCGCGATGGCCTGCAGCGCAGCGGCACAGGCGACCGGATTGCCGCTATACGTGCCGCCCAAACCGCCAAGGTGCACCTTGTCCATGACCTCAGCACGACCTACCGTCGCGGCGATCGGCATGCCCGCGCCCACGCTCTTCGCCATGACGATCACGTCTGGCTCAACGTCGTAGTGCTCGATGGCGAACATCTTGCCGGTGCGAGCGAAACCGCACTGCACTTCATCGGCGATGAGCAGAATGCCGTAGCGCGTGCACACGTCGCGCAGCCGGCGCATGAACTCGTGCGGCGTGGGGATGAATCCGCCCTCGCCCTGCACCGGCTCGATGATCACCGCAGCTACGTGCTCTGGCATGACGTGGGCTACCAGAAAACGCTCGAAGGCTTCCCACACCAGCGCCACCTTTTGCGCCTCGCTCAAGTCCGTGCCGATGGCAGTGCGGTAGAGATACGGGAACTGCGCCCGATAGATCTCCGGCGCGAACGGCCCGAAGCCCTTCTTGAACAGGGCATATTTGCTGGTCAGCGTTTGGGTGAGCAACGTGCGGCCGTGATACGCACCCTCGAATGCGATGATGGCCGGCCGACCGGTCGCTGCGCGCGCGATCTGGATCGCCTGTTCCACCGCTTCGGCACCGGTGTTGGTGATCATGGCCTTCTTGGGGCCGTGGATGGGCGCGATGGCATTCAGCGTCTCGGCCAGTTGGACGTGCGGCTCGGTGGTTGCAACCAGGCCGCAGACGTGGATCACGGCTTCGGCCTGCGACCGGATCGCCTCAACGACTTCCGGCGGGGTGTGGCCGACGTTGAGCACGCCGATGCCGCCGGCGAAGTCAATCAGCAGGTTGCCGTCCACGTCCTCCACCAGCGCGCCGTGAGCGCGCCGCACGGCGATGTCGGTCGCTTTGCCATAGCCTGCCGGCATCGCGGCCTCGCGGCGGGCGATCAGCGCGCGGCTGTTCGGACCGGGTAGTTCGGTCTTGAGCTGGATGAATTGGCGTGTGCGCATCGTGCCGCATAGCTTACCCAATGATATGGAGATCGTCGAGCCGGTGTTCACGGCTTTCTCAGCGAGCGCTCTCGCAACGCTTCATGAGCACGCCTTGAGGTTAAGCTTTGTCTCAGTTTCATCTGGACAATGCTGTCTCGCATGCAAAGGCAGCCACGCGCGCTGAAAGTTGCTCGATCGAAACGGGCGCCAAGCGCACATTTGACCCTGAGGTGAAAAAGTCGTGAAGTTCCCAAGCGTAACCGTTACCGGATTGATCACGGCGCCGTGTGAGGCGCTGTTCGAGATCGTGAGCGATCCGACCCGGCACCCCCGACTGGCCGGCAGCGGCGAGGTAGTGGAGGTGGAGTGGATCACGCCGCCACCCGTGGGGGTGGGATCGGCTTTTCGATCGCGCCAGTGCATCGGCTGGTATCAGTACCCAACGCGCTCCTACATCCAGGTGTATGACCCGCCCTACCGGTTCATCTGGCTATCCGGCCCAGGCTTCAAGAAGCCGCCCTTCGGCCAACTGTGGGGCTTCGACCTGCAGCCGTTGGACGCGCGCTCGACGCTGGTGTCGCACCTGATGCGCTGGCCGTTGATGCCGGTGCCCGAGATTCCGCCCTTCTCGTGGTTCATGGAGCGCGGGCTGAAGCACGAGTTGAACAACATGAAGCCGACGCTCTATAACCTGGCCAAGCTGGCGAACGCTGAGGTCATCGGCGAATTGCAGGTGGAATTCGATTGGTGCGAACGCACGTCGCCATGCGGTGAGCGGCGCCGCACGCTTGCGCAGGCGTAGCTCGTGGGACGCTTGACGCAAGACGTAAGACGCAAGGCAGAAAGCGTAGAACGCGATCCTCTATAATCCCGCCGCTATGAACGTCTTTCTCAGCATCGCACAAATCCTGCTTGGCGTCGCCCTCATCGCCGGCGTATTGCTCCAGTCGAAGGGGGAGGAACTCGGCGGCGTGTTCGGCGGCGCACAAGGGGTATACCAGACGCGCCGTGGCATTGACCGCGTGCTCTTCACCATCACCATCTTCATCGCCATCGCCTTCTTCGTACTGGCGTTGATCAACGTCATCTTCTTCTCGGCAAATCGGTAGATTTCGGAGATTGGAGATAGGGCCACTCTCCAATCTCTAACTTCCCCGGCGCCCGTCTCCGACCAAGCCTCCGAGATGCGTACGCTCCGGCTGTCCTTAATTTTCATCGCACTCGGAATCGGGATCATCGCCTTCCTGGTCTACCAATTCATCCTCTCGCGCGACACCGTTCTCGTTCCGGCTGAGGGAGGGACCTACATCGAGGGCGTGGTCGGCACGCCGAAGCACATCAACCCGCTGCTGTGCCAGTTGAACGAGGCCGACCGTGACCTGTGCAGCCTGGTGTTCAGCGGGCTTACCCGGCTGAACGAGAGTGGGGAGGCGCTGCCGGACCTCGCCGAGACCTGGTCCATCTCCGAAGACGGCATCACCTACACGTTCAAATTGCGGCAGGACGCGCGCTGGGAAGACGGCGCGCCGGTGACGGCCGATGATGTCCTTTTCACGACCGGCTTGATGAAACAGCCGGACTTCCCCGGACGCAGAGACATGGGCGAACTGTGGCGCCAGGTAGAGGTCACCAAGCTGGACGACTACACCGTTCAGTTCCGACTCAGCCAGCCCTATGCGCCGTTCATTGATTACACCGCCATCGGCCTGCTGCCAAAGCATATTTTGGAAGGTATACCTGCGGCCAACCTGGATAAGATTCCATTCAACCAACAACCGAAGGGCAATGGCCCTTGGCGCGTCGCCGAGCTGAACACTGCCGGTGGGCGCGTCTCCTCCATTGCCCTGGAGCCATCCTCTACTTACTCAGGCCCCCGGCCCAAGATCGGCCGGTTCGTGCTGCGCTACTACCCCAACACGCAGAGCCTGCTCGATGCGTTCAGGAACGGTGACGTGGATGGCATGGCCGACTTCAGCCCGACGGCCGAGGCCGCCGCCGCATCGGCGTTGCCGAATGCAACGACCTACAGCATGCCGAGCGCTCGGTTCGTCGCGCTCATGATCAACTTGCGCAAGGACAGCGGCGCGCTGGCGCTCACCGAACTGCCGGTGCGCCAAGCGTTGATGCTGGCACTCGATCGCGAAGCGATCATCCGCGACGTGCTCAAGGGCCGAGGTGTCCTCGCCAATACGCCGTTCATCCCCGGCACGTGGGCGCACTACGCCGGCGTCAAGTCCTACAACCGGGACTTGGAGCGAGCCAAACAATTGCTGCGCGATGCCGGCTACGAAGTCGCCATCGTCGCGCCGTCGAACGTCGAAGTGTGGCAAAAAGGTGGCGAGCCGATCGCTTTCACCTTGCTCACGCCAGAAGGGGGGCTCTACCCGCAAGTGGCCGAGGCCGTCGCCAAGCAGTGGCGCGAATTGGGCGTGCAAGTGACGGTGATTCCGGTGCGGAACATCGTGCGCAACTTCCTTGCCACACATCAATTCCAGATCGCCCTTACCGAAACCTTGCTCGACGGCGACCCCGATCCCTTCCCACTGTGGCATCAGAGTCAGGCCAACATCGGCCAGAATTTCACCGGCTGGGAGAACGCCGAGGCCAGCCAATGGCTGGAACAGGCGCGCACAACGACCGACCGTGCGCAGCGCTTCGAGCTCTACCGGCGCTTTCAGGAGAAATTCGTCGAGGAGTTGCCGGCCATCATGCTATATTACCCGGCCTTCGACTACGTGATCTCCTCACGCGTGCGCAATGTTCAGGTCGCACCGATCGTCTATCCGAGCGATCGCTTCCGCAGCTTGCACAACTGGATGGTGAACACGCGGCGGGTGCTGGCCAGCGAAGTGATCCCTCAGCCTTGAACCTGCGCAGCAGGCTCGTACTGGCCGGGCGCCGGTCGTAGCCGACGCCGCCTTTTGCACCGGCTGGCAAACGGTGAGTCCCCTTCCGTTCGCGGCGTTTGTGGGCGTGCGCGAAGAACACGTGTGCTATAGTGATTTGCTTCGATTCGATGCAGCCTCGTGTTTGAAAGTGCGTTCAAGGGTGGGGTGAAAGGACATGGCCCAGGATAAGATCGTCGTGCGCGGCGCGCGCGTGCACAACCTCAAGAATATCAACGTCGAGATTCCGCGCGACAAACTGGTGGTCATCACCGGCCTCAGCGGCAGCGGCAAGTCATCGCTGGCGTTCGACACGATTTTCGCCGAAGGCCAACGCCGCTACGTCGAGAGCCTATCGGCCTACGCCCGGCAGTTTCTCGGCCAGATGGAGAAGCCGGACGTGGATCAGATCGAAGGCCTCTCGCCGGCCGTCTCGATTGACCAGAAGGGCAGCAGTCACAACCCACGCTCGACTGTCGGCACCGTCACCGAGATCTACGACTACCTGCGTTTGATGTTCGCCCGCATCGGCGTTCAATATTCGCCAGTCACCGGCCTGCCGCTCGTGTCGCAAACGCCGCAGCAGATCGTGGATCAGATCGCCGCGCTGCCGCCCGGCACGCGCGTGCAAATCCTCGCCCCGCTTATCAAAGACAAGAAGGGCCATCACCAGCAGGTCTTCGAAGACGTGCGTAAGCAAGGCTTCGCGCGCGTGCGCGTGGACGGCGAGATCCGCAGCGTGGATGAGGACATCGAGCTCGATCGCTACAAGCTGCACAACATCGAGGCGGTGGTGGATCGGCTGGTCGTGCCGGAGGTCGGGGGTCAGGGGCCAGGGGTCGGGGGCCAGGGATCAGGGACCGGGAGCCAAGGGGGAGGAGTCGGGAGTCGGGAGTTGGGAATCGAGCGTGAGGCTTTGGACGAAGCGCACCGGCAGTTCCTGACGCGGCTGAACGACTCGGTGGAAACCGCGCTCAAGTTGGGCGATGGGTTCATGATCGCGATGGTGCAGGAGACGCACGACACAGGACGGGAGACGCCTGATGCGCAATCGTCTTCCGTCTCTCGTCCTGCGTCTCCAACGTGGCGCGACATTCTGTTCAGCGAGAAGAAAGTAGACCCCGCCACCGGCAAGAGCTACCCCGACCTGGAGCCAAAGCTGTTCTCGTTCAACGCGCCACAGGGTGCCTGCCCGGAATGTCAAGGATTGGGCAGCAAGCGCGAGATTGATCCGGCACTCATCGTACCGAATCCCGATCTGTCGCTGGAGGACGGCGCGATCAACGCTAACGGCTGGAACAGCGACGACGACGAAAGTTGGGGCCGGCAAATGCTGCGCGCCGTGTGCAAGGCATACGACATTCCGATGAACAAACCCTGGCGGCAACTCAGCCCGGCGCAGCGTGACCTGATCCTCTACGGCGCCGGCGGCGAGCGCGTGCGGGTGAACTACGTCAATCGTCTCGGCGAACGCCGGCAGTACGACGTCAGCTTCGAGGGCGTCATCCCCAACCTGATGCGCCGCTACCGCGAGAGCACCAGCGACTACATCAAGCAGAGCATCGAGGAAGTGATGACCTTTCGTCCCTGCGAGGCCTGCGGCGGCAAACGCCTAAAGGAAGACGTGCTGTGCGTCAAGGTGGCCGGCAAGAACATCGCCGAAGTGACCGACATGAGCATCGCCGAGGCGCTGGCATGGGTGGAATCGTTGGGCATTGATGAGGCGGAAGTCGAAAGTCGGCAGTCGGATGCACGAAAGAACGGCAAGTCCTCACTCCCCACGTTCGACTCCCCAGTCTTGAGCGACCGCGACAAGCAAATTGCCCGGCAGATCGTCAAAGAGATCCGCGCACGGCTGCAGTTTCTGGTGGATGTGGGGCTGGATTACCTGACGCTCAGCCGCAGTGCGACCACCTTGAGCGGCGGCGAGGCGCAGCGCATCCGCCTGGCCACGCAGGTCGGCTCGCAGTTGATGGGCGTGCTGTATGTGCTGGACGAGCCGAGCATCGGCCTGCATCAGCGCGACCAGCAGCGCCTGATCAACACGCTCACGCGCATGCGCGACCTGGGCAACACCGTGCTGGTGGTCGAGCATGACGACGACACCATGCGCGCTGCCGACTGGATCATTGACATGGGGCCCGGTGCCGGCGAACACGGCGGCCAAATCGTCGCCACCGGCACCCCGGAACAGATCATGAAGCACAAGGCGTCGCTGACCGGCGCCTATCTCAGCGGCCGCAAGCGCATCGCCGTGCCCAAGCAGCGCCGCGCCGGCAACGGCAAATATTTAATCATCAAGGGCGCGCGCGAGAACAACCTCAAAAACATTGATGTCGAAATTCCGCTGGGCAAGTTCGTCGTCGTGACCGGTGTGAGTGGCAGCGGCAAGTCGTCGCTCATCGTCGAATGCTTGTATAAAGCGCTTGCCAATCGGCTCAACGGCGCGCTCGAACACCCCGGCGAGCTGGATGACATCCTCGGCCTAGAGCACCTCGACAAGGTCATCAACATTGACCAGCAACCGATCGGCCGCACACCGCGCAGCAACCCGGCCACTTATACCGGCTTATGGACGCCGCTGCGCGAGCTGTTTGCCGAGCTGCCCGAAAGCAAAGTTCGCGGCTACAAGAGCGGACGCTTCTCGTTCAACGTCAAAGGGGGACGTTGCGAAGCGTGCGAGGGTCAGGGCGTGCTGCAAATCCAGATGCAGTTCATGCCCGATATCTACGTGACGTGCGATGTGTGCCACGGCTCGCGCTTCAACCGCGAGACGTTGCAGGTGCGCTACAAGGGCAAGAACATCGCCGAGGTGCTGGACATGACGGTGACCGAAGCGATGGCCTTCTTCAAGGACATCCCACCCATCGCGCGCAAGCTGCAGACGCTGGAAGAAGTCGGCCTGGGCTACATCCGGCTGGGCCAGCCGGCCACGACGCTGAGCGGCGGCGAGGCGCAGCGCGTGAAGCTCAGCCGCGAGCTGAGCAAGCGCGCCACCGGCCGCACGATCTACGTGCTCGACGAGCCATCGGTCGGCCTGCACCACGCTGACGTGCACAAACTGATCCACGTGCTGAATAAGCTGGTGGACGACGGCAACACCGTCGTGGTGATCGAGCACCATCTCGACATCATCAAAGTCGCCGACTGGATCATTGATCTAGGGCCGGAAGGCGGCGAAGGGGGCGGGAGGATCGTCGCCCAGGGCACGCCGGAGCAGGTCGCGCAGGTCGCGGAGAGCTACACCGGCCGCTTCCTCAAGCGCGCCCTCGAACAGGCCGCCGAGTGGGAGGCCAAGGAACGAGTTGTGGCAAAGGCGGCGAAGCGAGGGAAGCGGAAGTGAATCGCGGAAGCCAAAGGGAGCTCTCACGTCACCTTCGCCCGCTGCCGGAACTCCGGGCGATCCCAGGCGCGCGACGCGAGCACCTCGGCCAAGATATGCGCAGCGTCCCACACATCGGTGTAGCGAATGTAGAGCGGCGCGAATCCGAAGCGCAAGATGTTCGGCGCGCGAAAGTCGCCGATCACCCCACGCGCAATCAACGCCTGCATGATCGGGAAAGCGTCCGGATGCGCGAAGCACACTTGGCTGCCCCGCCGGTCATGCTCGCGCGGCGTGATCAACCGTAAGCCATACGGCGCGCAGCGCTGCTCGACCAGCGCAATGAACAAATCGGTCAGCGCCAGCGACTTGGCGCGCACGGCCGACATCGGCGCTTCGAGCGCAACGTCTACGCCGCACTCCAACGCAGCCAGGCTGAGGACGGGCGGCGTGCCGCACATGGCGCGAGCGATGCCTTCCGCGGGCCGATAGTCCGCTTCGAAGGCGAACGGCTGGGCGTGCCCCAGCCAGCCGGCGAGTGGCTGGCGAAAGCCGGCTTGATGGCGCTGCGCGACGAAGATGAACGCCGGTGTGCCCGGCCCGCCGTTCAAGTATTTGTAGCCGCAGCCGACGGCGAAGTCGGCCCGTGCGCCGTCGAGATCCACCGGCACGGCGCCTGCGGAATGCGCCAGGTCCCAGATCATCAGCGCGCCGCAGGCATGGGCGCGCTGCGTAATACCGGCCAGGTCGTGCATCCGGCCGGTGCGGTAGTTCACGTGCGTGAGCATCACGACCGCCGTATCCGCGCCGATCGCATCGGCGATCTCATCCGCCTCCACCAGCCACAGCGCGTGACCGTTGTCGAGCAGCTCGATCAGCCCCTGCGCCATGTAGAGGTCGGTCGGGAAGTTCTCGCGCTCGGATACGATGACGTGACGATCGGGCCGGAGTGCCAACGCGCCGGCCAGAACCTTGAACAGGTTGATCGAGGTCGAGTCGGCCACGACCACCTCGCCCGGCTGCGCGCCAATCAGGCGGGCGAGCTTGTCGCCGATCCGCTGCGGCAGCTCGATCCAACCGGCAGCGTTCCAACTGCGGATCAACCCGTTGCCCCACTCCTCCTCGATCACCTGCGCCAGCCGTCGGCGCGCCGCGTGCGGCAGCGGGCCGAGCGAATTACCATCGAGATAGATCAGGCCTTCCGGCAGGTGGAAGCGACCTCGGAATGGAGCCAACGGATCGCGCGCGTCCAGCGCCTCGACCGCCGCGCGCGAGTGGGGCAAGTGAGATAACGCCATGGCTGCCCACTTTAGCAGGAACCGCCGGCAGGCGCTGCATGCCCTCTCGGGAACGACAAAGTGTGCATGGTATAGTCGCGCCGCACTTAACCTGAATTGAAATGGAGTTGAACCCGAGATGTTGCGTGAACGAATAGAACGAACCGGCGAGCTGACGTTCAAAGGCCAGCCGCTCACCGTCGTCGGCGAGCGCCTGAAGCCCGGCGATAAGTTCCCGGCCGTCACCTTGACGGCGACCGACTGGAGCGCTGTGGATTTGGCTGCGATGCGCGGCACCGTTCGGCTGATTAGCGTGGTGCCATCGCTGGACACGGGCATCTGCGACGCCCAGACCAAGCGCTTCAACGAAGAAGCCGAGCGATTCGGCGACAAGGTAAAAGTCATCACCATCAGCGCCGATCTGCCCTGGGCGCAGCGACGCTGGGTGAATGACGCCGAAGTGAAGAACATCACCGTGCTGTCCGACCACAAGGACATGGCATTCGGCGATGCCGCCGGCACACACGTCAAGGAGATGCGCATCGAGCAGCGCGCCATCTTCGTCGTGGATAAGGACGATACGGTAACCTACGTCGAGTATGTGCCGGAGATCGCCCAGCACCCCGACTACGACGCTGCCATCGAGGCGGTGAAGCAACTTATCCAGAGTTAGAGATCAGAGATTAGAGATTGAAGGTTGCTAATTCTCTGATCTCCAATCTCTGTGCACAGTCTGCATGCAAGCCGTCCGCGAGCTGGCCACGAAGCTGATAGACAACGTCGAGCGTGTCATCTTCGGCAAGCGCGACGTCGTCGAGCTGACGGCGATTTGTCTTCTCTGCCAGGGTCACCTGTTGATCGAGGACGTGCCGGGCGTGGGCAAGACGATGCTGGCCAAGGCCCTGGCACGTTCGATCGGCGGCACGTTCAAGCGCATCCAGTTCACCCCCGACATGCTGCCGTCGGACGTGACCGGCACTTCGATCTACAACCAGAAGACCGGCGAGTTCGAGTTCCGCCCGGGGCCGATCATGGCGCAAATCGTGCTGGCCGACGAGATCAACCGCGCCACGCCCAAGACGCAGGCTGCGCTGTTGGAGGCCATGGAAGAACGGCAGGTGACCGTGGACGGCGTCACGCGCGAGCTGCATTCGCCCTTTCTGGTGCTGGCCACACAAAACCCGATCGAATATGAGGGCACCTTCCCGCTGCCCGAAGCGCAGCTCGACCGTTTCCTCATGCGCGTCTCGCTCGGCTATCCTACGCCGGAGCAGCAGATGGCGATCCTCGACGCGCAGCAATATGCGCATCCCATCGAGAGCCTGAGCCAGATCACGGACGCGGCCGAGCTGGTGGAGATGCAGGAGTTACTGAAGTCGGTCTACTGCGACCGGCTGGTCAAGCAGTACATCGTGCAGTTGGTGGATGCGACGCGCACGCATCCCGACGTGTATCTGGGCGCCAGCCCGCGCGGCGCGTGGACGCTGTTTCGCACGGCGCAAGCGCGCGCGGCCGTGCATGGGCGCGACTACGTCATCCCGGACGACGTGAAAGCGCTGGCGCCGGCCACGCTCGGCCACCGCATCATCATCAGCCCGGCGGCTCGCATCAAGGGCATCACCTCCGCCGACATTCTGGACGAGCTGCTGCGCATGACGCCGGTGCCGGGCGCCCGCGTGAAATGACCCGCTACCGCGTCGTCTGGGGGCTCTTCCTTGTCGCGCTCGTCGGCGCGCTGAGCACCGGGCGCAGCCTGTGGTGGACCTTCGCCGGCGCGCTCTTCGTGCTCATCGTCATCCCCGTTGCCTGGGCCTGGCTGGGCGTGAACTGGCTGCGCATCGCGCGCCGCACATTCGTGCGCGTGGCGCAGGTCGGCGAAGTACTGGAAGAAGAGTTCAAGCTGACCAACCTCAGTCGCATCCCTAAGCTCTGGGTGGAAGTGCGCGATCAGTCCACGCTGCCGGGTCACTACGCCAGCCGCGTGGTCAGCCTGATGGGTGGCCGGCAGTGGCGCGGCTGGCGTGTGAAGACGCGCTGCGAACATCGCGGGCGCTACACGCTCGGCCCGCTGATCGTGTGCAGCGGCGATCCGCTCGGCATCTACCAGATGCAGCGCCGGCTCGACATCGTGCACACAATCCTGGTCTATCCGGCCACGTTCGACCTTCACAACTTCCCCCTGCCGGCTGCTTTTCTCACCGGTGGCGACGCGTTGCGCCGGCGCACACACTACGTGACCACCAACGCTGCCGGCGTGCGCGACTACGCAGCCGGCGATAGCATCAACCGCATCCATTGGCCTACCAGCGTCCGGCGCCAGCGCCTAACGGTCAAAGAATTCGAGCTCGACCCGATTTCGGATGTGTGGGTGGCGCTCGATCTGTTTCGCGGCGCACACTTTGGTCTAGAAGAAGGCGAAGATGGCGCGGTGGTGGAGCAACTGCCGGCGCCTGTAGCTGCCGGAGTTGGAGAGGCGTCTGAAGTTCGGCTGCCGCCACATACCGAGGAGTATGCCGTTTCGATCGCGGCATCCGTCGCGAAGCACTTCCTGCAGCAGGGCCGCATCGTCGGACTGATCGCCCATGGCGTGCATCGTGAGGTGATTCCGGGAGAGCGCGGCGAGCGCCAACTTACCAAGATCATGGAGACGCTGTCCGTGGTGCGTGCGCACGGCGAGATCCCATTCGACCGCGTGCTGAGCACAGAGTCGGTCATGCTGGCGCGGGGGACGACGCTGATCACTATCTCGGCCTGGCCCGACACAACTTGGGCGCTGGCGGTACAGCAGATCGTTCACAACGGCGTCCACGTGGTAGCCATCGTGATAGACGGCCAATCATTTGGCGCAGCGCAACCCAGCGACGATGTGATGGCTGCGCTAGCGAACGCCGGCGCGGTCGTCCGCGTGGTCCGCTGCGGGTCGTCCATCCTGCAAGCCATCGAGGCGTGACGGGCGTTGCGCGCTAATCACCCTTGGGCTCCCTTCGCGCGCCGGCTGGGGCGGCCGGGTCACATGGATGTTCACCGGCGCGCCGATGCGCTGCAGCACGTAGCCCTGGCCGCGGAAGTTGGCGATGCGCCAGCGCGTGTTGTGGACCGATTCGAACTTGCGGCGTAAGCGCGCGATGTGCGGGCGCAGTAGCCGCAGGGCATGCTCCACATTCGTCGTGGTGGGAAAGGCAACGCGCGCCATCTCTTCGTATGTCACCAGGCTGGGTGCGCGCCGGATGAGCAGCTCGATCAGATTCAGCTCGATCGCGGAGAGCAGGATCGGCACGTCCTCGATGATGAGCATACGCCGGGCGGCGTTGAGTTCCAGACCGGTAAGGCTCGACGTCGCGCCGTTGCTGGACGTTCTCTCGCGCGGCGCTGCTTCTTGCCGCGCCAGCGCTGCGCGCGCGGCAACCTGAGCCTTCGCCAGGTGCGTGGTCAGCCGGTCAACGATCTCGCTCTCGCCATCGGACGTGGACAAGTAGTCCACTACGCCGATGCGCAAGGCTGCAACCACGCGCTCTACTGTCGGATCTTTGTCGAGCACGACGATCGGTGGGCAAGACGGCAGCCCCATCAAGGTATCGGCTAGATCAAGGGAGGCTTGGCCGGCGGTGAGGTCGAGCAAGATGACGCCCGCTTCGCCGTTGCTCACTCGCGACACGGCATCGCGCGCGCCAGAGGCCCGCTCTATGCGGTAGCCGCGCTCCGTGATGTGTTTGGCAATCAGGTTGCTGGTTTCACCTGCGCCAACGATCAATAGCGTCTCTCCGGCTCCCTCATAGTGCGTCATTTCGATTCACCCCTTTCGGTCGCCGTCTATGCAGCGACGCCTTGCTGGGCATAGATCCGCCCTCGAACGCGATGCTCAGAACTGATAGGCGCGCAGTCGCTCGCTTGTGCAACGGTTCGATCCGGTTGCGATTCCAGCGAAATTATACTCGCAAATTTGCTCAGTTGCAAACCTACGATGTGGCTGCCTGTACCGCGATCAATTTACGCGCAAATGCGCTTTGAAACCAAGGTTTTCAACTGAGCATCGCAAATTCAAAAGAGCGACAAGTTAAGTAAAACTGTTGCGTTTGTATTCGTGTTTGCTAACGTTGATTGGGTATGAGGCCGTTAGCAAGAAGGTTGCCGGATGCGTCAGCGAATCTCATCCTTGATCTCGCCGTCGGCTACTAACACTGCGCGCGTGACGCGCCGGGCGAGGTCTTGGTCGTGGGTGACCATCAGGATGGTTTTGCCTTCTTCCACGAGCTGGGTGAAGAGGTCGAAGACTTGATTGGCCGTCTTCGAGTCGAGGTTGCCGGTAGGCTCGTCGGCCACGATGATGGGCGGGTCGTTGGCCAACGCACGCGCGATGGCTACGCGCTGTTGCTGTCCACCTGAAACTGCCGAGGGCAATTTATGCGCGTGATTGGCCATGTCTACGTGCTCCAAAAGTTGCATGGCGCGTTCATATCGCTCACGCGGCGCATAGGTATTGCAGAAGTCCATTGGCAGCATGACATTTTCAACAAGCGTCAGCGTCGGCAGCAATTGAAAGAATTGAAAGATCACGCCAACATGCTTGCCGCGCCACACGGCCATTCGACCTTCGCTCAGCTTGTGCACAGCCGTATCGCCCACGAACACTTCCCCGGACGTCGGCCGGTCAATGCCCGTGATCATGTTGATCAGCGTGGACTTGCCGCTGCCGCTCTTGCCGATCACGGCGACGAATTCGTGTGTGTCCACGCGCAGGTTGACGCCGCGCAGAGCGTGGAACTTGCCGGCCGGCGTGTCGTAGACCTTTACTACGCGCTTCAGCTCGATCAGGTGGCAGTTGCCATGCTTGTACGGATCCTCGCACGCCGGCTCGTCCGGCGCAGAGCCGTTGACGGCTTTCGTCCTCGCGTGGTTGCGTCCCCTCAGCAGCGCTAGCACGGGCTGAATGTTACCGCGCAAGTTTAGGGAATGATGAAACGCGGCGCGCGAGGTGTGGGAAGATTGGGTTGAGATCACGCGCGTCGAGCGCGCCGGTGCGCGCCGACGGCCAAGGAGCAACGATGACCATTCAAGGTCTGCACCATATCACGCTGGTCACCGGCGACGCACAGCGCTGTGTGGATTTCTATACGCGAGTGCTGGGGCTGCGCTTCGTGAAGAAGACGGTCAACTTCGACGACCCCAGCGCATACCATCTCTACTTCGGCGACCGCGTCGGCAGCCCGGGTAGCGCCATCACCTTCTTCGAGTGGCGCGTGCCGCGCGGCCGGCCGGGCATCGGCGGCACGCATCACTTCGCGCTCGGTGTAGCCGGCGACGACGGTTTGCTCAAGTGGAAGCGCCGCTTGACCGACCTCGGCGTGAAGGTGGACGGCCCCTACGACCGGCGCTACTTCAAGTCCATCTACTTCCGCGATCCCGATGGTGCGATCGTCGAGATCGCTACGCTGGGGCCCGGCTGGACGGTGGATGAAGCGCCCGATGCGCTTGGCACACGCCATATAGACCCGCCGGCGGAGATGGTCGTCGCCAACCGCGATGAGGCAGCGATCGCCGCGACCACTTGGCCGGAGCCTGTGCCCGACATCACGCCGGACATGGCGCTCTCGCACGGCATGCATCACGTCACCGCCATCAGCTCGGACATTCATCGCACGCACGACTTCTTCGCCGGCCTGCTGGGCATGCGGCTGGTCAAGCAGACGTCGAACTTCGACGACCCGCGCTCGAAGCACTGGTATTGGGGCGTGGGCGACGGCCGCCCCGGCACGCTCATCACCTACTTCGAGCGCGACCCACGCACGGAGCCGCGCGCACAGATCGGTCGCGGCCAGACGCACCACTTCGCGCTGTCCGTGCCCGATGAGGCAACGCAACTGGCATGGCGCGAGGCGTTGATCCAGGCCGGCTACCGCGTCTCGCCGGTGATGGATCGCATCTACTTCAAGAGCATCTACACGAACGATCCCGATGGGCACATCGTCGAGCTGGCTACGGCCGGCCCAGGCTTCCTGGTGGACGAGGACGAAGCGAATCTCGGCGCGTCGCTCCGGCTGCCGCCCTGGCTGGAGCGCTACCGCAGCGAGATCGAGTCTGGCCTCGCGCCCATTGCCGTTCGAGGATAATTCGCCACGCGCCGACCATGACGATGAGAATCACGCGCATCTACACCGGCCCCGACGGCGAATCGCACTTCGAGGACATCGAGATCGAATACACCAGCAGCGGGCCGATCGGCAAACTCTCGGACTGGCAGCCGGTGACCCGGCTGGCCTTTCGTGAGACGGCTGCCGATTATGATTACGACTGGCATGTCGCCCCGCGCCGCCAGTACATCGTGATGCTCGACGGCCACATCGAGGTTGAGGTAGGCGACGGGACGAAGCGCGAGTTCCGCGGCGGTGACGTGTTACTGGTGGAAGACACGACCGGCCGCGGCCACCGCACGCGCGAGCTAAGCGGCAAACCCCGCCGCTCCCTATTCATCGCGCTGGACTGACCTACACCAATCTCCGATCTCCGATCCCCAATCCCCAATCCCCAATCTCAAATCTCAAATCCCCGATCCTCAATTGCCAATTACGAATCACCACCCATGATCCACCATCACCAACCCATCTTGATGCGCGGCGCGCCGCTCGACCAGGCACGCCTGGCCGTGATCTTGCTGCATGGACGCGGAGCAAGTGCCGAGGACATCCTGACGTTGGCAGATGCACTGCCGCGATTCGGCGTGGCGTTCTTCGCGCCGCAGGCGGCGAACGGGAGCTGGTATCCCAACCGCTTCATTGCGCCGGTGGAGACGAACGAGCCGCACTTGACCTCGGCGCTGGAAGTGGTCGGCGATCTGACGGCGAAAATCGTCGCGCGCGGCATCCCGCACGAACGCATCATGCTGCTGGGCTTTTCGCAGGGCGCGTGTCTGGCGCTGGAGTTCGCCGCGCGCAACCCATGCCGTTACGGCGGCGTGTTCGGCCTGAGCGGCGCACTCATCGAGAACGGCGACCGTCCGCGCGACTATGCCGGCGATATGGCCGGCGCGCCGGTCTTCCTGGGCTGCAGCGAGGCCGACCTGCACATCCCGCTCGAGCGCGTGCACCGGACGACGATGGCCTTCCACCGGCTCGGCGCTGTCGTGACCGAGCGCATCTACCCCGGACTGGGACACACAGTGAACGAAGACGAGCTGGCGTTCATTGCCATGACCATGCAGGGGGCGGTGTGACCGCACCTGCTTCGGAGGCGCAGCCCGTGATGCGCGCAATCGAGGTGGACTGCACCGGGCTCACTGCCCCTCTGCCTGCTTCTCCCGTTCGCGCTGCTCGCGCTCTTTCTTGCGGAAGTCCACGAAGCGGTAGCCGGTGCCGCGCTCGGTGAGGATGTACTGTGGGTGAGCCAGGTCTTTCTCGATCTTCTGGCGCAGATAGGTGATGTAGAGGCGCAGATATTGCGTCTCGTCGCGGTATTCCCAGCCCCACACCTTGCTGAGCAACGTCTCGTGCGGCACCACCCAGCCGGCGTTCTGCACCAGGTGATACAGCAGCCGCCATTCGGTGGGGCGCAGCTTGACCGGCTTGCCGTCCACGATCACCTCGCGCCGGTTGAAGTCAATCGAGAGCCGGTCGTCCACCTTGATGGGCGCCTTCTCGACCATGGCCGGCAGCTCGGCGCGGCGGATGACGGCCTTGATGCGCGTGACCAGCTCGCGCGGGCTGAACGGTTTGGTCACATAGTCGTCGGCGCCGAGCGAGAGGCCCTTCACCTTGTCGTCCTCCTCACCCTTGGCGGTGAGCATGATGACCGGCACGTTGCTCTCCTCGCGGATCATGCGCAATGTCTCGAAGCCGTCCATGTCGGGCATCATCACGTCGAGCAACACACAATCGGGCAACAGCTCACGCACCTTGCGCACTGCCTCCAGGCCGTTTTCGGCCGGCACCACCCGGAAGTTCTCCAGCTCCAGGTTCATGCGGATGAAGTTGATCATGCGCGGCTCGTCGTCCACCACGAGCACCAGCTTCGAGTCTTCATTGGCCATGATGCAGCATTATAAGGTCGCGCTTGCTCCCCACTCCCATCTCGTGGTTAGGGGAGTCGGGAGTGGGATCGTTGGTCGTCGTTACAATCACACCAATGGCTCGTCGCGACATTCCTATCGCCGTCGTCAAGGGCGCGGGTGACCTAGGCACCGGCGTCGCGTATCGCTTGTGGAAGTGTGGCTTTCGCGTGCTATGCACCGACCTGGAGCAACCCCTCGTCATCCGGCGCACGGTCGCGTTCGCCTCGGCACTCTACGACGGACGCATCACGGTCGAAGGCGTGCAATGCGAGCGCGTGTTCTATGCCGACGAGGCAATTTATCTGTGGCAGCGCAACACGTTGGCCGTCGTTGCCGACCCGGTCGGGCGCGTGATCGAGTCGCTGCAGCCGGAGGTCGTCGTGGATGCGATCATGGCCAAGCGCAACACCGGCACGAGGATCCATGATGCGCCGTGCGTCGTTGCGCTGGGGCCGGGCTTCACAGCCGGCGAGGACTGCCACGCGGTGATCGAGACCCAGCGTGGGCACGATCTGGGCCGCGTGATCTGGTCCGGCAGCGCCTCGTCGAACACGGGGGTGCCCGGCAAGGTGGGAGGCGAGGACGCCCGGCGCGTGGTGCGCGCGCCGCGCGATGGCGTGTTCTATGGCCGGCGCGCCATCGGCGACGTGGTGAAGGAAGGCGAAGTGATCGCCCAAGTAGAAGATGCACCGATTCACGCGACGCTCAACGGCGTGCTGCGTGGGCTGTTGCACGACGGCGTGCGCGTGAAGGCCGGGTTGAAGATAGCCGACATTGACCCGCGCGGCGACCCGCGCTATTGCTTCTCGATCAGTGACAAGGCGCTGGCAGTCGCCGGCGGCGTGCTGGAGGCGGTGTTCAGCATGCGCGAGCGGTGGACGGCTCATTCACACTAACGCCCACGGAATCGCGTAGGAAATGCACCCGGGTTTTGACCGGCACCGGCTCTACAACCATGCCGGCAGCCCTCAGCAGCCTGTAACAGGGCCTCTTGTGTCGGTCGTCCGCGAGTTCACCTCTCGCGATGATGCAGCGCGCCGGGATGACGACAACGTCCGGGCATGAAGTCACGCAGCAGTGCGAAGTAGCCGAGAGTCGGTCGGACACGACGGGATGCCACGGGTATCCCGCATGCTCAAGAGGCTGGTCAGAACGCCGGCATTTCCTCGTATGGCGTGAAGCACGGCGGGCCGGCGGCGTAGCGAATGCGCTTCGTTGTCAGCTCGGCCACGCACGACCACAGCGTGGTGAGCGAGCCGCTCAGGCCGCACACCGGCGCGCTCCGGTCGGCCATGACCGCTGAGGCATGATCGAGCAACGTATCTACCGACGGGTGAGCGAAGCATGGCGCAGCGCGGCGCTCCTGCGTGGTTTCGACTCGTCCCCCTTGTCTCTGCAAAAAGACCAGCCGGCATTCCGAATTCGCGAACGCGCGGTTGCCTTGCAGAGGGCGCATGTCGGGATGCCGGAAGTGGTTGGTCACCGCCAGGGTGTCCTCTGAGCCCGCCGCAAGGTCGCGCTCGATCACCCGCACGCGGCGCGGATCGGCTTCGATCACGAAAGCATCATGCGCATCGGCCACCAAGTAATTCAGCGAGCTGAGGTGTGGGATGCGCGTCAACAGGTCACATGCCTCGCGTGCCGTGCGGCATAGCTCCAGCGCAATGCGAAGCACGAGGTGAAATGGCACACCCGGCTTCACCTCGTCCTCGCGCGGCGTCTCGGTCATCACCACATGCAACGAAGCGAACAACCCCTGGCTGTTGAGCCCATCGTAGCGGCCGCAGGGCACGCTGCCGCGCGCGCCGATGCTGGCATTGGCGCAACAGTCCGGCATGAAACGGATGCGCTGACGGCGGGCCTGTTGCGGCAGGTAGTCGTAGTTGCGGCCGACGATCACCTGACGCATTTCTTCGCCGGACGCAGTGCGGGTGGAGATGAATCGAACGAAGGTCGAACATCCCTCGGCAAGTTCGCTGCTCGCAGGCGAGAAGAGAGGCTGCGCTGGTGAGAGTCGAGCCTTCAGATTCACGCGACAACACTGCTGCCACAGCGCGCGGGCCGACAGGCGCTGGGCGTCGGCGTAGGCGTATAGCTCGTCCACCAGGTGGGGATGGATGTCGTGCACCACGTCGCGGCAGGCGTCCGCGAAGCGCGCCGGCGGCGGCCACCACCAGAACTGCATCCGGAAGGGCGGATCGGCCTCGCCCAATGCATAGCCCAGGTAGGCATGGCTGCCATGGAGGTCGAAGGTGCGATAGTCGGGTGCTTCGTCTGAAGGGGGAACGCCGGCAGAAAGTTCCATCACTGCTGCGCAGAAATTATCGCATTGGCCGACAAACGAGGTAAAGGGGGAAGGCGATGAGGATGCTGGCGGTGAACTACACGCTGACGCAACACGCACAACTGCGCATGTCGCAGCGCAACGTCTCGCGCGAGGACGTGCTGTTTGTCCTTCAGCACGGCATGGTCGAGCATCGCGCCGGTGCAGCGCTCTATTTCATGGGCAAACGGCGTATCCCTTCAGGAATCGCCCACGCGGAGCGGCTAGAGGGCATCGCCGTCCTGTGCAGAGGGAATCAAGTCATCACCGTCTATCGCAACCGCAAGCGGGCATTGAAGGATCACCGGCGCAAGCCCAAATACGACATCCACAAAGATCGGCCGAAGCCGGAATGACGTTGCCCGGCGACTGAAGTCGCGAGCAACCGGCAGCGAAGCCGGCCGAGCGCCGGCTTTACCATGTGTTGGTGTTGCGCGGATTCATCCACCGCGCAAACGTCACCTCATGTGCAACGCGCGCTTACGCCTACTGGGTGTGCATGGGTGCATTTTTTTTGTTGGGGCGTTGGCCGGTCTGTGCTGTGGCCTGCTGACGCGCCATATGTAAGGCATGGTCTCCGTGCCGCGCCATGCATGACCCTCGTAGAAAATGCACCCCGTCAGGCGGGCGCATTCACCGACGGGGGCGGATGTAGCAGACCCGCCCCGGCGTAAACGCGTGGGCTGAAAGGGGCGGGATGCGCGCGGCTTGCCTGTATGCTCAGCGCTGGGGTTTATCCCAGCGCGACTGAAGCGAATACCGCCGCGGGCCAGTCTGCGCTCCCCTATTTTGAAATGCACCCAATAGCTTGCCGCGCGTTGGGCGTTGAAATTCCCGCAGGCCCTTCCCCAAGGGCGAGAAGCAAAAGTTCGGCGTCGCTGCTCGGAAAGCCCTTTCGTCTTCCCAGACAGGAGGAAAGTCAGGGTGAGCTAACGCGAAACAACCGTGACGTTTGGGCACAAATGTGAGACGATTCCGGCCAGCGTTCAAGGATGCAAGCCATGGTAACGGATGAACGAGCTGAGTTGCTGCAACGAAATTTCGATCGCATTGACCTACGCATCACGCGATGGATGGCCCAGCATGGCATCACCCTGCTGCGCATCGGCCTCGGTGTGGTGTTCCTCTGGTTCGGCGTGATCAAACTGATCCCCGGCCTCAGCCCGGCGCAAGACCTAGCCGCGCGCACGATCAGCATGCTCACCTTGGGGCTGGTGTCGCCGGCCATTAGCGTGCCGGCGCTGGCCATCTGGGAGTGCGCGATCGGCCTAGGACTGATCAGCGCCAAGTTCATGCGCGTCACGATCTTGCTGCTGTTGACACAAATGCTGGGCACGCTCACACCGCTGGCGCTCTTCCCCGGCGAGACGTGGCGGATCTTCCCGATCGCGCCGACGTTGGAAGGCCAGTACATCATCAAGAACATCGTGCTGGTGAGCGCGGCGCTAGTGATCGGCGCGACGGTGCGCGGCGGCTACGTGCTGGCCGAGCCGGGCGATTGCCGATAGCGCGTTACAGCCGCACGCCGCGCGCGTCGGCGACCCGTAGCATTTGGCGCACGTCGTCGTAGTCTGCATCGGTCACCGGCGCGAAGCGCGCCACGCCATGCCGTGCGAGGATGACGCGACCTTCGGCGTCTTCGTGCATGTGGATCAGCGTCTCACGCAGCGTCCGGCGCAGCGTCGCGGGCACGCGCCGGCCGATCACCCACGGCGGCTGACTGCTCGGCCCTAGCACTTCGATCACGCGCAGTCGTTCGGACAACGCCGGCTCGCGCGCGAACATCAGCTCCAGCACCGTGCTGTCAATCGCTGCAGCGTCGGCCTGGCCGCTCAGAATCATCTCGACCGAGCGCTGATGCGCGCCGCTTATGATCACCTGGCCGAAGAAGTCGCCGTTCAAGCCGATCCGCGCCAGGTAGTAGCGCACGACTTCGTAGCCGGAGTGCGAGCCGTGGTTGTTGTAGGCCCAGCGCGCGCCGCGCAGGTCGGCAAAGCTGCCGTATGCGCTGTCGCGCCGCACGATCACGTCCGAGAAGTAGATCGGTCGGTCTTGATAACGCGGCGCGGCGAACACCGGTGCGGCAAGCAGTTCGACCGATGCATCGGGCCCGTTCGTCGCCCGCACGTAGGGCGCGCCGCAGATCCAACCGGCGTCTATCTCACCGGCATACAGCAAGCGCTCGCGCATCTCCCACGCGATGTCAACGACGAAGCGCGTTTCGATGTTCAGCTGGCCGGCGAGGTGGCGCACTACGTCGGCGCACATGGGCTCGGCGATGGCCGCCTGGCAGGTGGTGAAGGTTAGCGTCGTCATCTTAGCGCACCGTGCACACGTTCAATTCGGCGTCGTCTATATATAGCGCTGTGGGCCGGTTGCCGTCCAGTTGGCCTTTGAACGACACCCAGATCTTCTGGCCGGAGTAGCGATGTGGGTTCGGCAAGCTCAGCGCCTCCTGCACCCACTGGCCACGACCGGCGCTGCGGTTGTCTATTTGCAGCGGGGCGACAATCTCGATGCCGCGCTCCGTCTCCAACGCAACCCGGAACACGTCGTAGGCCGCCGTCGTGCTCGGCTCTTGTGTGTCGAGGTAGCGCCAAAAGGTCAACGTCACGCCGGTCACGTTGGTCGGCAGTGACACAGATTGCAGCAGCTCGTTCCAATAGCCGTTGACGTTGGGCGAGCCGACCCGGCCGCTGCGCGATCCGGTGCGTGGCCGCGTGGTGTAGATCAGCGGATCGGTGACGCCGCTGTTGGCGCCGTTGGGGATGACGTTGTAGATCGTCGCCGCCGTGTTCGCTACGCCGGTCCAGGCCGGGTTGGATGTGTCCTCGAAGTCACCATTCAACAAGCGGTTCGTGCATGTCGCCTGCAGCGCCAGATCCTTCTCTAGCGGCTCCGGTTCATGGATGGCGAGCGGAATGTAGGCGTTGTAACTCAGCGGCACGTCGTTGGTGGGGAGTGCGAAGTCGGGAGTCGGGAGTAATGCGTTCCCACTTCCCACTCCCGACTCCCCGCTGGTCTGCACCGTGCACATACGCATCAGCGACACATCATCCACGAAGAAACTGCTCCTGTTCTTGCCGTCGTTTTCGCCGGTGAAGCTCAGCGTGGCGGTTGGGTGAGGATAGCCGGCCAGGTCGAAGGCGACGGTCTCTTTCACCCACACGTTGCGCAGCGCGGCACTGGTCACGGTGAGCGGCGTGCCGATAGGGGTGTCGTCCGGCCCCGCCAGCGAGACGATCAAGCGGTCGTCAGCGTTGCCCGCCGGCTCGGCGCTCTGCACGTAGCGCCAGAAGGTGAGCTTCGCCGCAGCCGAGCCGACCGGCACGTTCACTGCCTGGGCGAGCGTATCTCGATAGTTCAGGATGTTGCCCAGCCAACCGCCCCACCGGCCGGTGCGCGGGCGTGAACGGTAGATCAGCGGATCGGCTCTGCCCTGCGAGTTGGTCGCCGTCCAGGGTGTGCCGGGCAGCCCGCCCTCGAAACTGCCGTTGGCGATCAGCTCGGCCGGCGCGCAGCCGGGCGGCGGTTCCTCCAATCGCGCGGAGATGAAATCGCTGCCATCTACGTAGCCGTTGCCGGGGTAGGGGTAGTGGTCGGGATGAACGAGGTAAGTGTAGCCGCGCCCGGGGTAGAGATAGGTGCACGACGGGTAGTTGTAGTTGTAGGCATTGGTGCCGGGCGTGTAGATGTTGCCGGCGTCGCGGATCCAACGCATCTCGAAGTGCAGGTGCGAATCCCAACTGGGATGGCGATTCGGTGTGCGGCCGACGTAGCTCTGGTTGAACACCGTCGCGATTTGCTGCCCGCGCGATACGAGCTGGCCCTGCGTCACTCGCACATTGGTCACGTGGCCGTACATCGAATAGATGTCCCGACCGTCTGGCAGGCGATGCCGGATCAACACGACGTTGCCCGGATAGCTGATGCCCGGATCATGGCGCTCCACCACGCCGTCGGCCACGGCGTACACCGGCGCACCGGCGGTATTGGTCGTTAGGTAGTCCTCGCGATACCAGTCTTCGCCGGTGTGCAGCATGCGCGACCAATCCACGCCGTAGCACTTGATTCGCCATTGGTCCAGGTTGCGTATGGCGTAGTCCAGCCACTCCATGCGTGCGCCGCCGATCACGATGCCGACCGGCACGCCGTAGTTCACGCCGGCGGCGGAGCGCATCGGATAGGTGAATACCGCCGCGACGGGCGGCTCAGCGAAAGGGACAGCGCTGTCCCGAATGCGATCCTGGCTGCGTGGTTTGAGCGGCGCATCGAGCACGCGGAACGATTGCACCAGCCGCTCGAACATCGCCTCAGCGGATGGCGGCGGCTCGATCGGCCCGCCGATCCCGCCGCCGAACAGATTGATGCGGTAGATCACGCCATCGCCGGCGACCAGGACGGTGTATTTGTCCAGGCTGCCGATCACCTCGTCGCGCTCCAGCTTGACTGCGGTGCGCCCGTTTACCTGAAATCCGGCGGCGCGTTGCGTTTGGGGCGGCGGCTCGCGGCCGGCTGCGGCGTAGCGTGCAGCGATGAAGGCGCGCAGGTCCATCCCATCGGCGTTCTCCATCACCATGATCGAAGCGCCCTGGTAGGTCTGCGTCTCGGTGACTGGGAACTGGATGTAAACGAGCTTGAAGCGCAGCGCAGCATCTTCGCTGGTGGAGATGAGCGCGTCGGGCGGATAGTCGAATGCGAACGCAGCATCCTCGCTGACGTAGGTAGGCCAGGCGTCGGTTTTGGGCGCCTGTGCGGTCGGCGCTTGCAGCGTCGCCGCGCAGGCGATCAGCCCAAGCGTGAGTCCGATGAAGCCGAGCGCGAACGGTGCGCCGAGCCGAGGGGAGTTCATCGCTCGCCTCCGCCGAATGCCTGGCGTAGCCCCTCGCGCAACCCGATCGGGCAGAAGCCAAGTGCATCGGCGCAGCCTACGCCGTTGCGGCACGACTGGTCGAATTGCGTGGCGAAGACCACAGCATCGCGAGAGAGCAACGGTGCCGGCAGCCGTTCGCCGATCCAACCAGTGAGGAACAACAGAGATTGCGGAATGTGCATCGGTATTTTGCGGTGCCCTCCAGAGCCGGCCTGTGCTACGGCCAATAGTAACGCTTTCCAAGTCACTTCGTCTGGACCGCACACGTTGACCACGCCGCCGATTGCCGTATGCTCGACCGCGTATGCGATGGCGCGTGCCACATCGTCTACATGCACCGGTGCGCAGCGCGAGGCGCCGGTGCCGGGAATGGGCACGAACGGCGACCATCGCGCAGCGCGCGCCAGTCGGGAAAAGTATTTGTCATCCGCAGCATAGACCACGTTCACGCGAAGCGCGATGGACGAGATGCCGCTCTCGAAGACGGCGCGTTCGGCGGCCAGCTTGGCTCGCACACCGGGATGGGGCGGGTTGGGGTTGCCGAGGGCGATGCCGCTGATGTAAACCAAGCGTTGCACGCCGGCCTGCCGCGCGGCGGTGACACAGTGCGCTGTGCCGGCGCGATCTACGGCGTCGAACGTCTCGTTGCGCTTCGGGTTCTCGACCGGAAAGTTCTGGAACTGATGGGAGAGCACCGCTGCGTCGCACCCTGCGAATGCCGGTACAAGCGAGATAGGATCGCGCACATCGCCCTGCACATACTCGATCGGCAGCCTGCGCAGCAAGGGCACGTCCGGCTTGGCACGGCGCGATAGGACGCGGACGGCATGCCCGCGCTCACATAGCAACTTCGCAGTGTGCCGGCCGATCAGCCCTGTACCGCCGGTGATGAGGATCTTGGTCATTCTGATATACCCCACATCCCAACGTCTCACCGCCCCGATGCCCTGATGCCCTGACGACCTGACAACTTGATGACCTGCGACCGATTCCTCTCCGTTCTCAAGTGAGATACTGGCCGGTGTTCTTATAATTGGTGCACAGGGTGGTGACGTAGGTCGTCAACTCGACCAGTTTCTTTTCCTCCTGCGCCTTCTCGACCCACAAGTTGAGCGCCTTGGCTCGCGTCATCAGCTTGTCGAGTAGGTCGAAGACCACCGTCGAGTCCACGCCCACCCAGTAGGATGTGCGTGAGATCAGTTGCTGCTTGTGCGCCTTGATGAAGGCCTCGGCGCGCATGAACCGGCTGAACAACTCGCGGCGCGTGAAGCGCTGCGGCTGTGGGCGAAACATCTCCTTCAGGTCGGGATCCACGTAGCCGGTCGCCTTGTGATAGTAGCGGTTAGGTTTGGCCTTCATGAACTGGGCCACGGTCAGCTTGACCTCCTCGTAGGGCTCGACCATCCAGCCTTCGTCCAGTTTGACCAGCGGCGGGCATGCCCCCAGCTCCTTGACTACTCTATCGGTAAAGCGCAGCTTCTTCAGCGCCACCGGGTAGTGGCGATACACCCGGCGCCAGTTCGAGCGCGGCGTGAGCCACACGGTGAACGTCTCGGCGAAGTCCTCGTCTGGGTGTTTTTGCGCGTAGTAGTCGCCGTTCGGGTTGACGTAGTCGCGGCTCCAAGGGTTGTAGCGATACTCGTCTTTCTCTGGATAGCTGTGGAAGAAGTGGCCGCGCACATCGAACAACTCGCGGAAGTCCTTTCGCCGGTAGAGCTTATAGGCGTAGCAGAAAGCATGCCCGCATTCGTGGCGCAACAACTCGAAGATGTCGGCGTCGCTGTAGCGCCAGCCGCGGAACTCTTCGTTCAAGTCCCGGAGCAGCGGGTGAAAGTCGTAGAAACCGAGCGAGATGATCGGCTGGCCGGCAATGCAACCATAGCCGGTCGAGATGTAGAAGACCGGCTCGAGCTTGCGGATGCCGGCGCGGCGCAACTCCTCCTTCACCACCGGTATGGCTTGGGCGAAGATAGTGTCCTCGAACTTCAAGTCGAGCTGGTTGATAGGCGTATTGAGCAGCTCGAGCTTGAGCGTGTCAGTTTGGAATAGCAACTCGCGCGTGCGTCGCATGGCAACACCCCCTTCTGAGGTGGCTGTGACGAGACGGCCGCGAGCAGAACAAGTGTTCGATCGCGTCGTCGAAATGCGGCGGCAGGAGTGTACTCGAACTCAAGAGGACGTAACTGTGACCCTCAGCGGATGCGCCTCGCGTTGACGATAAGCATCCCCACGGCGAGCGCCAGCAAGGTCACGTCGAACCACAGATAGATGCGCAGGCCGGCAAACGTCGGCGCCGGATCGCCGCGGAGGAACTGGATGAGGAAGTCGCCGGCGGCGAAGAGAGCAACAAAGAGCATGGGGAACAGGTTGACGCGGTGATAACAATCCCCCTTCGTCTCCCTGTCCCCTCGTCCCCCTGTCCCCTTGTCCCCCTGTCTCCTTGTCTCCTTGTCCCCCCGTCCCCCCGTCCCCATTTGCCTCCTTATCAGAACCATCCAACTCACGCCGACCACGGCCAGCCACAGCGCCATGAACGCCTGCGTCGGCCAGCGCGGGTTGCGGATCGAGTAGGCATCCGGCCAGTCGGCGCGCAGCAACCAAGCCGGCGAGTGCTCGCCGTCGGTCTGCCAGAACACCTCGCGGCCGTAGGCGCAGCCGTTCGGGATACAGCCGATGGACGCGGCGATGCCGACGAGAATAAATTGAGAATTGAGAATTGAGAGTTGAGAAATATGGGGGACGTAAGACGCGAGACGTAAGACGCGAGACGCGATCACGCCCCCCACGATTGCCCCATGCTCCGACAGTCCGGCCAGCGAGAGAATCTCATCCGTGTGCTCGCGAAAGTAGTCCCAGTTCAGGGCAACGTAGCCGGCGCGGCCAAAGGCCAGCACGAAAAGGGCGGTGACGGGCGCGACGATGAAGATGCGCGCGTCGCGCGTCCCGAACCATGCCCATGCCAACGGCCCCAGCACGGCCAACGTGATCAGCAAGGTGTATAGGTTGAGCGTAAACGGCCCAAGAGAGATGAACTGGGGCGGCATGCGCTCATTCCACCTGAATCACCACGTCGTCAACCGCCGCCTCGACCACGCTCGGCCTGCTGAGGTCGGCGGCCTCGATCAGCACGTAGATGGTTTGCCCGGCAAAGGCGTTGAGATTGATGTTGAGCTGAGTCCAGGCCGCCGCATCGTAGTGTGTTGCGCCCAACTCCTCGAATACCGTTGCCGTCGTGTTGCCGACGATCTTGATGCGCAGAAAGTCGTCGGCGGATGAGTTGGCCGTGTGCGCCAAGTAATAGCTCAGCTTGAGCGTGAGGTTTTGACCGGCGACTAGCGTCGGCAACGCGATGGCCGGCGACCGAACCGACGTGACGCCACCGTCCACGTCGTGCTGGCCGACGGCTGTTCCGGCGAGCGGGCCGGTGACCAGGTCGAACGCGCCGCTCGCCGCGCCCAACTGCATCGCCCACCGACTGTAGGCCGTCGCCTGTGGCCTGCCGCGCTCCCATTGGCCGCTCACAGCGCGATCGGTGCGCGCGGGATTGACCCGCCACCCTTTGTCCGTCGCGAAGTCGTCGGCGAAGATGGTGTTGCCGGGCGTGGGTGTGCGGGTTGGTGTGGACGTGGGTGTCGCCGGCGTCGGCGTTGAAGTTGAGGTCGGTGTGAGGGATGGTGTCGGTGGTGTCGGTGGTGTGGCAGTAAGTGTCGGCGTCGGCGTGACCGGCCCTTCAATGGTGAGGAACGTCGCGCCGACCGGCCCCCAGTTGCCCTGCGCATCTCGGCCCTGCACGTAGACGATATGCCTGCCCGCTGCTAAACCGGTAGTGTTGATCGTGGCGACGACGCGCTCGCTCACACTGTTGAACGCGCCGTCGCCGGCGGTCATCGGGATGAACGTCGCGCCCGCTTGCCACGGTGGTGTGTCAATCGTGTAGCGCGCGTCGGCGATCGCATGCGCCGGCTTCAACCCTTGTTTCATCCGCCCATCGTCCACCGTTGCGCTCAGTTGCACGGGTGCGCCAGGCGTAACCGATGCAGGCGAGGCTGTAAGCAGGATCGTTTCTGGGCCGGAGGGCAATAGGTATGGCGCGCGTGCCACCTTAGCCGCGTACAGCAACGCGCGCAGGTTGCCTTCGTAGATGCCGCGCTCGAACGAGGCACAATTCTGGAAGAACGACGTGCCCAGCTCGAAGGTGAACGCGGCGACGCCCAATTCGCCATACGCGAAGTCGTCCGACACACCATCGTGCAGATACAGGCCACTGCCTTGGCGCGGGTCGTAGCCGTTGTAATAGGCCATGCGGTCGCCCAGCGCGAGGAAGCCATCGTTGTTGGCAGGCGTCGCACCATTGGCATACGGCCACAGCACTAGCTGCCCGTAGCTGTGGAGGTCAATCATCACGCCCGACGTAGTGAGCGGCGCACCGGCGTTCAGGGGCGGCTCACGGTTGTCGGCGAATTGGGCGCGCAGGTAGTTCTGAATGGCTTGCGTCTCCGGCTCCGATGAAGCGCTCGGCCCGCGATACACGATGCTGCACGGGTTGTCCGAGCCGCAACTGCCACCCTGGCACGTGTTCCACAAAAAGCTGAAGTTGCGGTTGAGGTCAACACCGCGCGTGTTGGTGTTGCTGCAAAACAGGTTGTCGGTGTTCTTGCGCCACGGCAGGCCGGCTTCGGCCTGCTTGCGCCCGTCGGGGTTAGCCTGTAGAAGCAGGTGCACCTCCTGATGGTCGAGCATCCACGTCACGTCCGGGTCGAGCCCGTAGTTGGCGACGAGATGCTCGGCGAAGCGCATCGCCAGTTCGGGCGGGGTGTATTCGCGCGCGTGCAGCCCGCTCATGATGAACAGCTTCGGCTTCGAGCCGGCAATGGCGCGATTGGTCAGCCTCAACACCATCAGGTCGTATCCGCGCGCGGGGTTCTGCGTCTTCTCCCAACTGTCACCGATGTCAATCCACTCGGCCAGGTTGGGGTGCTGCGTGACGATTTGCCGGGCCGCGTCGAACGTCTCTTCGACCGTGCGATAGCAGGCGTAGCCGGGGATGCGGTTGACGCCAACTTCGCCGCCGCGAAACTCGCGCGCTTGCGCCATCAATGCCTCATCAATTATCACGCGCAAGCCCAGCTCTTCCAGCTCGATCTTCTGCGCAGGGGTGATTTCCAGCACGACGTAGCTCTCATCCAGGTTGACCTCGGTCTCGTTCAGATCGGTGTACTCGCCCAGCGCGTCGAGCATGTTGCGGTCGCTGAAGTAGGCGCGGACGTAGAGTAGGTCGTCCGGCGCCGAGAGGACGATAGGGAGGTAGGCCCATGGGAGCCCCGGCGCGACCGTCGGTTCGGCGGGTTGAGCCGGCACAGGCGGTCCGGCGAGCCGGTGGCCGGTGATGAGAAGGCTGCACAAGCACGTGGCGATGGCGACCGGTGCGTGAGCGAGGCGACGGTCCATGTGTCTTCGAGATTATCGCCGACGGCTGACTAACGGGTGCATTTCAAAAATAGGGGAACGCGGATTGGCTAGCAAGCGGTATTCGCTTCAGTCGCGCCGGGATAAATTCAGCGCTGAGCATACGGGCAAGCCGCGCATCCCGCTCCCTTTCAGCCCAAGCGTTTACGCCGGGGCGGGTCTGATGGGTGTATTCGCGCGCGGGAGCAAAAATTACAACGGTGGGGCGCGGACTCCGTTCCGCGCCTATTGGACTTCGAGCGCGCGGGCCAGGCGCGTGTTGATGAGATCGAGCGTAGGGACAAACAGTTGTGTGACATCCTGTTCGACATGCTCGAACACAGCGGGAATGAGCAACGCTATCCCCATCGAGACATCCCCTCCGCATTGGCCCGCTTACCCGACAAGGGTGGCTATCCCGGCCATAGCCGCGCTTCCGATACCCAAGGATTGCGGAGGTGTGAGCCGAGGGCTGCCCTAAGGCTGATTGGGTTCAACCCTTGACGAAGTCGCCGACGATGTGAACGGCGCGCTCATCTGCGACGAACCGCTCGACAAATGCGCTCAAGCGAAATGCCACTTCGCCGAAGGCGAGATAAGTGGGGTCGTGAATCGTCTCCAGCGCGCAGACGCGCAGGCCGGCGTCGTCGGCTAACTTGCGCAGTGCGCGCAAGGTGTTCGCCCGGTAGGTCACGGGAAAGGTGTCCGTGCTCCCACGTCCATACAGCATGCGCACGAGCGGCGCCTGTGCCAACTTGGGCGTCAGCCGGTTGAGCAAGGTGACGTAGTTCGCGGCGTTCGGCGTCAAGAAGATGAAGTGGCCGGCCGGCTTGATCACTCGACTGATCTCGGCGAACATGCGATCCGGTCGGGCAGCATGCTCGATTACCCACGAACACACGATCAGATCGAACGATCCCGATCGGAAGGGAAGTGCATCTACGTCGCTCAGGATGTGATGCATGGAGCGAACACGATTGCAACGCAGCGAGGGCAAATCGCGGTCTGCACCAATCAGCCTCCCAACCTGTGCGCCGAGTAACTCCATCACGCCCCCCGCACCGCAACCCAGATCGAGCACGACCGCGTCGCTGGTCGCATACCGGCGGACGAATGACTCGTAGACCTCCCCGCTGGTGCGCCAGCCGGGGCACATGGCGCGGTAGCGTTCGCGATACCGGTTCTGCTTGTCCAGCGAAAGCATCGTTCGCAGCGTAGCATATCTCGGCCCCTCTGTAGTCGCGTATCATGGCGCGCCATGACACAATCCTCTTCGATCCTCTACGATTGGACCGGCGCACTGCTGGATCGGCCTCCCGACCGCATCCAGTATGGCGCTTCGGCCTTCATCTTGAACGAACAAGGTCATCTGCTGTTGCAGTTGCGCTGCGACAACCGGCACTGGGCGATGCCGGGCGGGCGTCAGGACGTCGGCGAAAGCATCACACAGACGTGCGTGCGCGAGGTATGGGAAGAAACCGGCCTACATGTGCGGGTCAAGCGATTGATCGGCATCTACACCGATCCGACTCAGTTCCTCGTTGCCCGCTATCCGAGCGGCGAAGTGGTGCAGATTTGCAACGTGTGCTTCGAATGCGAAATCGTCGGTGGGCAAATCGCGCTCTCTGACGAGAGCGCAGACATCGGCTTTTACCCGTTGGATGCGTTGCCGGAGCCACTGCTCCTCACACACAAAATTCGCATTCAGGATGCATTGGCCTATGCGCCATCCCCCTTCGTTCGCTGAGCGTCGAAGCGCGGAATATCGCAATTTCCTTTCAATTCCCCCTTGATTTTCTCGGCAAGATTGTGATACGATTTGTTCCCGCGGATGCACCGGATGCGCAACTGCGCCGCGGCAATACCCTCGAATAACGCTAGAGTTTCATCAGAAATCGAAAAGGGGTATTGACAAGCCGACGGTGGAGTAGTAGTATTCACGGGCTCAAAAACAAGGCACCTTAACAACTAAAGAGTGGCAAAGAGATTCGAGAACAGTAGCGAGTTCGGGTCTATCCGTTGAAACTTCGTAGCCGCTAGGCTACAGAACTTTACGGAGAGTTTGATCCTGGCTCAGGATGAACGCTGGCGGCGTGCCTAACCCATGCAAGTCGAACGATCCCGCAAGGGAGAGTGGCGGAAGGGTGAGTAACACGTAGAAATCTACCTCGCCGGAGGGAACAACCCTTCGAAAGAGGGGCTAATACCCAAAAGGATCCGCAAGGATCAGAGTCCGCAAGGGCCTGGCGAGAGGAGTCTGCGGCCCATCAGCTAGTTGGTGAGGTAATGGCTTACCAAGGCTACGACGGGTAGGGGGTCTGAGAGGATGATCCCCCACACTGGAACTGAAACACGGTCCAGACGCCTACGGGTGGCAGCAGGGAGGAATATTGGACAATGGGGGAAACCCCGATCCAGCAACGCCGCGTGAGGGATGAAGGCCTTCGGGTTGTAAACCTCTTTTCAGGGAGACGAGCAAGGACGGTATCCCTGGAATAAGTCACGGCTAACTACGTGCCAGCAGCCGCGGTAATACGTAGGTGGCGAGCGTTATCCGGATTTACTGGGCGTAAAGCGCTTGTAGGCGGCCTTGTAAGTTGGGCGTGAAAGCTCCGGGCTTAACTCGGAGAGGCCGTCCAATACTGCAGGGCTAGAGGATGTCAGAGGAAGGTGGAATTCCTGGTGTAGTGGTGAAATGCGTAGATATCAGGAGGAACACCCGTGGCGAAGGCGGCCTTCTGGGGCATTCCTGACGCTGAGAAGCGAAAGCTAGGGGAGCAAACAGGATTAGAAACCCTGGTAGTCCTAGCCGTAAACGATGGATGCTAGGTGTTGGCGGATTTAACCCTGTCAGTGCCGAAGCTAACGCGTTAAGCATCCCGCCTGGGAAGTACGACCGCAAGGTTAAAACTCAAACGGAATTGACGGGGACCCGCACAAGCAGCGGAGCGTGTGGTTTAATTCGATGCTACACGAAGAACCTTACCCGGGCTTGACATGCGAGTGGTAGTGAACCGAAAGGGGAACGACCCGCAAGGGAGCTCGCACAGGTGTTGCATGGCTGTCGTCAGCTCGTGTCGTGAGATGTTGGCTTAAGTGCCCTAACGAGCGCAACCCTTGCTGCCAGTTACATGTGTCTGGTGGGACTGCCGGCCACAAGCCGGAGGAAGGCGAGGATGACGTCAAGTCAGCATGGCCTTTATGTCCGGGGCTACACACACGCTACAATGGGTAGGAACAATGGGTAGCCAAGCCGTGAGGCGGAGCCAATCCTTGAAAACTACCCTCAGTTCAGATTGCAGGCTGCAACCCGCCTGCATGAAGTCGGAGTTGCTAGTAACCGCGCGTCAGCCATAGTGCGGTGAATACGTTCCCGGGTCTTGTACACACCGCCCGTCACACTATGGGAGCTGGCAACACCTGAAGCCGGCAGCCTAACCGCAAGGAGGGCACCGTCAAAGGTGGGGCTGGTGACTGGAGTGAAGTCGTAACAAGGTAGCTGTACGGGAACGTGCGGCTGGATCACCTCCTTTTACTAGGGAATTTCCCTAAATCTAATGCGACCTCTACGGTGTAGGTCGCGACCGGACTCGGTCCTCAGTTTCTTTGCCACTTTTTAGTTGCTGAGGCACGGATGTGCAGCAGCAGCAAGAGGGCGATTAGCTCAGTTGGTTAGAGCATCCCTCTGATAAGGGGAAGGTCTCAAGTTCGAGTCTTGAATCGCCCACTTCACTTCGGGTGATTCGGACCGAGTCCCTCGAAGCAGCGGGGACTTAGCTCAGCTGGGAGAGCATCCGCTTTGCAAGCGGGGGGTCAGGGGTTCGAATCCCCTAGTCTCCACAGTCGGCGGTTAGAGACTGGCGATCGAGCCGGTCGTCAGTCTCCAGTCTCCGACTGGAAGCGGCACTTTAAAAACTGAATAGGACGCGCAAGCGCGTGAGAACAACGCGCGAGCGAAGCATGATGTAGAGCAATGGAGCGATGAACAATCGCCCAATGCGGGAGATTCAATTTCTCCGCCTCATGTGAGAGCAAGCTACTAAGGGTGCACGGTGGATGCCTTGGCGCCAAATGCCGATGAAGGACGCGAATCACTGCGATAAGCCTCGGGGAGCCGTGATTAGGCGCTATTATCCGGGGATGTCCGAATGGGGAAACCCGCTCAGCGAAGAGCTGAGCACCTCACACTGAATCCATAGGTGTGATGGAGGGAACCGCCCGAACTGAAACATCTAAGTAGGGCGAGGAAAAGAGAGTATTCCGAAAGTAGTGGCGAGCGAAATCGGAACAGCCCAAACCAGCCGGCTTGCCGGTTGGGGTTGTAGGACCTCAATGTAGGACCGCGTAGCCTAGTCGAACTGTTCAGGAAAGTCAGACCAGAGAGGGTGATAGTCCCGTAGACGAAAGGTGAAACGGCCGAGAGGGATCCTGAGTAGCACCGTACACGCTAACACGGTGTGAATCCGCGGAGCCCACTCCGCAAGGCTAAATACATTTGGCGACCGATAGTGAACAAGTACCGTGAGGGAAAGGTGGGAAGCACCCCCACAAGGGGAGTAGCAGAACCTGAAACCGTGCACTTACAAGCAGTCGGAGGGCTATACCGTTTTACGGGATGCCTGACGGCGTGCCTCTTGGAGAATGAATCGGCGAGTTAATGTCTGTCGCAAGGTTAAGGCAGTGACAGCCGGAGCCGTAGGGAAACCGAGTCTGAATAGGGCGTTCAGTGGCAGGCATTAGACCCGAAACGGGATGAGCTACTCATGGCCAGGGTGAAGCGAGAGTAACGTCTCGTGGAGGCCCGAACTCGTTAGGGCTGCAAAACTATGAGATGAGCTGTGAGTAGAGGTGATATGCCAATCGAATTCCGAGATAGCTGGTTCTCCCCGAAATAACTTTAGGGTTAGCCCTGATCGTTCAGTAGCGGAGGTAGAGCACTGAACGGGCTAGGGGCCGTAAGGCTACCAAACCCGATCAAACTCCGAATGCCGTTACTCCACAGGTCAGGAGTCGGGCTACGGGTGATGAGATTCGTGGCCGAGAGGGAAACAACCCAGACCGCCATCTAAGGCCCTCAAGTGCATGCTCAGTGGGAAACGATGTGGGACTGTTCAGACAGCCAGGAGGTTAGCTTAGAAGCAGCTATCCTTTAAAAAGTGCGTAATAGCTTACTGGTCAAACGGTCCTGCGCGGAAAATTTAGCGGGGCTAAGCATGCCGCCGAAGATACGGATCCGCAAGGATAGTAGGGGAGCGTTCTGCGAGCGTCGAAGCCGTACGGTGACGAGCGGTGGAGCGAGCAGAAGTGAGAATGCCGATATGAGTAGCGCAAATCACGTGAGAACCGTGATCGCCGTATGCCTAAGGTTTCCGATGCAAGGTCAGTCCACATCGGGTTAGTCGGGCCTAAGCCGAGGCTGAAAAGCGTAGGTGATGGACAATCGGTCAACATTCCGATACCGGCATAGGGTGCGATGGAGTGACGCAGAGTGGTAGGCGAGCCAGACCGCTGGTAGTTCTGGTGCGAACGCCGTAGGGAGATGAGGTGGCCAGGCAAATCCGGTCGCTGATCCTGAAAGCGAAGCGGGTCCCCAAGCCTAAGTCGCCGAGCCAAGCTGCCCAGAAAACCTTCTAAGCACAACCCTATGTCGCCCGTACCGCAAACCGACACTGGTAGGCGAGGAGAGGATCCTCAGGCGAACGAGAGAACCCTCGTTAAGGAACTAGGCAAGATGTACCCGTAACTTAGGGAGAAGGGTAGCCTGCGGAGACGATGTCATTCGATGTTGTCTCTGTGGGTCGCAGATGAGAGGCTCTAGCGACTGGTTAACTAAACCACAGGTCTCTGCGAAGTCGTAAGACGACGTATAGGGGCTGACACCTGCCCAGTGCCGGAAGGTTAAAGGGAGCGGTTAGCGCAAGCGAAGCTGCGAACTGAAGCCCCGGTGAACGGCGGCGGTAACTATAACCGTCCTAAGGTTCAAGCGCGAGCCTTAGTAAAACCGAACTATATGCGGGAAACTCCTCAACAGCCGTTCAGTACTCACGAGCATCCGCTCGACAGTCAAAAGCTGACGGACATGGGGACGATCCGCAGGAAAGGCTTCCTAGGAGAACCATGGAAGAATCCTCAGAGACTTTACGTTCGGTCTCGCGAACGAAGCTAGAGTCGCAATGGGTCGTAGGATTCGTTGACGGCGAGGGGTGTTTCTACGTGGGCATCAATCCACATCCGGAGATGCGAACAGGATTCCAGGTCTTGCCTGAATTCACCGTCGTTCAACATGAACGCGATGTGCAAATCCTGTATGCGCTCAAAGCCTTCTTCGGATGCGGCGTGGTGCGACGAAACCACGATCAGCGCATGGCGTTTCGTGTAAGAGGGATTAAACAGCTGAAAGAGCGTGTGATCCCCTTCTTCGAGCGTCATCCGCTGAAGACCAAAAAGCGCATTGATTTCATGAGATTCCGTGAAATCGTGCGGCGAATGGAGCGTGGAGAACACCTGACGCCCGAAGGCATCGAACGAATCCGCGCCATCGCGGCTCGGATGAACACACAGCGAGAAAGATAAAGTCCGGCTCCCCTGGAAACAGGGCGAGGTGAACCGAGCGAAATTCCTTGTCAGGTAAGTTCTGACCCGCACGAATGGTGTAACGACTGGAGCACTGTCTCAACGAGGGACTCGGCGAAATTGAACTAGTGGTGAAGATGCCATTTACCCGCACCCGGACAAAAAGACCCCGTGGAGCTTTACTGTACCCTGGCATTGCGCTAGGACTTCGTCTGTGTAGGATAGGTGGGAGGCTTTGAAGCTGGGGCGCTAGCCTCGGTGGAGCCGACGGTGAAATACCACCCTGATGGAGTTTTGGCCCTAACCCTGATCCGTCATCCGGATAGGAGACAGTGCCAGGCGGGCAGTTTGACTGGGGTGGTCGCCTCCTAAAAGGTAACGGAGGCGCCCAAAGGTTCCCTCAGGCTGAATGGAAACCAGCCGTTGAGTGTAAAGGCACAAGGGAGCTTGACTGCAAGACAAACACGTCGAGCAGGGACGAAAGTCGGGCTTAGTGATCCCACGATGCTGAGTGGAAAGGTCGTGGCAATCGGATAAAAGCTACCCCGGGGATAACAGGCTAGTGAGGCCCAAGCGTCCACAGCGACGGCCTCGCTCGGCACCTCGATGTCGGCTCGGCGCATCCTGGGGCTGGATAAGGTCCCAAGGGTCGGCCTGTTCGGCCGTTAAAGCGTTACGTGAGCTGGGTTCAAACCGTCGTGAGACAGGTTGGTCTCTATCCGGTGTGGGCGTAGGGGATTTGAGAGGAGCTGTCCTTAGTACGAGAGGACCGGGATGGACGCACCGCTGGTGTGCCAGTTGTTCCGCCAGGAGCACCGCTGGGTAGCCATGTGCGGCAGGGATAACCGCTGAAAGCATCTAAGTGGGAAACCCGCCTCAAGATGAGATCCCCCTGAAGGTCGCGAGAAGACTACTCGCTTAATAGGTGAGAGGTGTAAGCGTTGCAAGACGTTTAGCCGACTCATACTAATGACCGTCTGGCTTGCTTCTCACATGATGCAGAGAAATCGAACTTCTCGCATGTGAGTTACGTCGTGCCCGCAACGCTGCGTCCTATTCAGTTTTTAGAGTGTCGCTTTAATTAAGAAGAGTCTTTTGGTGATTCGAGCGACGAGGTCACACCCGGTCCCATCCCGAACCCGGAAGTTAAGCTCGTCAGCGCCGATGGTAGTGCGTGGGCGACCGCGCGCGAGAGTAGGTCATTGCCAGAAGACTCTTCTACTTTTCTATCGGTCGGTCAAGTCATTGAATCGGTAGGCCGGTCAGATCGTTGCGATGCGCTCGTATAGATACCTCGATGTCGTCATTGGCCTGTTCGTCGCTGTGCTGATCATCAGCAACCTGGCCTCGTCGGCCAAAATCGTCACGTTGGGCCCGTTCACCTTCGATGGCGGCACACTGCTCTTCCCCCTCAGTTACATCTTCGGCGACATCCTGACCGAGGTGTACGGCTACGCGGTCTCGCGCCGCGTGATCTGGATCGGCTTTGCCGCCGCTGCGCTCTTTAGCCTGACGGTGTGGATCGTCGGCTTGTTACCGAGTGAGGCGGAATGGTCAAGCCGCGTCGGTATGGATGCTTACAACGCCGTGCTGGGTAGCACCCCGCGCATCGTGCTCGCTTCGCTGATCGCCTACTGGGCCGGCGCGTTCTCCAACGCCTTTGTGCTGGCCCGCATGAAGGTGATGACGCAAGGCCGGTGGCTGTGGACGCGCACTATCGGCTCGACCGTCGTCGGCCAGGCCGTAGACACCTTTCTATTCGTGCTGATCGCGTTCGCCGGTGCGATGAGCGCCGGGGTGTTGTGGGACATCGCGGCGTCCAACTACGTCTTCAAAGTCGGTGTGGAGGTCCTGTTCACGCCGGTGACCTACGCCATCGTCGGCTGGCTCAAGCGTGCCGAAGGCGTAGATGCCTACGACGCACAAACCGACTTCAACCCGTTTCGCGTGTCTCAGACAGCCTAACTGAGCGATATTCCCACGAACTCAAAGAGCCAGCGTCGCGTTGCCTCAGACTCACCAAGCTAACATGCGTTGTAACAGGCGCAGAACTTTGAGCGCCTAGAAAAGTTCCTGTGGAACTTGTACGAGGTATTGCGGAGGCCTTTTGTCTGTCAGGTAATTAGTGCAGACTAACAGGTGTGTAATCTCGCCTCATCAGGCGAGACGCTCTACCTCTAATATGAGATGTTCCAGCCCTTTAAGTAGGATTGCATACGCCGCATTGCCGACTATTCCTTCGATGATATTACGAATTGTTCTTAGGCTCTCAACGACGATGGGTGATTCTGGCCTAGGCGAATTCATCTGAGCCTCAATAGTCTCTATCTCTTCCACGATTTCGGCTTTTGACTCTTCGGAGAGGGGCATTCTCTCAAGATCTGAGCGAATCTGGTTCAGTATAGTGGTTAAGTCCTCAGCTAGTGTATAAGAATTGCTACCAGTGATGTTGAAGATATTGCCCCCAACATTCCCTCCGACGTAAACGCTATTTGTCAGCCTAATGGATTTTTCGTTAGTTCCGGACATATCTATTCACCTCCGCTAGCTTACAATCTCACGTTACGCAGTCGCGAACTGACTGCGCGACCATAGAATGGCGACATGACACAAGACTTGCTTGACCTGTATAGCGATTATCTGTTGTGCACGTTTGGACAGGCCACGGCAACCGGGTTGGGTCAAGTGGTCGAAGGGAGCGTCAGCCATGACCAAATCACCCGCTGGCTGAGCGGCCAACAGCGCGGCGGGGCGGCGTTGTGGCAGGTGACGAAGCGATTTGTGCGGCAGATTCAAAGTGAGGATGGGGTGCTGATCGTGGACGACACGATCAGCGAGAAACCCTACAGCGACGAGAACGACATCGTGTGCTGGCACTATGATCACACCAGCGGCGAGGTGATCAAAGGCATCAACCTGATGACGGCGCTGTATCACGTGCCCAGTCGGGGGCTGTCGTTGCCAGTGGAGTTTCGCTTGATCGCCAAGACCGAGCAGTATGTGGACAAGAAGAGTGGCAAGACCAAGCGCCGAAGTCCGATCACCAAGAATGAGTATTACCGCATGATGCTGCAACAAGCGGTGATCAACCAGATTCCCTTCAAATACGTGCTCAACGATGTGTGGTTTGCCGCGGCCGACAACATGAATTTCGTCAAACACAAGCTGAAGAAGGAGTTTGTCATGCCGCTCAAGGCCAATCGCAAGGTGGCGCTCAGCGCGGACGACAAGCGGCACGGCATCTACGTGCGTGTGGATGAAGTCGTGATCGAACCAAACACGGTGCGGCCAGTGTATCTGGAAGATGTGAGCTTCCCGCTGCTTTTGGCCAAGCAAGTCTTTACAAACAAAGATGGCTCTACCGGCGTATTGTTTCTGGTCACCAGCGACACCACGCTCACCTACGATGGGATCACCTCGCTCTATCAAAAACGATGGACGATCGAACCCTTCCACAAGTCGCTCAAGCAGAATGCCGCGCTCGAACGCTCGCCTGCCCACACGGTCACGACGCAGACCAATCACATCTTTGCCAGTTTGTGTGCGTTCATCAAGCTCGAGATGCTCAAGCGTAAATCCAAGTCGAATCATTTTGCCTTGAAATCGCATTTGTATCTGCACGCCGTTCAATCAGCTTTTGACGCCCTGCGCCAGCTGCAGCCCGTCACACTGGCTGCGTAACGTGAGTTACAATGTTTACTATATGACCTGAGACGTTCCCAGATGCCAGAATTGCCCCTGTCATCTCATAATGGCGCTGGTCAAAATGTATCTTCCGCTGGTCAAGATTAAAGCTGATAGACTGATTGGCAGAGCTTGAACCTTGGTCTATAACTTTGAACAAGACCAACATCATTTGTTTAAGAAACGTCTCGTCTTTGCTGTGAATGGAAGCTCTAGTCCCAGAATTCATCACGAAGCTTAAGGCAAAAAGGGGTTTAATCACTTTATTAAATCTGTGCCTACAAGCGGCTAGGCTAATAACCAACAGGATTGACCCTAATGAAAAGAGGACAATTCCTGTTCCTAAGTCACCTTGCAATGCTATGGTGTAGAGTCCTACAATTGTGATCACTAGGCTCAATATGACCACTAAGCATAAAGCCCAGGGAAACGGAGGATCTTCTTCAGTGGAAAGATCAATGATTTCCATACTGGAGATGTTGGATATTTGATACATCGAATCACCGATCACCAGCATTCGATTGATTATTTTGACAAATCCTCCTTCGAACTCTCTATCTACATCCCTGACAGTTTTGCTCGAAAGCAAACTTGGAAGCAACTTATCGATGAAAGATTGGCTGTTCATCTCCCTAACCTCTCATCATGTCAAGTATTGACCATTTGTTGACAATGAGCTGGCTGATCTCAGGAAATTGCATCTATTCGTCAGTTATGAGCAGGATAGCATAAACTGAGAGAAGAGGAAGCATGAGTTGGTGAGTACGGACGGCAGTTGTGGCCGGGCTGCCCGCGATGGGGGTTGGAAGCCCGTCGAACCAGATATGCGCTCGATGTGCAACCATGCCGGGCTGTGCCACGCTGACGACTAGCGACGTGGTGAGCGTGGACGATGGTGCCAGGCTTGGGAACGCCCATGAGATCGTGCCGCTGTCCAGCGTCCCCGGCGGTTCGACCGAGATAAGCGTGAGGGTAGCCGGAAGGCTGATCGAGATGACGACGCCGGTGCGCGTGAGTGGTGTGACGTTGGTCGCACTGATGACAACCGAGAAAGGCCGGTTCACGTGCACAGAGGTGGGCGCGATCACGACGGGCGCACTCAGCGCAGCGTTCACTGCGGCAAGTGCATCCACCATGCCATAGCCGTAGGTGTTGTTGGGCTGGGCCGAGCCCGGCACGCCACCGCATGATTCGTCGCTTGTCAACCGGCGTGCGGTCTGGCGCAGGAGCATTTCGGTCGTCTCGACGTCACCGCGCAAGCCGGGCACTGCCGACCACAGCAGCGCCACGACGCCCGCGACGTGGGGGGCGGCCATGCTGGTGCCGCTGGAGAAGCCATAGCTGGTTGCCGATCCGGGCCGCGCCGAGCGCACACCGACGCCGGGCGCGACGACATCCGGCTTGATGCGCCCGGTGAGCGACGAGGGCCCGCGACTGCTGAAGTTGGCAATGGCGTCGCTGCTGTCCGTCGCACCCACTGCGAATGCCTGATCGAGGGTGGCGGGCGCGTGCACCACGCTGCGGCACGCGTTGCCGCGATTGCCTGCCGATGCGATGACCATGATACCTGCATCGCGCAACGCTTGGGTGGCGGTGATGAGCGCGGTTGGCACATCGCAGCCGATTTCGCCGTAGTCCGGATCGCACGCCCAGGAGTTGCTGGTGATGTCGGCGCTCTGGTTGGGGTCGGGGGAGTTGCCGTTGACGTCGGTCGGCGCGAGCGCGAATTGGAAGCAGGCGACGTAGCGTGCTACGCTGCCGATGCCGATTGGGCCGGCCATGTTGCGGCAGGCGATCCACTTTGCGCCGGGGGCGACGCCGATCTGGTTGCCCTGGCCATCGTCGCCGACGGCTGTGCCGGTGGTGTGTGTGCCGTGCCCGTTCAGATCTACGGGGACAGGCGATGGCGGATTGCCGTCGTTAGGCGCGGCATCGAACCAATGGTAATCGTGCGTGGCCGCTACGCCATTCCAACCGCGATACTGGGCCTTCAGTGCTGCGTGATCCCAGCGCACGCCGGTATCCAGGTTGGCGACGACGATGCCTTGGCCAGTATAGCCCATCGCCCACACCTGCGGCGCATTCACGCGCCAGACGCCCCACTCGGCTGTGGCCAACGAGTGGGCCAGGGGCAGTGGGAAGTGGGCTTTCGGTTGCTGGTCTTCGCTCCGATGCTCGATGCCGCGTGTCTTCTCGTCCAGGTCAATGTGAATCACATCGCTCCGCGCGCCCAGCCAACGCAGCGTCGAGCGATCTACACCGCGGACGACGACCTGGTTGGTGATCCACAGCGGGAAGAAGCTCAGGCCGCGGGCGGCCAGATCGGTGCGGAGTTGGGCCTGCGCGCGATTAGCGTGCGATAGCAGCGCTTCGACGACGAAGCGGGTCTTCGCCGCTTTCGTGCGAAGCATGCGGGCCGGCGAGAGATCGGGATAGCCAGGTGAGGTGACGATCACATCGGCGACGGCGCCTGGGCCGGCAGTTGCTGCCCAGGCGCGGGTGGAGATACCGGGCGGTGGCTCGGGCGGCGTCGGCAAGCGCCAGGCCGTCAGCATGAACAGGCACAGCACCGAAGCGACGAGGAGGCGCAGGCGTTGCATCGCACGGATTCTACCGACTGCCATTTGTTGACTATTCGCCGGCAGCGGCTATAACCACCCCAAACTTCTCTACGTCCAAAGAAGATCACATGAATCCCAACCCCATACTCAAGAAGCTCGGCTTCTCCGATCGCGACCGCGTCGTCATCATCCACGCCGATGATATCGGCCTATCACATGCGAGTTGCGCAGCGTTTAGCGATCTGTGGCGCGCCGGCATCATCTCGTCCGGCGCAGTGATGGTGCCCTGCCCGTGGTTCCCCAAAGTCGCTGCCTATTGCCGCGCCAATCCGGATGTGGATATGGGCGTGCATCTGACATTGACCAGCGAGTGGGATGTGATGCGCTGGGGGCCGATTTCGACGCGTGACCCGGCGTCGGGTCTGTTGGACGACGAGGGCTACTTCCCGCGCACGACGCCCGCTATCCAGCAGTCGAGTGATCCGGAGGCGGTGTGCCGTGAGCTAATCGCTCAAGTCGAGCGCGCACTTGCATCCGGCATCTCTCCCACTCACGCCGATACGCACATGGGATCGGTCTTTCATCCAAAACACATGCCAGCCTATGTGCAAATCGCCCGGCAGCTCAAAGTGCCGGTCATGATTCCTCGGCTGGATGAAGCGCGGCTGCGCCGATGGGGGTTCGAAGGTGAGGCACTCGCATGGGCAATCGGGACGCTGCACGCGCTCGAGGAGGAAGGTCTGCCGATGGTGGATCACATCGTCGGCATGCCGCTCGACCAGCCGGAGCATCGCTTGGCGCAGGTATTTGCGGCGCTAGACGGGCTACGACCCGGCATCACCCATTTCGTCATCCACCCCTCGCTCGACACGGCGGAGGCGCGCGCTATCAGTCCGGATTTGCCCAGCCGAATCGGCGACTACGAGACGTTCATGGACGAGCGCGTGCGCGAGCACATCCGCCGCATTGGCTTGCAGGTGATCGGCTATCGTCACTTAAAGGCGCTGATGGCTTGAGTCACCGTCAACCTGCAACCTGTAACCTGTAACCTGTCACCCGTAATCGGCGCCCTCAATGCTCGACTTCGACCCAGACTTTGGACGCGAGCTCTGAGCCGATCACGTGCTCGTCGTGGAAGTTGCCGTTGGCGACGCGCACGCGCAGTGGGCCGGAGAAGGGGGCGCGCGATACCAGGCGGATGGGCATTCCCGGCTTGATATTGAGCGAGGAAAGGTAGCGCAATAGATCGCCGTCGTGCGATGAGACACGGCTGACCACGCCTTGTGCGCCGTCGGCCAGCTCGGATAGGCGCGCGTCGGTGATGGGTTGGATGCGACCGTCACGTGTGGGGATGGGGTCGCCGTGTGGGCAGCGCGCCGGCCGGTCGAGCTGCGCGTTCATCCGTTCGACCAGCTCGTCATCGAGGTAGTTGCTAGCCGACGCGGCGACCGGATACACCTCGTCCCAGGTGTAGCCGAGCTTCTGCACCAAGAAGACCTCGAAGATGCGACGCTTGCGGATGGCTCTGAGGGCGATGCGCTCGCCGGCCTCGCTCAGCACCAGGCCACACGCGCCTTCGCGCCGCACTAATCCTTGGCGCACCAGGCGCTGCGCCATGCGCGAGACTGCCGGCGGCGTCACCCCCAGCCGCGCAGCCAGGGCACGCAACGATACGCGGCCTGACTCGCTGGCTTCAAGGTACGTCTCGCTCAAGAAGTCCTGTACTACGGCGCTGGTCTTGCTGATCGGCTTGTTCGTCGTGGCCTTAGCCATTTCGGCCTCCGATTATTGCACAATGCGCCAGCACGTCGCGCCGCCATGCGCGGTCACTTATCGAACGTTAATCCCTCGCCGATAGAATCGCGTCGTCATGCCTGGATGTTCGATGAGAACATCCTGTTCTATTTTCAGCTTGAGCCAGAGGGAGTTCACATGAACGCACGGGTGAATCGAAGTTATCCGAAGTCAGTCTATATCGTCGCCGCCTTGGCAGGCGCGTTGTTGTTGGGGGCGTGTGCTCGACCTGGCGCAACGGCGGATACGGCCGCTCAGCGCGTGGCCATCCTCGAAAATGGCACATTGACCGCTACCGTCAACGCGACCGGCAACATCGAGCCCGAGGCCGAGATCCGCTTGACCTTCCAACAACCCGGCATCGTGGCCGAGGTTTTCTTCGACCAGAGCGACGCGGTGAAGAAGGGCGACGTCATCGCCCGGCTGGATACGACCGATCTGGAGCTGGCGCTGGCTCAAGCGCAGGCGTCCCTCGAGCAGGCCAAGAGCGCGCTGGCTCAGGCTGAAACAGCCGTCGAAAACGCAAAAGCGCAGGAAATCATCGCCACGGCCAACTACAGCCGCACGGTTTCGGGCGCGCGACCCAGCGAGGTGAGCGCTGCCCGCGCTGCGCTGGCCGCAGCTCAGGCGAACCTGGACAAGCTGAAGGCCGGCCCGACGCCGGAAGACCTTGCCGCAGCCGAAGCCGCGCTGCGCAATGCCGAGGCAGCGCTGCGCCAGGCACAAAGCGCGTACGACGCGGCATATAAGCGTGACCCGGCCGGCATCGGCGCCAGCCCGGCAGCGCTGCAGTTGGAGCAGGCGACCAACAACTACAACTCGGCCAAGGCGCAATACGATAAGATCGCCGCAGGCGCCGATGCGGCCCAGATCAAGGCCGCCGAGCAACAAGTGCTCAGCGCACGGGCGAACTTGGACAAAGTGCTCACTCCCGCGCGACAGTTCGACCTCGATCAGGCCGAGGCGCAACTCCAGCAGGCGCGTTTGCAAGTCAAGAACGCCGAGATTCAAGTCGCCAACGCCAAGAATCAGGTGCGCCTGGCCGAGATTCAGGTGAAACAGGCGCAGCGCCGGCTCGATCAGGCATCGCTCAAGTCGCCGATTGACGGCGTGATCGCGGCGCTGAACGTGAAGGTGGGCGAGGCAGTGGGCGCCGGCGGGCAACCGGCCGCCGTCGTGGTGGATCTCTCGAAGTATCACATTGACATCACCGTGGACGAGATTGACATTGCCAAAGTAAAGGTCGGCCAAGAGGTCAACGTCACCTTGGACTCGCTGCCGGGTGTCGAGGTCAAGGGCAAAGTCGTGCGCATCTCTCCGACTTCCAAGCTGGTGAACGGTGTGGTGTCATATGACGTGCGCGTGGACGTAGGGGCGACGGATGTGGAGTTGCGCAGCGGCATGACGGCCAACGCATCCATCGTGCTCGACCGGCGCGACGGCGTGTTGCTGGCGCCGAACTGGGCAGTGCGCCGTGATCGAAATACCGGCAAGACCTTCCTTACCCTGCGGGTGAACGACCAGCAAGTGACCGAAGTAGAAGTGAAGACCGGCCTGCGCAACGACGCTTTTAGCGAAATCCTCTCCGGTGCCAAGCCGGGCGATGTGGTCGTCGCGCCGAGCGCGCCGAACATTCTGGGCCAATGAGCTGCAGCGAACGATTGGCGCATCTCATCGTTGGCTGTGACTGGGATGGTGAGTATGGTTGAAACGATTGCGCTCGGTGAAGCGCGAATGAATGGCTACCGCAACGGCAAAGTAACACCGACGCCCGTCATTGACGTGCAAGGCATCACCAAGATCTATAAGATGGGCGAGGTCGAGGTGCCGGCGTTGCGCGGGGTGGACTTGAAAATCTATCCCGGTGAACTGGTTGCCATCATGGGGCCGTCCGGCTCCGGCAAGTCCACGTTGATGAACATCCTTGGCTGCCTCGATCAGCCCACGACCGGCAGCTACAAACTGGACGGCGTGGACGTCGAGAAGCTGAACGACAACCAGTTGGCCGAGATCCGCAACCGGAAGATCGGATTCGTCTTTCAGTCGTTTAACTTGCTGCGGCGTACCTCGGCTATAGACAACGTCGAGCAGCCGCTGATTTATGCCGGCGTGCGGCCCAAGGAGCGGCGCGAACGCGCCCGCGCTGCGCTCGAATCGGTCGGCTTGGGCAATCGGCTGAACCACCACCCGAACGAACTCTCGGGTGGCCAACAGCAGCGTGTGGCAATCGCGCGCGCGCTGGTGACCAATCCGGCCATCATCCTGGCCGACGAGCCGACCGGCAACCTCGACTCCAAGAGTGGTGCGGAGATCATGTGCATCTTCCAGCGCCTGAACATGGAGCGCGGCAACACGGTCATCTTCGTCACGCACGACCCGCGCATCGCCGCGCACACCCGGCGTATCATTCGCATCTCCGATGGCCGGATTGTCGGCGACGAGCCGGTGGAAGACCAGGTGATCGCCTGTCCCGATGAACCCCTGCGAGACCGATGAACATTGACGTCGTCGAAGCGATCAAGCTGGCGCTGCGCGCGCTGGATGCCAACCGGCTGCGAGCGTTCCTGACCATGATCGGCATCAGCATCGGCGTCGGCGCGGTGATCGCTCTGCTGGCCATCGGCATGGGCGTGCAGCAATACATCAACGATCAGTTCACCAGCTCGGGGACGAATCTGCTCGGCATCGTGCCGGGCCGCATTCAACGCGGCCCCGGCGGCGGGCAGAACACGTTTGGGCAGTCGTCCTTCCTGACGATGGGTGACTACCGCGCCGTGGTCGCCGGCACGCCGAACGTCGAGGCGCACGCTGCCGAGTTCACCTCGATCGGCAACTTCGCCTACGGCTCGCGCACGTCGCAGGTGCAGGTGAGCGGCGTCACGCCCAGCTTTTCCCAGGTGCGCAACTGGCGGGCGATCAGCGGCCGGTTCATCGAGGAAGCCGACAACGGCGGCCGGGCGCGCGTGGTAGTGCTCGGCCAGACGGTGGTCAACGACCTCTTTCCCGATGAAGATCCGCTCGACAAGCAGGTGAAGATCAACGATGTGCCGTTTCGCGTGATCGGCGTGATGGAGTCCAAGGGATCGTCGTTCCTCGGCGACCAGGACGCGATCGCGTTCATCCCGCTCAGCACGGCGCAGGAGCGCCTCTTCCAGCGTCAAGCTCAAGCGCGCACGGGCGAGCGCATCCTGTCCACGATCTACCTGCAGGCGACCAGCGACGCCGCCCGGCCGCAGATCGAGGCAATCGCGCGCGACATCTTGCGCGAGCGTCACCGGCTCGGTCCGGAGGACGCCGACGACTTCTCGATCATCAGCCAGACCGAGCTGTTGAATACGTTTGGCGCAGTGACGAGTGTGCTGACGTTGTTCCTGGGTGCGATTGCGGCCATCTCGCTGTTGGTCGGCGGCATCGGCATCATGAACATCATGCTGGTGAGCGTGACGGAGCGCACGCGCGAGATCGGTCTGCGCAAGGCCATCGGCGCCACACCGGCAGCCATCCTGGGCCAGTTCCTGATCGAGGCGGTCGTGCTGTCGTTCATCGGCGGCCTGATCGGCATCCTGATCGGTGTGGGGATTGCACTGGGCATCACGCGCTTCGTGGACTTCAGCGCTATCGTGCAGCCGGGCGCGGTCCTGCTGGCCGTGGGCTTTTCGGTCGCGGTCGGGTTGTTCTTCGGCATCTACCCTGCCCGGCGCGCCAGCCGGCTGAATCCAATTGATGCGCTGAGGTTCGAGTAGTTGCGACTGTTCCGTCTCCCGACTTCCAACTCCCCTCAGAGAGGAGTCGGGAGTCGGAGCATAAATTTGAGCAGTATGTTCATCGAGAATCTGAAGGTCGCCCTGCGCGCGCTGGCCGCCAACAAACTGCGCAGCGCACTGACGACGCTCGGCATCATCATCGGCGTCACGTCGGTGATCGCGTTGCTGTCACTGGGTAACGGCGTGCAGGAGTTCATCAACCGCCAGTTTGAGGGGCAAGGGTCAAACTTGGTGTTCGTGCTGCCGGCGCGTGTCGAGATCGGCGGCGGTGCGAACCGAGCCGGTTTTCGCGCGTTCGCGCCAGGCGCGCGCGCCGGCACGGCGCTCTCGCTCACCCAAGCCGACGCCGAGGCGTTGCGCGACAAGTCGCGCGTACCCGACGCCAAGATCGTCGCGCCGATCGTGAGCGGCACCGGCCGCGCCGTGGCCGGCGAATCCAAACATGAGACGCGCGTGCGCGGCACGGTGCCGGAATACCGGGCGCTCAACGACGCGAAGTTGCTCTACGGCCGCTACTTCACACCAGAGGAGACAAGCGCCGGCTCGCGTGTGGTGGTGCTGGGCGATGTGCCGTATCGCCGACTGTTCCCCAATGGCGGCGATCCCACCGGCCAGGATATCCGCATCAACGGTGTGCTCTTCCGCGTCGTCGGCGTCTTGGCCCAGCGCGTGGGCGGTGCCGAAGGCAGCGATGATGATGTAATCACCATGCCGATCACCACGGCGACCGAGCGCCTGTTCCCACAACGCAACGCCAAGGGCGAGCCGCTGGCCGGCATCATCCTGATCCAAGCCGTGGACCAATCGCGCATTGACGCAGTAATCCAGCAAGCCACCGAACTGCTGCGCGAGCGCCATGGCATCACCTTCCAAGACGAGGATGATTTCTCGATCGCCAGCCAGCGCGACCTGCTCAACACGATCGGCGCGGTCACCGGCGCCATCACGGTCTTCCTGGCCGCCATCGCCGGCATCTCGCTGTTCGTGGGCGGCATCGGCATCATGAATATCATGCTGGTGAGCGTGACAGAGCGCACGCGCGAGATCGGCCTGCGCAAGGCTATCGGCGCGCGGCGCAGCGTGATCTTGACTCAGTTCTTGATCGAGTCGGTCGTCCTCTCGGTGCTGGGTGGATTGGTCGGCATCGTGCTGGGCGTGGCGTTGGCGAACCTGGTTGCGCTGCTCTCGCAGGGGCAATTTGCTGCACTGGTGACCGCCGACGCAGTCGCTCTGGCGGTGGGTTTCTCGGTGTTCGTCGGGGTTTTGTTCGGCGTGTATCCGGCCTGGCGCGCGGCACAGCTCAATCCGATCGAGGCGCTGCGCTATGAGTGATACCGAACGGTCTTGTAGCAGCAAAATTGACCTTTTAGAACGGATGTGCTAACATTCGTTCTCCGCCGGAGTATGCAGCTCGGTCGCCCGGAATGCCCCTGCGAGCGCATCCGGTATTGAAAAGTGGGGCATTCTGTGTTTACACTTATGCACCATGGCTACTAAGACCATCTCTCTCAAACGCACCATCCACGCCCCGGCAGAGCACGTCTACCGTGCCTTCACCAATGCCACATCGCTGCGAGAATGGTTCTGTGACGGTGCGATGGTGCAGCCCCGCGTCGGCGGCCGGCTGTATTGCCAATGGGACGATGGCCATGCCCTGATGGGCAAATACACGGCGTTGGCACCCGAAAAGAAAATCGCCCTCGACTTGCGTGGCGACACAGAGGGCGACTATTCCCAGTGCGTCATCACCCTTTCCACCAAAGATGGCATCACCTCGCTGCAGCTCACCGATTCCAGCGATAGCAAACTGTGGCTCAAGACGGCCGATGCGTGCGAGGCCAATTGGAACGCGGCGCTGGATAACCTCAAGTCGGTGTTGGAGACGGGCGTTGACCTGCGCTTGGCCCGGCAGCCGGTGCTGGGCGTGGAGATCGGCGAGCCAAAGCCGGGAGACGAGGGCGTTCGGCTGGATGGCGTTACCGAAGGCATGGGCGCGCGCGAAGCCGGCTTGCAGCAAGGCGACGTCATCTTGAGCGTGAACGGCAAGAAGACGCCGAGCTGGAATGCAATCGGCGCGGCGTTAAACGGCCATGCTGCAGGCGACAAAGTCAAGGTCGTCTTCCGGCGCAACGGCAAGACGATGAACGCCACCGTCACGCTCTCGGCGCGACCGATGCCCGAGGTGCCGGCGACCGCCGAGGCACTGGCCGAAATCGTGGCGCGCAAGTACACCGAGGTCAACCGCGACCTGACCCAGGCGTTCAAGGGTGTGAGCGAAGAGAAAGCCGCGCGCGCGCCGGCGCCGGGCGAATGGAGCGCGCGCCACGTGTTGGCGCATCTGATCGCGGAGGAACGCAACCTGCACACCTGGCTCACCGACATGATCGCCGGCAACGAGCCGTGGTACGAGAGAGAGACCGGCGCGCTGCGCATCCGGCTCGATGCGGTCATCAACGGCTTCCCTACGGTTCAGGCGCTGCTCACCGAACTCAAGCGCAACGAGGCCGAGACGGTAGCCCTGCTCAACGCGCTGCCTGATGAATTCGTCGCCCGCAAAGGCAGCTACCGTCGCCTGGCGCTGCGAATGCTCTCTTGGCCCGACCACGCTCGCGAGCACCTTGGCCAGATCATCGCTGCTGTGAAACACTGAGCGAAGGACTCGCACATTATCGCGTTCGTCCACGCCGCGAGAGCGACATCGGTGAAACCTGCGTGGAACCTGGGCGCGCGTGCATTGATAACGGCTGAAGCGCCGCTACAATAGGTAGCACGCGAAAGACGTTGAATCCAAACTGCGCTAACGGTTGATTTCCAGGATGGTCACGGCTTCGGCGTTCTCGAGACTGCCATGAATCGCGGTCAGTGTAAGGACCCTCGCATGTACGGCAGCATCAAACTGTTCAGCGGAACCAGCCATCCTGCACTTGCTCAAGAGATCTCGGACTACCTCGGCGTGCCGTTGAGCGGCCGGGAGATCATCAAGTTCCCCAACGAGAACCTGTTCGTGCAACTGCATGAAAGCGTGCGCGGGCAGGATGTCTTCCTGATCCAGACCATGTGCCCGCCGGTGAGCGATAACATCATGGAGTTGCTCATCGCAATTGACTGCCTGCGCCGCGACTCCGCCGGGCGGATCACCGTTGTCGTGCCTTACTTGGCCTACGCGCGGAGCGACAAGAAAGATCAGCCGCGCGTGCCGATCACCGCTCGCCTGTTGGCCGATATGATCCAGATCGCCGGCGCGGATCGCTACATCACTGTGGACTTGCATGCCGGACAGATCCAGGGCTTCTTCAGCATCCCCGGCGATGAGATCACTGCCTTTCACATCTTGAACGAGTACTTCGCGCAGAAGAAACTAGAAGATGTGGTGATCGTGACGGCGGACCTCGGCTTCGCCAAGAAGGGGCGCAACTTCGCGGCCAAGCTGCAAGTGCCGATGGCGTTCGTCGAGAAGCGCCGCACCGGCAACGACGCCAGTTCCGAGGTGTTGACGGTGATCGGTGACGTGGACGGCAAGAACGTCATCATCGTGGACGACGAAATCTCGACCGGTGGCTCGATCGCGAACACCGTGCGGGTGGTAAAGGAGCACGGCGCGCGCGACATCTACGTGAGTTGCTCGCACCCGGTATTGGCCCCGCCGGCGACCGAGCGCCTGCGCGCGTTGCCGGTAAAGGAGCTCGTCACGACTAACACGCTGCCTATCCCGCCGGAACGCATGCTCCCCAACATCAAGGTGCTCTCCGTCGGTCCGCTGCTGGCAGAGGTGATCCGCCGCGTGCACGAAGGTCGCAGTGTGGGTGAGTTGTTCAACGAGTGATCAGTCGAAGATGCGGCACTGATAGTCGGTGACGAAGTTGTTGAGCTTGTCTATCAGCTCGAGCCATTCATCGCTGCTCAACACCCGCAGGAGCGATTCGCGGTCGGCTGCAATGGCCGGCATAATGATCTGCGGCCCCTCGCCATATACCGTATACCAGGCTTCGGTGGGACGTATGCCCATCTTGATCATCTGGGGTGCGAACTCCTGTACGATGAACTCGAAGTAGGCAGTCTCTTCGTCCGACTTGATGTTCCAGCTGAAGACGAGTCTAACCATGGTCGTGTACGGCGATGCGGGCTATCACTGTTTCATCTCCAGCAGAACCACCTGAGTATCTTCCGGCAGGCTGCTGCGCGTCACCTTGAGCACATCTTGCGTCTGCGGGTTGGTCAGCCCCATCTCTTTCAGGAACTTGTTGAGGCTGTCTTTGTTCTTCGGACCGTAGCCCATCGGCACGACGATGCTGGGTTCGATCATGCTGATCACCTCGGCGGCCTGCGCCGGGTTGAGTTCGTCGTCGCCGCTGACCGGCACGAGTAACACATCTACGGTCTCGAGTGCATCTATCTGTGACTGCGTGGGGACGAAAGACAGCCCGCCTAAATGCGCTACGCTCAGCCCGTCGAAGTTGAAGGCATAGACCGTGCATTTGTGGTCGGCGCCTTTCTTCTCCGGCCGCATGGCCACGCCGGTGATGAACACGCCGCCCATCTCGTATTCGCCCGGTCCGGTGATCTTGCGCACATCGCCGCGCTGTGCGCCGATCACGGCGTTGATATTGTTGTGGCGCGGGTGGTCGCGGCTGATCGTCACGACGTCGGCTTTCAGCTTGGGCGGCTCCAAGCCGGCGCCGGCGCTATAGGGATCGGTGACGACTGCAAGCGTGGCCCGTTCGGTCATGCGGAAGCAGCTTTGTCCGTACCACGTGATTTCCATATCGGCGATTGTAGCAGTCCAAGCATGCAGTGCGGCGCGCGCTTGCGCCGGCGTCAGAGGAGGAGCAGCCGGACGAATGCGATCGCCGCCAACGCGAAGCAAAGTGCGCCTAGCGCGCCGATCGCGTTGATGGTCAACAGCGTGCCACACACCAGCAACGCCGCAAAAGCCACTGCCCACGTCAGCCGCGATACGCTGACCTCGATGCGCCGCAGGTCTTCGGTGGACTTCGGGCTCAGTTGGGCGCGGACTTCGAGCTGTCCGTTCAGCGCATGCGAGAAGAACGCCTCGCTCTGGTTGGGCAGTTGCATGGTTTGCCGGATGAGGCGCGCGCCTTCGTTGAGCACGTCTTGCACTGTGCGGCCGGTGGTCTGCCCGGCGATGCCGTTGGCAAAGGGCTGAATCGCCTTCCACGGGTTGAACGTAGGATCGAGAGCGGTCAGCATGCCGGCCAGGATGTTGGCCGCCCGCCCCAAATACAGCACGTTCTGCGGAATCTGGAAGGGCAAGTCGGACAGCAGGTCGCGGAACTGCGTGGCGAAAGCATACATCTCGCCGAACTCGACGTTGCTGATGTCGTTCACTGCCACGCCCCAGAAGCGATCGAAGAGTGCGCCAACCGCCTGCTCCACACGCGATAGATCGGCTTCGGGTAGGAAGAAGCCCATGCGCTGGGCTGCAGCCGTCCAGCGCCGCGCGTCCTTCAGGCTGACGGCGATGATGAACTCGCGCAGCTCTTGCATAAAGGCCGGTGGGATGCGCCCCATCATGCCGAAATCCACGTAGGTTAAGCGAAAGGGTGTGCCCTCGCCAATCGGCACCTTCCACGCGCGCGCGGTCGCGCGATCCAGCGGTTGCACGAACAAATTGCCGGGGTGTGGATCGGCATGGAAGAAGCCATGTTCGAACACCTGGCGCAGGTAGGTGTCGAACAGTTTGTTGGCCACTTCGTGCCGCGACACGCCGGCGCTTTCCAGCCCCTCGAAGTCCAAAATCTTGATGTCCTCGACGTTCTTCAACACAATCACGCGGCGCGTGGTCAACTCGGCGTAGACTTTCGGCACGCGCACGCCGGTGTCTCGGGCGAAGTTGCGGTCGAACTCTTGCGCATTACGCGCTTCTTGCTCGTAATCGAGCTCTTGCATGACCACCTCGCTGAACTCCTTGACCAGTGCGTCCACGTTCGCGCGCCGGCGGATCGGCTTGTAGAGTTTTAACCAACCGGCGATGGTCTTGAGCGAGCGCAGATCGGTGTCCACGATGGCCCGCATATGCGGGCGCTGCACCTTGACGACGACGCGCTTGGCCATCGCCTGGCCGTTGGGCGATGGGGTGCGCAACGTGGCGAGGTAGGCCTGACCGAACGACGCGGCTGCTACGGGCTCCGGATCGAAATCCTCGAAGATGTCTTCGATTGGCCGGCCCAGCTCGCGCTCGATCACCGGCAGCATGGCGCTGGCCGGCGCCGGCGGCACGGCGTCCTGCAAGCCGGAGAGTTCGGCGATGACCTGTGGCGGAAGCAGATCCACGCGGCTGCTGAGGAACTGGCCGAGCTTGATCCACACGCCGCCCAGCTCGACGGCCAAGTTGCGGAAGTCGTGCGCGAGCTTGACGAAGCGATCCATCCGCCCTTGCGCCACGCGCGCTTGCCCGATGAGCTTGGCCAGGATCAACTCCCACCAGATGAATCCGGCGATCATGGTCGCGCCGAACCACAGTGCTTTGATCGCCCGCGTCCGCAGCATGCGCGGGTCGGGCGGCGGCTCGTCGGCCTGTCGCGCCGGCGCAGCGGTGTGCTGCTGCTCGGCAAGCGTCCGCAACTTCTCCAGGCCGAAATCGGTGAGCACAGACATGTGGGGCACCTCCTGCAGCATTGTAGCTGCCGGGGTGAGCGAGGGATGAGGGACGCGTCGTGAGGTGGCAAAGACGCAACATCGTGCGTCTCTCCCACCCCCCATCCTTGCGCGCCTACCAGACCACCGACCCATCCAATCCCACGCGCTGGATCGCCTCGTCGCCCGTGCAGTCGAACATGGCGAAGGTCAGTTCAGCATCGAGCGATTCGCCAGGCTCCAGCGTGCGATGGGTGCGCGTGGTGTTCATCACGTTCACCAGCCCATGCGGGTAGCTGGTGTGCGGCTCCAGCGCCATGGTGTAGGTGCGGCCATAGAACGGGAAGCCGGTCGAGGCGCGCATCTCCTGCCAGAACCACAGGTGCTTGAACACATCCCCCGACCACGCTACGCCTACGCCGACGTTGAGCTGGTGGTTGAGCAGCGCATACCAGGGCGGCCCGTCGAAGTCGCTCAAGTAGCCCATGAAGAAGTTGCGCTCACGCTGCGAGACGAACCCGCGCAGGTCAAGCGGCCGGCCGTCTTTGCCCTGCGCGAATGGCCACTGCGTGGTCGCGCCTGGCACGGCGCGGCAGAACGCGCTGTCGTAAGCCGGATCGGTATAGACCGAGCGGGCATTGGTCTGCAGCCGCAGGTGCTCACTCAGGAACGGTGCGCCGTAGGCCGGGTGGTGGCCCCACACGAAGTCCATCGGCTCGCCGGCCGCGTTGGTCACCCGCTCGATCAGGCGCACGCAGCTCGTCGCAGCGTCCATCACCATGCGCCGGCGGAGGGTGAACGGCGAACGGAATAGCTGGACGCTGAAAACCGCTTCGATTTCGTCGCCGGCGTCTTTCACGATCTCGAAGCGCCAGGGCAACATCGAGCTTTCGCCGTGGAAGCTCAGCTCGACGCCTTTGTATGTCTCCAGCGGGCCGGTATGCGGCAGCAGCTCCTGCCAGCCGCCTTCGTAGTGCTCCAGCCAGGCGACCTCCGATTGCGGCGCAGACCAGCCTTCGCTCAGGCCGCGTAGCCCAAGTGGAGACTTCCACATCGCGTCCACGCCGGTCTTGCGATGGATCGTTGCGAAGATGTCTGCGCCCTTGTCCGGCAGCACGTCCACCGTCATGAACGGGTTCTGCATGCGCACGGCGCGCATGCCGCCTTCGAGCGTTGCCAATTCGATGGTGCAATGAGGTGAGGTCATCTTTTTGCAGATTGCGTTTTGGGCTATGTGCTCCCACCTATCAAGCGAGCGACCCAGGTATCATCTCGCCGCCAACCAGGGCGTACCTTCGCCCACAATTCCAGATAGACTTTCGTGCCCAGCTCGCGCTCGATTTCCTTGCGCGCGTTTGCGCCGATCTTCTTTAGCATCTCGCCCCCTTTGCCGATCAAGATGCCTTTTTGCGATTCGCGCTCGACGTAGACCGTTGCCGCGATATAGATCACGCCGTTCGGGCGCGGTTGCCACTCTTCGATGGCAACGGCAATGCCGTGTGGCACCTCTTGCTCAAGAAAGTGCAGCGCTTGCTCGCGCACGAACTCGGCGGCCAGGAAGCGCTGGTTCTGGTCGGTGAACTGCCCGGCCGGGAAATAGCGCGGGCCGTACGGCAGCGTCTTCAGGATCATGCTCAGCAGCTTATCCAGGTTGTCGCCGCGCGTGCCCGAGGTGAGCATCGAGCCTTGCGCATCGAAAATCGAGAAAGACGGCTGGGCCGACTCCTGGTCCGCCTCAACGGACACATCCGCTTTCGCTTGGGGAAGCAGCGCCTCGTGCGCCGCGACGTGTTCGACTACGTCGCGCGGGTCGAGCAGGTCGGCTTTGTTCATCGCCAGCAGCTTCGGTTGCGGCAGTCGGGAGATGCGCTCGGCGACGCGTTGGTCTTCGTCGGTCGGCAACCGACTGACGTCGGTGACGAACAGGATCGCGTCGCAGTCCTTCAGCGCCGCGTCCACCTCGCGCATCATGTAGCGGTTGAGTGCCTGCTTCGGTTCGTGCACGCCGGGCGTGTCGAGGAAGAGCACCTGCGCGTCGTCGCGGGTGAGGATGCCCAGGATGCGCCGACGGGTCGTCTGCGGCTTGGGCGAGATGATGGCGACCTTGTGGCCGATGAGCGCGTTGACCAGCGTGGACTTGCCGACGTTGGGTTTGCCCACCACGGCCACGTATCCGCTGCGGTGATCTGCCGGCAGCGGTTGTTCCTCGCCGCCCAGGAAGGCTTGGATCAACCGATCGGTCTCATCGTGCGCTTGCTCGCTCATGATCGTTCCTTATGCGCTGGAAAGCCTCGATGATTTTGTAGTATCCCGTGCAACGGCACAAGTTGCCGCTGATGCTCTCTTTGATTTGCGCGTCCGATGGATTGGGGTGCTCACACAGCAGCGTCGCGCCGCTCATGATGAAACCGGGCGTGCAATAGCCGCATTGCACCGCGCCCGTCTCGATGAAGGCGCGCTGGAGTGGATGCAGCGCGTCATCCGGTCCGTTGGCGTGTCCTAGCGCATTGACGCCTTCGATCGTGATGATCGTCGCCCGGTGCGCACGCGGCGCGGGTGTCAGGCACGCCATCACCGCGCACCCGTCCAGGATCACGGTGCACGCGCCGCATTCGCCTTCGCTGCACCCTTCCTTCACGCCGATGCATCCGCAGTCCTCGCGCAGTAGCCGCAGCAGCGTCTTCTCGCGCGCGTCGGCGTCCCCGATGACATACGCGCGTCCGTTGACCGTTGTGCGAATGGTCGAGATCGGATATGCGTCATCAGCGTTAGGTGCGGCGACATCGCGCGGTTGGGGAAGGCGCAGCAGCGCCGGCGCTTCTGACCACCCCTCGTGTGGAGCGCGGTTCGCTGCCAACAAAAGCGCGCGGCGCACGAGTACGGCAGTCGCGTCGCGCCGATAGGCGGCGCTGCTGCGGATGTCGTCAATCGGCCGGGCAGCCTGTGCGGCCAGCTCGGCGGCGCGCCGAATCGTCACCTCGTCTGGTGTCCGGCAGATCAGCTCGCGCTCGGCTTGGGGCGCGCGGATGATCGTCGGCGCGACCGCACCCAGCGCAATGCGCGCATCGGCGATGCGACCATCGTCGTTCATCGTCAGCACGACCGCGCAGTTCACCACGGCGATCGCCTGCGCCTGCCGCAGGCCGAGCTTGAGGAACGCCCCGCGCTGGTTCGGCTGCAGCGCGCGAAAGGCGATGTCCACCAACATCTCGTCGGGTTGCATCACCGTCTGGCGAACGCCGGTGTAGAAGTCGGCAAGCGCGACGCGCCGCTCGCCACGCGTCGAACGCAGCGTCACGCACGCGTCCAGCGCCATCAGGGCGGTGATCGTGTCGTTGGCCGGCGACGCGGTGATCAGGTTGCCGGCGACCGTGCCGCGGTTGCGGATCTGCGGCGCGCCGACTTGTCGGCAGGCCTGTGCCAGCGGCAAGGCGTGCATCACGCACAGGTCGGACGCGACCACGTCGTTGTGCGTGACGAGCGGGCCGAGGTAAATCCACCCTGCATCGTCCAGGCGGATATCGCCGTGGCCAGGCAAGCGCGAGATGTCAATCAGCGTGCACGGCGGGCGCAGCTTGCGGTCGAACTCGACGACGAGGTCGGTGCCGCCGGCGATGATGCGCGCTTCGCCTCGATGTTCGGCGAGCAGCGTCAGCGTTCGATCGAGTGAATCGGGGATGAAGTAATCGCGCCACATGCGTCAGTTGTGCCTGGGGCGCAATCCTAACATCAGCCCGGGCTTCAATTCCAGCGCGACGGGACGAGTTCCCGGTCTTCGAAGGGATCGGAGGCGAAGAGCGATCCGCGGAAGACCGGCGTCGTGCTCAGCGCATGGCGTACGATGAGCGCGCGCGGGTGTGCGCCGGCAAAGTTCTCGGCCAGCTCGGCAGCTTCGCGAACGCTGGACGAGGAGAGAAAGTGGATGTCGCGGGCCAGGCGCTCGTGTTGCGGCCCGGCGACGATGAGGTGATGTCGCTGCATGGCGTGGGCCAGTAAATAGGCACGCGCTTCGCCGGTGTGTAAGCTGCGTCCCTGCAGTTGTCTGATCACCGACTCCGGCGACGGCGCGTTCGCCAGCGCATCGTAGAACGCGCGGGCAGGGGCGCTGTCGTCTTCGTGCCGCTCGATGGGCAGGATGAGCGGGCCGCCGCGCATCAAGATCGGATTGCGTCCCAAGCTGATGTGGATGGCGGCCAGGCTGGCGTCGAACAGGCTGCCGCCGGCGCGCCCGCTCCAGTGAGGCTCGGCCAGCACCACGTCATAGCTGGGTGCGTCCACATCGGATTCTCGCAACGTATGGGCCAGATCGGCGAGCGCATCGTCCACATTGGCCGGCGCGCCGGCGCGGATGGCCAGCGCACGGCCTCCTGCATCTACCAACGCGCCGACGGCAAACATCAGGCCGGCGCGCCGGGCGCCTTCGCGCATGACGCGCTGGAAGAGCGGCAGATCATGCGCGGATGGTTCGATGCGGTCGTCGTAGAAACGCGTGGTGCGCAGCTCGCGGCGGGTAGGCGTTCCCACTACGCCTAGGGTGACGGTCGCGCAACTGCCGGCGCATCCGGCGTCGTCGTCCAGATGCATCGCGTAGATGGCGATCAGGAGATCGGCCTCGGCAGCCCGGTAGTTGATCGTGAGCGGCACGCCTTCGAAGTTGCCCATGTCGTCCAGTTCGCGCACATCTTCGGGGTCGTGCTGGAAGATGCGAATCCGGCCGGCGTAATCTCCTAGGCGACTAAGCGCTGCGCTGACGCCATGCGGCGGTTCGGCGTCGGCAGGCACTTCGTCGCTCGGCGCGGCGATCAACAGCGTCACCTGGTCGGGGGCGATGCCTGCGCGCTCTAGGTGCGACAACACGCCGCGCAAAATCGCGAGGCGCGCCTCATCGGTGGGTGCGCCATCGCACACGATGACGACGTCGGTGCTCGCGCCGCAGAGTTCGGTCAACGGCAGCGAATTGGTCGGGTAAGACAGCCTGGTCTCGACTTCCTCCTCTATAGCCGCCAGCGGCGCGGCGGTGGCAATATCGGTCTGTTCGATTTGCCAGGTGGCTGGCAAGCTGTAGGAGCTAATAAAGAAGCGTCTACCTTCCTCGTACACGTCTGCACCTTGACTTGGCCGGCGATTGTACTCAGCGCCCAGAGATTCGCGCTGATTACGACTCGACGACCACCTTACGCAGCACGTATGATGCTGCTACCCACGATCTATACCTCACTTGCATGAACGTTCGGTAAACGTTTTTTATCGGTGCGAGGAATACGCCCGCTCCAACATGGCGCGCCCTGGCTGAGTTGCAGCGCGCAGGTAGCCGACGCGTCGCCTACTCGCGTCGAAGCGCCTGCTCTACTCGTCTACAACATTGTTCTAATCGCTGTAGACGAATGCATCAAGTTTGGCTAGCATCATGAACAGCGTAATAGATCATTTCCATTTTGTGTCGCAAGACGCAGGGGGATTCGAAGTGCTTCTGCGAGCCTCTGGCGGGATGAAGGGCGCGGGCGCTTGGCTTCACCCTGCCTGCCGTGAGGGCTCATATGCAAGTCGTGGATGCGCGCCGAGCGCGCGCGGCTGTTTGGTTCGTGCTCACCCTCGCCGCCGTCTTCACCCTGACGACGGCAACCGCGGCGGGGGAGGGTGACGCGCCTGCGCCGGATACAGCAATTGCAGCAGGTCTGGCTGCCTGGCGCGCGCCGGACGAACGCGGCACTGCGTGCGTTCACTGCCACGGGCCGGATGGACTAGAGATCGCCCACTTCGACTTCGACGACAGCGTCATCCTCCGCCGCGACGATTGGCACCTCCCGCCCGCCGACGCCGCCAGCATCGTCGGGATGATCCATGCGTTGCGCGACAAATATGGTCTGCATGCTGCGCCGCTCGACCCGGTGAGCGACCGATTGCTCCAACCGAGCAGCCGGCTCATCGCAGGTGCCACCTCTCAGGAGCGTGATTACAACGCGGCGCTGCAAACGTTCGTGCCGCAGATGCCAACGCTATTCAACGGCCGAGTGGACTCCATCCTAAAAGCGCTGCGTGCGCGCAACGAAATCCTGGCCTTCGACGCGCGTAATCAGGCGCTGGGCGTGCCGTTCCCGCGGCTGTCGGGCGGCGCTGCGCAGGACGCTGCAGCCGTCTGGGCCGTCCCGCAGCCCCGCGTGCCGAAGCCGGGCAGCGAGCAGGCGTGGTATGCGCTGCACGACGCTTATTTGGCCAACCCGACCGAAGCGAATTTGTGGGCGATCTACAACGCGGTGGAGGCGCTGACCGCTCCGCCGACGGGCGATGAGGGTACCGCTGCGCTGTCGGCAGCCAAGTATCGGTCGCTGCTGTTGGCTCAACACATAATTCGCGAGCGGGCGCTGGGTGCGAACGCCCCATCGGCGATGTTCGAGCGCTGGCCGATCGCCTTCCTGGAAATCCCGTCCGAGGTGAACCGCATCGTCACGATTCACAATCCCATGTTCGCTGCCGGCAACCTCATCTATCACGGTCATCCGCGCAAGGCGGAAGCAGCGGCCAGGGCGCTGCCGTGGTGGTTTGCTGCCTGGACGTTCAACCCCGGCCTGCCGGACGTGACCGAGGGTCGCGAGGCGTTCCTGCAGGCGCTCGAAGGGCGCGATGGCGGTGAGCCGTATCCCATCCATCACCGGTTGGTGCGGATCAAGATGGATATGACGCAGGCTTACGCGCCCTACGTGCGCCTGGCCGGCCGGCCGCCGCAGGTCAACGCGCTGGAGCTGGCCGATGCGTCGCGCGGGTTCGTGTATCCCGACGACGAAGCGGGGACGCTGTTCTTCGATCAAGCGCACCGGGCGCTCTACCACGTCTTCTCGGCCAACGTCCGGCGCATGCAGCTTTACCTGCTCATCCACGAGTTCAATAAGCAATGCGCCGATGGCCGTTCCTATGTCGGCTTGGTCGGCGACGAGGTGACTTTTGTAGAACGCCTGCATGCCGAGCTGCTCCCGGATTTGGAACGCGCCCAGCCTCAATATGCCGCGGTGGACCGCGCCCTGGTCATCACTGCGATTCACCGGTTGCAGGAGGCGTGGAATCAATGCAGGCCGCTGCCGCCGGCCGGCTCCGGCATCGGGTTGTTCGCAGAGTATTTCGAGGGCGACGAGTCCACGCCGCGCGATGTGCGCATCGCCCACCGGCTCGATCGCTTCGACTCGGCAACCTTCGGCGCAGATCGAGCCATCTTCATCCGCTGGACCGGCGCGATTGAGCCACGCTTCAGCGACGTTTACGAGATTTCTTTGAGGAGCGACGATCGGCCCGACGTCGGCTTCCGTTTGTGGCTCGATGAGCGGCTGTTGATAGATTGCTGGGACGGCACGCTCGTCGAAGGCAAGATGATCGCATGGGAGGGCGGTCGCCACTACGGGGCAGACGCGGTGTTGCGCGCAGGCCGGCGCTATGCCATTCGCCTGGAGTATCGCCAGCGCAGCGGCCGGCCCGCGTTCCGGTTGATCTGGAAGAGCGCGCACCAGGCGCCGGAAGTTATCCCACAGAGCCAGCTCTATCCCGGCGTCGAAGTGGGCAAGCGCGTATTTGCGATCGCGAGGACGACGCGGTAGCGTGATAGATCAGCGCGCACCCAGCGCGAGCAGCACGACTTGCGCCAGCAGGATTTTGGCAATCATGCCGATCGGAAACACAGCCGCGTAGCCGATGTTGGGAATGTCGTTGCGTTCTTGCTCGAGTGCGAAGCCCAGCACGGCGGGTTGTCCTTGCAGGCCGGATAGCACACCCGACGCCAGGCTAAACGGCATCTTGAAGACGAAGTGGGCGATCAGCAGCGTGAGCAGCGCTGTGCTGCAAGTAATCGTAACTGCAGTGAGGAGCACCGGCAGCGCATTGCCTTGCCGCAGCGTTTCGGCGAAGGCGTAGCCGGCGCGCGTGCCGATGCCTGCTAGGAAGAGCACTGTGCCCAACTGGCGCAAGGTGAGGTTGGCGCTATAAGGGATGCTCCACACGATCGGCCCAGTGCGCTGCAGCGCGCCGAGAATGAGCGCGGCGATCAGCGGGCCGCCGGCGACGCCGAGCTTGAATGATCCCCCACCAGGCAGGGGGATCGGGATCAGCCCGAGTAGCAAGCCGATCGTAATACCCAAGCTGAAGGTGAGCACGTCAATCTCACTTACCGAGCGATAGGAGTCGCCAAAGTAGCGGCTGATCTCGTCCATGCGCTCGTGGCAGGCGACCACCCGTACGCGGTCGCCGAGATGCAGCATCGTGTCCGCTTGCGGCAACAGGTCGAGGTCGCCGCGGCGAATGCGGGTGACGACCGCGCCGAACTCGCGGCGCAACGGCAAGTCGCGCAGCCTGCGCCCGACGACCTCGGGATTGGACACGAACATGCGCCGGTAGTCGAACGTCGAGCGTTCCAGCTCCGGGTGTTCTTCGGCCAGCTCGCCCATGAATGCGGCGACGCGCGCCGTCTGGTCTGAATCGCCGACCACTGTGACAAGATCGCCGAGCTGGAACTGTGTATCGGCCCCAACCAATTGCACCTGACCATCGCGTTTGACGCGCCCGAAGACCACTTCCCAGTCGTGCTCGCGGTCGAGTTGGGCGACGGTCTTGCCGGTGGCGTCCGGCCGAGTGACGCGGATGGCGCGACCGCGCACCGATTCCTTCTGAACGCGGTAGGCCTTCAGGCGGCGCGCTTCCTCGTCCGGCGTGATCCTGAATAGGTGCTTGCAAGCGAACAAGACGACGATCATGCCCAGCACGCCGATCGGATAGGCGACGGAGTAACCAACGATGGGCAGGGCGTCCGCGTGCGGGCCTTCCGGCGAACGCGCCGTGATCGTCTCCAATACGCTGGCCAGGGCGGGCGTGTTGGTCATGCTGCCACTGAACGCGCCTGCGCCAAGCGCGGCCGGCAAGTCGAGGACAGCGCTCATCACCACGGCGACTGTTGCGGCGAAGGTGATCATCAGCGCGACGAAGTACATGATGCGTGCGCCGCTTCCCCGCAGCGACTGCACGAAGTCTGCGCCGCTGCTCAGGCCGATGGTATAGACGAACAACAGCAAACCGAGTTGATATACGATGTCCGGCAGGCTCATCTGTGGGTCGAGCGCGCCGAAGGCCAAGCCGACGAATAGCACTGCGGCCGATCCCAGGCTGGCGCCTTTGAGCCGGATGCGCCCCACCCAATAGCCCAGTCCGGCGACGAGGAACAACACCAGGAGTGGGTTGGCGATCAAGAGCCGGAGCACGGGAGCGAGTATACGAGCCGCGCTCTCACCGCCGGCATCCAACGGCGTTGTTGCTGATGCGGCAAGGCAGGTCTACGACGCCGGCAAAGTAGCCCTTCACCAGCCCGCTGATGTCTTCCGAAGTGTGGCGGGCCAGCGCATCGAAGAAGGCATCCTGATCGGCGATCTTGTAGGTCTGCGACTGGTAGTAGTCTTTCATCGCAGCATCGAGCGTCGCTGTGCCGACCAGTTTGCGAATGTCGTTGAGGAACATCAGTCCACGCCGGTAGACTGCGTTGATGTAGGCGCGCGAATCGGGATAGGCGCTCAGCGGCAGGTCAATCGCGCCGGTCAGCCGGCCGCGCTCCTTGCCCAGGATGAAGTAGCCATACCACCAATCGGCGTCGGGGTCGTAGTATTCCTGATAGAAGCGCAGCTCGCCATAGCGGGCGAAGGCCTCGTCGAGCCAGGGCGAGCGGATCTGGTCGTTGCCGACGACGTTGAACCACCACTGGTGTGCCACCTCGTGCACCGTCGTCGCGATCAGGTCGTGACGCGCGCCGCGGCCAGGATAGCCAGCGTAGATCGTCGTGCCGATGCCGACCATACCGCTGTATTCCTGTCCCTGCTGCCGGCCGGTCTCCACGATGCGCAGCGTCCGGTAGGGATACGGCCCATACAGCCTCGTGAACAGCCGCACTGCGCGCGCGGCGGTGTTCAGCACTGCTGCGCTCGTGTGGCGATGTTCGGGATAGACGTAGTGGATGAACGTGACCCCGTCTTCTTCGAGCGTATCTACCTCGTACACGTTGCTGGCAGCGAAGGCGAACACGCGCGCCTTGGGCAGCGAATAGCGCCATAGGCGACCGTCGCGCGTCTCATCGCCGCCGCCTGCGATGATCACGCCCTCCGGCGCGAGGATGCTCACCTCGTAGTCGGCCAGCTCCGACGTGTAAGGGTCGCCGATCGGCACATAGGCCGGCGTGTCCCATTGGCCGTCGCGGAATGGCGCGAGCATGACGTACCAGTGGCCGCACGTCAGGCTGTTCGGCCCACGCGAGGTGTCGTCGCCGCCGATGCCGGTGATCACTTCCTGCAGCGGCACTTTGAACGTGAAGTCGAACGTCATAGCGATGGCCCTGTCGGGCGGCAGCGGGGCCGGCAGTTGCACGGTGAGCACAGCATCGGTCAGGTCAAAAGGTAACGGCTCGGCCTGGCCGAAGATGCGTGCGTCGCGGAATTCGACCGCGCCGGCCCGCCGCGCCGGTGGCACGTTGAACTTCACCTCGCTGATGGGTTGGCCGGTGGGGTTGACGAACTCGATGCGCTGCTGGGCATGCACGTTGCCACCGGCATAGTCCAATGTGACGTTGAGCACGTAGAGCGGGCGTTCAGGGGGGGCATCCAGGGTGGGTAGCGCACCGCCGATCAACCGGCCGGCGATGTCACCGCTGCTCACGACTGCCGTCGGGATCAGGATCGGTTTGCCCGATGCGCCGGTGCGCGTGCACGCGGCAAGCGCGAATGCAACGATCGAGCAGAACATCACGGCGCATCGCATGGCACACAAAATGAGAAACCAGGCTTCTGAGAAACCTGGTTTCTTCCTCTCTGCCAGCTCACTGTTTGTTGTCTTTTCCCGCTGACTCTTCGGCACCGGTAGACGCAATCACTGGCGTCGCCCGTGCTGCCGCGTTCGGCAGAGTCAGGCTGGCCAGCACCCAGCCTTTCTTGCCCTGCTGCTCGACCTGAAACCACTTACCATCTTTGCTCTTGCCCAGCACGGGAAGGATCGCGCCGCGCTTGGCACTGCTGATGACCTTCGCCTTTTGGTTTGGCTCAGCGCGGATGTTCAGGCTCCTGCGCGCGTTGACGGCGAGCGCAGGCTGGCTACCCGCCGGTGCTTTCACCACCATGAGAGCCGGCGGGTTGGCCGGCTGTGGTTTCGCTTTCGCTTGATCTTGAGGCGAAGGCTTGATGTTGACCACATCTTCCGGTGGCGGGACGACGCCCGGCCCAGTCTCGATGAATCCCTGCCCGAGGCAGATGCCCTTGGCACCTGGCGCGGACAAGATCTCGAAGCAGCTATCGTCGGCGTAGATGTCGTTGTGCTCGACCGGCAACTCTGCCGAACTCCAAATCAGCACGTTCACCGCGCTGTTCATCGCTACGCCATCCACCGAAATCTGTTCCCAGCGGTCGTAGGGCTGTGCCCACTCGGAGCAGATCAGATTGGCATCGGTCATGTCGCGCGGGCCGCCATCCTGATCAATGCATACGCGCACTTTCAGGCCGCCGTCCTGGATGGACTTCGGCGGGATCTCGGCTTGCTCGCTCAGGTTGCTCGACCAGAGCTGCAACCAGGAGGTGAAGCGAATCGGCGCGCCGATCGGCAGGTTGATCACGTATTGCATGATGCCAGCCTTCTTGTTCAGGGCGAAGAAGTTGAACCAGCGGTTCGAGCCGCCGCCGCTGTGCACACGATAGGGATACTCGTGCTGGAAGACCGGCCGGAACTCCGGCGTGCGGAAGTAAGGATCGCGTGGATCAACGCCTTCAGGCGGCTCTTCCCAGAAGGGCAACCATCCCCATGTCACGTTGATCTCGCCGCGGCCGGCGAAATAGATCCCCGGGTGCTCGTGCCCCGGATTGATGAGCAGGTTGTAGCCGGGCCGGTAGAGCGCGCCTGTCTGAGCGATAGCGTTGCGCAGGCCGGCGGTATTCGCTGATTGCGGCGAGAAAGCGAGGGCTGAAACCCCCATCACGACAGCAAAGAACGTCTTGCACGCCTGGTTGGTGAAGGTCATATCGCACTAGCTCCGTTTTGTGCTGCTATGCCGGCTGTGGCGAGAACTCAGCCGGAGGCTGCTTGAGCGACGATGTCGGATCCGATCGCGGCGCGTTATACCACAGGCGCATAGCAAATTTGGATACTGCGGCAGATATATTGCCCGATTGGCGGACATTTATACTCTTCGAAGTGAACATACATCGTTCGGTGATCCGTCAGCCAAGCGGCGCGTTGTGTGCTCCCTTGAGCTGGCCGGTGATCGCCCTGGCCGTGCTTTCACTCTGTGCGTGCGGTGGGCGTCCGCTCGCCGTGGCTGCCACGCCGACGCCGGCCGTTCCGCAGTACTGCACGCTGCGCGTCGAGGGACGGTGGGTCGTTGACGCCAGGGGCAATGCCGTCATCCTGCACGGAGCGAGCCTGCCCACGCTAGCAGAGATGGCGCATAGCGATCACGATGCAACCCAACGCCTGCATGAACTGGCCGCAGCTGGCGCGCGGGTCGTGCGACTGCCGGTAGAACAAAGCGAGATCGCGCCGACGTTCGTGCCGGCGGTCGTATCGCCGTTCGTTGACCAGGCCAACGCGCTGGGGATGCTCGTCATCCTCGCCTACCGCAACGACCTTGGCGAGACGGCCCGCAAACAGGCCGAAGCGGCCGAGGACTGGTTGCGGCTGGTGCTAACGTATCTGCGCAACGCGCCGGGGGTGTGGTTCGAGCCATTCGCGCGGCCGATCGCCACGCCCAAATGGCGCGCGATGAACCAGCGCATGGTGGACGTGGCGCGCGGCTTTCGCGCCGACAACGTCATCGTGGTTCGCGCCCCGGATTGGCTGCGAGACGCTTCGGACGAGCCGTTGGTTGGCGACCATATCGTCTATGCAGTGTCCTCGTTGGAGGATTGGCCGCTGGATGTCGCGCCGTTCGTCCTGACCGACTTTGACGGCGCGGGCATCCGGGCCGTGCAGGATGCGCGGGTGTGGAGCATCGCGACCGAGGCCGTCCGGCCGGCCGATCTCGCGGCGCTGTGGCGCGCGAGTCAACCCTGTGAATGAGTCGCAAGTCCTGGAAGGTAAGCGCGTGTGAATCGTCAGTCCCGAACCCACCATCCCCAATCGGGGATCCACACGACGGCCTGGATCCTCGGTGATCAACTCTCGCATCGCTGGCCGGCTTGGTTGGTGCGAGAAGGGCTTAGTCCAACCGACACCCGGCTGCTATTCATCGAGAGTGCGGCCAAGATTCGCTCGCGGCCATGGCACAAACACAAGCTCATCCTGGTGCTCAGCGCGATGCGTCACTTCGCTCAGGCCATGCGCGACGCGGGTTGGCAGGTGGACTATCGCAAGGCTGCGACGTTCGAGGCCGGCCTGCGCGCCCATGTCGCCGAGCACGCGCCGGAGCGCATCGTCGTCATGCAGCCCAACACCTGGCAGGGTCGGGCCTTCGTGAAGCAGTTGAGCCAGGCCGGAGGCAATCCGGTTGCCGAATTTTTGCTGCTCAATTCGCGCTTCTTCCTGGCCAAGCCGGAGGACCTGGGCACGAGTCGGTCGCCACTCATGGAGACGTTCTACCGCCAGATGCGCCGGCGCACCGGTTACCTGATGGACGGGGACCAACCCGTCGGCGGCAAGTGGAACTTCGACAGCGAGAACCGCCGACCGCCGCCGCGCGCTTGGCGCGCGTCCCACTCCCCACTTCCGATTCCCAGCGTGCCTGCATTCGCCCCTGACGCCATCACCCGTGAAGTCATCGCCGAGGTCGCTCAGGTGGAGACGGCCTGGGGCGCGCTGGATGGCTTCGCCTTGCCGGTGACGCGCGAAGGTGCGCTGGCGTTCTTCGCCGACTTCATCGCCCATCGCCTGCCGGACTTCGGCCCCTACGAAGACGCGATAGTGCGCGGGCAGCCGGTGCTGTTCCATTCGATGCTCTCGCCGCTGCTCAACATCGGCCTGCTGGAACGCGACGAGCTATGTATGGCGGCGGAACAGGCGTATCGCGAAGGCCGCGCGCCGCTCAACTCGGTCGAGGGTTTCATCCGACAACTGATCGGTTGGCGCGAGTTCGTCTATGCCTGCTACTGGCGTGAGATGCCCCGGCTGCGCGAGATGAACGCCCTGAACGCGACGCGGCCCCTGCCACAGTTCTACTGGGATGGGCGGACCGAGATGGCCTGCTTGCGCGAGTGTGTGAAGGGGGTGTGGGAACGCGGCTATACCCATCACATCCAGCGGCTGATGGTGCTGTGCAACTTCGCGCTGATCGCCGGCATCCGCCCGCAGGAGGTCAACGAGTGGTTCTTCGCGACGTATGTAGACGCCTACGACTGGGTGGTGACGCCGAACGTGGTGGGCATGGGCATGTATGGCGACGGTGGCATCGTCGGCACCAAACCCTACGCCGCCAGCGCCAACTACATCCACAAGATGAGCACCTACTGCGAAAGCTGCCGCTACGCCCCCAAGCAACGCCTAGGTGAGCGCGCTTGTCCGTTCAACGCGCTGTACTGGGACTTTGTCGCGCGCAACGCCGATGCCCTGGGCGCGAATCCGCGCACCAGCATGCCGGTGATGGCCTTGCGCAAAATGAAAGCCGACCAAGTGAACGCGCTGCGCGCGCAGGCGAAGCGGTTTCTCGACTCGTTGGCCTAACGCAACAACGCCTGCACGAGCGACTCCCACTCCGCCTCGAGCGAGCCGGTGAAAGCAGGCTTACGCGCCTGGCGATACCAGTAGCCGGCGTTGGAGGCGTCACCCTCCTTGCGGTGCAGATAGGCATGCACCCACGCGCCGTCCGCGTCGTCTTGCGCCTGGGCGCAGGCGTGTGCTTTGTGCCAATCACCCTTGGCGTCCCACCACAATGCTTGCATGGCCAGGCTCAGCCCGACCGGCGGCTCATTCGATGCCAGTGATGCTTTGAACTCGGCGTAGTGCATGATAAGGATTATCGCGCCGTTTGTCGCATTGGGGCGGATTGGGGTTTAATAGCGCCGGTGCCCACGCTGAGACCTCGCTTCCCTGCGCTTGCTTCGCGCGACTTCCGCATCTTCTGGGTCACGCAGTTCATCTCGCTGATCGGCACGTGGATGCAGACTACGGTGCAAGCCTATCTGGCCTATCGCATCACCGGCCAGCCGATCTACCTCGGCTTGATCGGCGTCGCCGGCACGTTGCCCTCGCTGCTGTTCACTCTGCCCGGCGGGGTGTGGGTGGAACGGCTCAATAAACGCAATACCGTCATCGCTTTTCAGGTGGTGATGATGGTGCAGGCCTTTGCGCTCGCCTTCCTCACCCTATTCGGCGTCGTCACCATCTGGTGGATCATTGCGCTGGCTTTCGTCCTGGGCGCGGCCAACTCGATCGAGATCACCGCGCGCCAGGCGATGATGGTCGAGATCGTCGGCAAAGCGGGGCTGCCCAACGCGATCGCGCTGAACTCGACTGCGTTCAACGTGGCACGCGTGGTCGGCCCGGCACTCTCCGCGCCGCTGCTGTTGATCTTCGCCGAACGGGGTGAGGGTTGGGCATTCTTCCTCAATGGCCTCAGTTACCTGGTCGTCATCCTGGGGTTGTTGGCGATTCATCCGAGCAGGCCGGATGCGGCATCGGCGGGCGATCATCCACGCGCAGCCTCACCGAACAACGCGCTCGCACAGTTCCGTGAAGGCCAGCGCTACATCCGTCAAACGACGCTGATCGGGTTGATCATCGTCATGGCCGCTGTGCCCGGCTTGTTCGCCTTCCCGGTCATCCAGCAGATCCCCGCCTTCGCGCGCGATGTGTTGGCGCAGCCGAACGACAACGACGCTGTGGTCGCCGCGCGCAACAGCGCCATGGTCACGGCGCAGGGCATCGGCGCGCTGCTCGCCGCGGTCATGCTCACCTTGCTCAGCGCCTTTCACTGCAAGGGCCGGCTGATGACGGCCGGCCAGTTCGCCTTCTCGATCGCTCTGTTGGGCATCGGCCTGTCCCGCAACATCGGGCTCACCCTGCCGCTCCTGACGCTATTCGGCTGGGGCACGGTCACCTCGCTGGCCACCAGCAACACCATCATCCAGCTCGTCACGCCGAACGCGCTGCGCGGCCGCGTGATCAGCACGTATCTGTGGGCGTTGCAGGGCGTCGCGCCGTTCGGCAGCCTGTTGATCGGCTGGATTGCACAGACCTGGGGCGCGCCGGCAGCGGCGCTATTCGGCGGCCTGGCGTGTCTGGCAACCTACCTCGCGATCAACTTAAAGACGCCGACGGTGCGGCAGTTCGAGGGGTGAGGGAATCGAGAACCCCGGTTTCTCGCGGAAACCGGGGTTCTCTTGGCTTCATTGCCCTATCGCGGTCGCTCGCCCAGCGTCACGGTCAGGTCGAGCTGCCGGCCATCCCGCCACACCGTCAGCGTCACGCGGTCGCCCGGCTGATGATTCTTCACCAGCAGCGCGATCAACTCCTCGTAGTCGCCGATCGGCTGGCCGTTGAACGCCAGGATGATGTCACCCAGGCTGGTGATCCGGCCGGTGCTGCGGCTGACGGTCGAGCCACGCAGCCCAGCGCGGGCGACCGGCCCACCTTCCACCACGCCGCCCACGACGACGCCGCGCTCGACCGGCAGGTTGAACTGATCCCCCACCTCGGCCAAGCTGAACGCGCCCTGGATGCCGAGATACGGATAGCGCACGCGCCCTTCGTTGAGCAACGCCTGTACCACGCGCTTGACCGTGTTCGACGGCACGGCGAAGCCCACGCCGCTATTGACCGGCTGGCCGAAGCCCACCTGGTTGTTGGTGCGGATCGCGGTGTTCACGCCGATCACCCGGCCACGGGTGTCGAGCAGCGGCCCACCCGAGTTGCCCGGATTGATGGCAGCGTCGGTCTGAATGATGTCCGGGTTGGAGAAAGCGCCCTGGCCGCTCGATGACGCCTCGGGCAGCACGCGCCCGCGCGCGCTCACGATGCCCAGCGTCATGGTGCCGGCCAGGCCGAATGGGTTGCCGATGGCGACCACGCGCTGGCCCACCTTCACTTCGTCCGAGTCGGCCAGCTCGATCGCGATCAGGCGCTCGGCCGGGCGATTCACCTTCAACAGCGCCAGGTCGCTGTACGAATCGGCGCCGACCAATTCGGCGCGCGCGCGTGTGCCATCCGAGAAGATCACGTTGATCCGGTCGGCCCCCTCCACGACGTGGTTGTTCGTGACGATGTAGCCGGCCGTGTCAATTACGAACCCCGACCCCGACCCGGCGGCGATCACGCCGCTGCCGGTGTTCCGGCCCACCGCGATCGAAACCACGGCCGGGCTGACGCGCTCATATAGGTTGATGAGCACGGCCTCCTCTTCGTCGAACTTGGCGCGCGCCGCGTCGGGGATGGCGGTCGGTGTCGGTTGGGCGACGACCGGTGCGTTGATGACCGGCGTGATCGTCCCCGCTTCCTCCTCGCGCGTGGCTGCCATCGTGCGCGACTCGGCCTCCTCGGCCAGCGAGCGCACGAACGATGGGATCGAACCGCAGCCCGACAGTAGGATGGCCGTCGCTGCGATGATCGAAAGAAGTCGCTTGTTCATCATGGTTTTCCGTTACCTCAAGGTATGAAACTGCTCGACGGCGAAATCGCTGCCGCGCGTCGAGCAGCGCGAATATCTATAATCAGCGCGGAGCCGTTGTCGCAAGTTGACCACAGCCCACAACGCCTAATGATCGCCGGGGACGTTAGACGAGGCTGAAGCCGGTGTGAATGTTGGAGCATAAGGAAGGTTAACATCTCATAACCCGCGTATGACCATTTTGGCCGATCCCATCGAAGACCGCGACGCATGGCGCGCACTATGGCGGTCGCTGACCGGCGATGCGTTACTGATCGCTTTGTGTGCGGTCATCGCAACGGGCCTGCTCGCGATGGTGATCCTGCCCCAACAGCCGGCCGCCGGCACGTCCGATCCGGTGGCTTACAGCCGCTGGGAAGCCGAAGCCAAGCGGCGCGAGGATATGCTGTACGAGCCGTTGAACAGCCTGGGCTTCAACAACGTCGCTCAGGCGGTTTGGTGGCGGATGGCGCTGGCGGCGTTGCTCCCGGTCGCCGGCCTGCGCTTGGCCGATCGCTTGGCGCGGCTGGCCGACGTGTGGCGCGGCAAACGCGACGGCGAACTGCGCGACGAGCGACGCGCGCGCGTGACCGTGAACGCGCTCCCGCTGGATGATCTCGCCGAACGGCTGCGCGCCCGGCGCTATCGCGTCGTCCGGCCTGTGGCCGATGTGCTGGTTGCCGACCGCGCCCCATGGGCGGAGTTGGCGTCTGTGGCGCTGCATCTGGGGTTGATCCTGGCTGCGGCCGGACTGCTGCTCAACCTGATCGCCGGCTGGGAAGCAAAGGACAGGATGGTGGTGGCCGGTGCGGCGACACCGCTGCGCGACGGTTACGCCATCACGCTGGACGATGCGACCGGCGAGCCCACTCGCGTTACAGCCGTGTTGCAGCCGGGTGATTCGTCCATGGCGCTGAGGGAAGGCGGGCGAACCCGCGCCGCCGGCCTGGATATCGTACTGCGCCAGATCATGCCGGGATACCGTCTGAGCGCGACGACACGCGATGCCCGGCCGCTCCTCATCCGCGCGTCAAACTTCGTCTCGCCCACGACCGAGTTGCTGGTCACGCTCAGCGCCGACGAGCCCGAGCGCTACATCGCCGTGCCGGAAGCGCGGCTGGCCTTGGCGCTGACGGCTTCGGAATCCGCCGGCCAACCCGTGCGGCTGCGCGCATTCGCCATGCCTTCGGGCAGCGTCATCACCGATACGGATGTTCAGCCAGCGCTGGTCATTGGCAATATCGAATTCCGTTTCAAGCCGGCGCAGGGCGCGGTGGTTGACGTGCGCTACGCTCCCGGTGATATGCTGTGGTGGCCCGGCCTGGTGATGGCGCTGATCGGCGCAGCCGGCAGCCTGGTTTACCCGATGCAGCGCTTCCTCATCCGCCGTCAGGGCGAATGGACCGAGTTCTACGCCACGGGGCGCAACAGCCGGCGCGAGGTCGCGCATCTGGTCGAATCTCATACCCAGGCAGGCCCGTCATGAACTTGAAACAAGATCTCACCTTTGCGCGCGTGGCAGCGGAGCAGATGGACGATTACCTGCACGCCGAAGTGCTTTTCTACCCCGTCGGCAGCGTTGATGGGATTCAAATGCCGCAGCTCACCATCGGCGCGTGGTTGGAGACCGAGTGGCGGTTGAACGCGCTGCGCGAGGCACATCCCGATGAAATCGGCGATGTCCTCGCGGCGGCTCAGGCGGAAGTGCGCAAGGTGCGCCATCGCATCCCCGACCTGTATCAGAACAAGGCGCGGCGCGAGTTCAAGAGCCGGCTGGATAGCTGGGAGATGTTCTTGCAAGATCGCCACGAGGCCACGGCGCAGCCCGAACCTTATAACGCGCCGCGTTCCGGCTACGCCGAACGGGTGCACACGCGCTTCCGGCTCGAGCTGTTGAAGGACGACGTCGCGCAGTTGGGCGATCAGCTCTCGCGGTTGCGCATGCTGGACGGCCGGCTGCGCATGCGCTTCAAGCCCGGCGCGTTCATCTGGGAACCCGAGCTGGCGCCGGCCGCGCCTGCCGACAAGTTCTGGTTCCTCTACGCCAAGCTGTAGCACCCGGGGGCGTTCGCGTATAGGGGCAAAACGTCGCACGGTGGGGCGCGCTGCAGACTTGTGCCCCGAATGGGGCAGAGCGCGCCTTAATATGCATGTCTGCCCTCGTTGGCGAACGCCCCCAGAGCACTACGGCGCGATCACGACCTGGCCTTCCAGCACGCCGCCCAAGATCTCCACGCGGTCGTCGCCCTGCAGGCCGAGCTTGACGTCGGCGCGCCGTTCGCCCTCGGCATCCCGCACGACGACGAAGCGCCGCCCCTGGAAGTTGCGGATGGCCTGCGGCGGCAGCCACAGCGCCGAATCCTTGCGCGCGGTGATGATCGTCACGCGCGCCAGGTCGCCTTCCCTCAAGTCGGCGTCGGCGTCCTCGACCGTCACCCGCACCGACCGGTCGGTGGCCGTCGTCGCGGCGCCGGTCTGTGGCAGGCGACGCACCACCCCGCGATACACTTTGCCCGGCACGCTGTTCAGCGTGACCGATACCGGCTGGCCGACGGCGATCTCTGCCAGGCGGCTCTGGTTGAGTTCCGCGGCTGCTTCCAACCCGCCCGGCTTCGAGATGATGATGACCGGATCAAACGCGCGCACGGTCCTGCCCACGGCCAGGTTGTGGCTGCTCACCCGCCCGTCGAACGGCGCGACGATCTGCGCGCGGCTGAGCTGCGCCTCCAGCCGTTCGAGCGTCAGCCGGCTGACTTCCACGGCGCGTTCGAGGTTGGGGTCAATGGACGACTGCACACGCGACAGCGCCAGCTTCGCTCGCTCGACCTCTTTGGCCAAGATGCTGATGTCGAACTGATGCGCGGCCTGTTCTTGCAACAGGCGCTCGTATTCGGCCCGGGCGCGGGCGAGGGCGATCTGCGCATCCAGCACCATGCGCTCGAAGCCGGGGATCATGTCGCGGTCGGCCTCGTTGTTGCGCGCCGAGTTGAGTCCGGCGTTGGCGTCGGCTAGGGCGCGTTCGGCGCGCGCGATCTCGGCCTTGGCCAGTTCGATGGACGGGCCGAAGTTCCGCGCGCGAGCCTGGGCGAGGCGCAACTGGGCGACGTCCAGGTCAATCTCGGCGGCCTGCAGCGTTTCGGTGAACGTCGCCAGCGTGCGCGATAGCACCAGTTGTGAGGTGAGGAATTCCACGCGCGCCTGCTCGATCTGGTTCTTCAGGTCGGAGGTATCCAGTTCGGCCAGCACCTGGCCTGCGGTCACCTCGTCGCCGATGCTGACGTTGACGCGCGCCACCCGGCCTTCGACTTCGAAAGCGAGTGGCTGATCTTCTATCGCCTGGATGCGGGCGAGGAACTCGATCTTGCGCTCGACCGGGCCGCGTTGCACGGTATAGGTGGGCCGGCGCGGCGCAGCAGCGGTGGGGATGGCGGTCGGTGTGGCCGGCGGCTGCGGGTTGACCAGGCCGCACGCCGAAAGCAACAGCGCCACAGGCGCGAGAAGAATGCGTTTCATAGATGCTCAGATAGCTCGTGAATGCAACATCGTCAAAAGCCGACTCCCGACTCCTCACTCCTTACTTCCCATTTCCCATTTCCCACTCCCCACTCCCGACCCCTGACCCCTGAACCCTGACCTCCGACTTCTCAATTCTCAATTCTCAATTCTCAATTCTCAATTTCCTATACCGCGCCCAGCTTGATCGCCTCGAACGCCTTCAGGCGGCGCAGCGAGATCAGCATGATGCCGATGGCCACGGCCAGCGCGACGGCAAGCGAGGCGTAGATCAACATCAAGTCCTGCCAGGCGATGCGCACGATGAACGGCGGCACGCTCGTCGCCATCGCCCCGCCAATCTGCATGAACGGGATGAACAGCCGGCTGACGATCACGCCGAGCGCGCTGCCGGCCAGCGCGCCCAGCCCGATCAGCAAGATCTGTTCGAGCGCGACGAAGACCGCCATCTGCCCCGCCGACAGGCCGATCGTGCGCAACATGCCGAGTTGGATGCGCCGCCCGCGAAAGGTGATCACCGCCGAGAGCACGAACCCGACTACGGTGAGCAACGAGGCGGCGATGAAGCCGGCCGACAGCAGCCCGAACACCCCGCGGCGCTCCGGCTTCGCCTGAGCCGCGCGGATGACCTGCCGCGCGTCGGTGCCATTCAGCACCAAAAAACCCAGCGTGCCGGCGGCGTCCACGACCTGATCCAGCGTCGTCTCTGGTTCGACGGCCAGCAACACGTCGTAGGGCAAGGCAGTGCCGATGTGCTCGAACACGTAGTCCAGGTTGCCCACGAAGATCTCGCGGGGTTCGCGGCCCTCGTAGGGGAACAGGTCGAACACGCCGGCGATCGTGAAGGTGATCGGCCGGTTGCCGAAGCCGACCGCCTCGATCGTCAGCACCAGCGGCTCGCCGATGCGCAGGTTGTTGCGTCCCAGGAAGTCGCGCCCGACGAGCAGCGCGTCCGAATTGAGCGCCAGCCGGTTCATCAGCGCGCCCAGCGGTTGCGGCGCGAAGTCGTCGCGAAAATAGGCCGTGAGCTGGAAGTCCACGCGATCTACGCCGATGAACTCCGCGCGCTCCGGCGCGTCGCGCACGTTGGGCCGCGCGCCGAACGTCCCCACCCGCGCCGCCGACCGCACGCCGGGAATGCGCAGGTGCTCTTGCACGGGCACGAACGTGTAGTACACCGGCTCTTCCTCCTCTTCCGGGCTCCCGGCAGCGCCGGGCGCCTGTCCGGCCTCGCCCGCCAGTGCGATGCCGAACGGCGACGTGCGCACGCTCAGGTCACCCGTCTCCACCAGGCGGATGTCGGCGCCGGTGCGGAAGTAGGTCGCGTCGTAGAGGTGGCGATCCAGCGTGAGCGCGATGGACGAGCTGAACACGGCCAGCCCCATGGTGAAGATGAGCAGCAACAGCGGGCCGATGTAGTTCGCTGGTGCGCGCGCCAGGCTGCGCAACGTCAGCAGGATCGCCGTGCCCACCGGCAACCGCGCTGCGAGGACGGACAGCCCGCGCATGGCCAACGGAAAGAAGCGCACCAGCACCAGCGCCGCCGCTGCCAGCATGAAGACCGGCGCTAGAAAGCGCACCGGGTCGGCGAATGGGTCGGCGGCGCGCCGTGGATCGTCGGCCAGCAAGATGCCGCCGGACTGGCGCAGTTGAAAGTATACGTAACCCGCCGCGATCATCAGCAGCACGTCCAGGTAGGCGCGTTGCCAAAACGGCGGGCGCAGCGACCGCGCCTGCGACGAGCGATAGGACACGATGGTGCGCCGCGCCGCGCCCAGCGCCGGGATCAACGCCGCCAGAAATGCCACCATCGCCGCCCCGATTGCGAAGCGCGCCGCCTGGCTGTTGAGCCGGACCGGCAGCGCCGGCTCGCCCGAGAAGACTAGGAACGACGAGAGCTGCGTCATCAACGACGCCAGACCGTAGCCGGCGGCCAGCCCCACACCCAGCGCGACCAGGCCGACGATCAACGCTTCGATCGTGTATAGCAGGGCGATGCCCAGCGCCGATGCGCCACGGCTGCGCAGCACGGCGATTTCGCCTTCCTGCTCGCGCACCACCATGCTCGCCACCATGACGACGAAATACAGCACCACGGCCAGCAGCGGCACGCTGAAGATCACCAGCAGCAACGTTAGTTCGTTGGTTGCCTGCACATAGCGTTGCAGCGAAGCGACCGGCGAGATGCGCACGGCTAGGCCGTTGCGCTGCGCGGTCAGCTCCGCGCCCAATCGGCCCAGCCGGCCCAGCAGCGGCATCACGCTATCGGTGTCCAGGCCGCTGCCGTCGGCCAGGAAGTACCACAGGTTCAATTCGGCGTCGAACGGGATGGCCGGCGCAACCTGCTGCGCATAGATCGCCTCGGTGACGAGCAGGCTATCGCTCAGCGCGTCCGGGCGATAGAACCAGTAGGGGTCGTCGGGGTTCTCCTCGGCCCAGATGCCGCTGATGTGAATGCGTTGCTGGATCGGCGGCAGGCCGCGCCGGGGCGCGCCGTAGAGGATGTAGTCTTCGCCGGCCTGCACACCGATGCGGTTGGCCAGCTCGCTGTAGGCCAGCGCCTCGATCACGCCGTCGTCGCGCGGGCGCGGCAACGCGCCGAACACCTGAATGCGCGGCTCGAAGTCGGACAGCGCCCCGATGCTCATCCACTCCAATTGCGTGTTGGCGCTGGCGTATTGCGTGGCCTTGTCGGCGGGGAAGAGGCGGAACTTGGGCGTGTGTAGATAGCGCACTGTTTGCGAGATCGGCAGGCCGATGGCGGCCGGCGCGCGGCTGCGCACCATCGCGTCGTCACGCAGATAGTCCTCGTACTCGATCGGGCCGTTGATCGAGCCATAGTAGGCGATCAAGAAAGCGAACGGCGGCCGGCGGCGGGCCTGGTCGTCGGACTCGACGCGGTCTTGCAGCACGCGCAATTGCACGGCGTTGCTGAACATCGGGATGGCCGAGGCGAGCATGACGGCCACTGCGATGCCGAGCGCCAGACACGCGGCCAGGCCGAACTGGTTGAAGAGGCGTTGCAGCGACAACCGCACCAAGCCGTAGATGCGCGTGAACGGCGCGAGGATGCCCATTGGGTGGATGCAATTCTACAGGGGGTGAGCGGTGAGGAATTTGGAAGTGGGGAGTCGGGAGTGGGGAGTCGGAAGTAGCTTCACTCCCCAATCTCCAATCTCCACTCACCACACCACCCACCCCATCCCCTCGCTATAATCCCCGCCACGCACCATGGACGCATCACTCGACGCACTCGAACGCGAGGCGCTGGCGGCGCTGGCGCAGGCGAACACCGGCGAAGCGCTGCAAGCTTGGCACGGCAAATACTTCGGCACCAAGCGCGCCAAGGGCGAACTGGAACGCGCGATGGCGGCCATCGGCACGCTCGGCCCGAATGAGCGCCCGGCCTTCGGCAAGCGCGCCAACGAGGTGAAGCAAGCGCTCACCGCCGCGTTCGAGGCCAAGCAGGCCGCAGTCAAAGAAGCCGAACTGGAAGCGGCGATGAAATCCGGCGCGCTCGACGTGACGCTGCCCGGCGCGCCGATCCCGCGCGGCCGGCTGCACCCCAGCACCCTGACCCTGCGGCGCATCGTCAAGATCTTCGCCCATATGGGCTTCGAGGTCTACCGCTCGCCGGAGGTGGAGACCGACGAGATGAACTTCGCGCTGCTCAACATGCCGCCGGAGCACCCCGCCCGCGACATGTGGGACACTTTCTACACCACGCAGCCCGGCGTGCTCCTGCGCACGCACACCTCGCCCGGCCAGATCCGCGTGATGCGCGAGCGCGGCGCGAACGGCACCAAGCCGATCCGCGTCATCCTGCCCGGCATGGTCTATCGCTACGAGCAGGTCACCGCGCGCAGCGAGATGCAGTTCAACCAGGTGGAGGGATTGGCCATCGGCCGCAAGATCACCTTTGCCGATCTGAAGGGCGTGATGGCTGAGTTCGCCCGCCACATGTTCGGCGGCGACGCGCGCATTCGCTTCCGCTGCTCGTACTTCCCGTTCACCGAGCCGAGCGTGGAGGTGGATGTGTATTGGGGCCTGGCCACCGAGCGCGACCGGATGATCACCAAAGGTACCGGCTGGCTGGAGATCGCCGGCGCCGGCATGGTCCACCCCACCGTGCTGCGCAACGGCGGCTACGACCCGGCGGCATGGTCCGGCTTCGCCTTCGGCATGGGGCCGGAGCGCCAGGCCATGCGCCTGCTCGGCATCAGCGACATCCGCTACTTCTGGCAGAACGACCTGCGCTTCCTCGAGCAGTTTTGAGAAGTAACCGCGGAGAAACGGCGGCGCGGAGGCTTGTTTCGAACGCTCTGGCTGCATTGCATTAGCTTCATAGGGCGTAGCAGACTGAGCGCGCAGCCGGACGGTGGGCGTCGGCAATCCCCGCGCGAACGGGCTAAAATCGGGCGTGGTACGAGGGGGACGACGGATGGGCCTATGAAGCGCTCGACTCGACTGCGCTACGCCGCTGCTGCAACGCTCGGCGCGACGATCATGCTCGCAGTTTTCATGCTGACGACGTGGTGGGCATCGCCGCGCAGTGCGTTGGCCGGGCGCGCGCCGGAGCGGCCGTTGCAGCAACCCTTCTTCCCCGACGTGTTCGAGCCGAACGATACGGCGGCGACGGCCAAGGGCCTCACCCCAAGCCCGATGCTCGGCCTGACCTTCGTGACGACACCAGCGCTTTCACCCGATGACATTGACTGGTATATCGTCACGCTCGATCCCAACCGGAGCATTGACCTCACAGCAACGATCGAAGGTGCAGGTGCATTGATCGTGGAAGGGTTCGACGTTAGTGGCACGACGGCGGTCGGGACGCAGGTCGGCAGCGGCTCAACATCGCGCTTGACCATCGTCAACAACACTGGCTCGTTCCAGCAGTACCGCGCGCGAGTGAAGAATATCCTGACGCCGCCGGCGCCTGCGCGCTACCGCATTGACTACGTGGTGAACATCATCGGCGCACTCACCCCGACGCCGATCGGCGCTGCGCCCGACGCCTACGAGCCGAACGACTCTCCGGCGGAAGTGCGCCAATTCAACAAGAGCTTCATCAACGTCGGCCAGCAACTCACCAACCTGAACTTCTACACCACGACGCTCGGATCGGGCGGCGGGCCGCCCATCTTTCAGGAAGGCGACGTGGACTGGTACTTCTTCTACGGCCGCGCCGGCGCGACCTATCGGGTCACCACGGTCGTGCAGCCCGGCGTGGACACCGAGATGTTCATCTACCGGCCCGACCAGTTGCCGCCCGACAACAACTTCACCACCGTCGGCCTGATCGCCGCCAACGACGACTACCAACCGCTGGATCGAGGTTCGCAGGTGATCTTCACCGGCCTGTTCGATGGCATCTACTGGATCAAGCTGTGGAACAAAGACCAATCGCCGCGCGTGGCCGGCCAGACGTACAACCTGGTGGTGGTGGAGATCGCGCCCGGCACGCCGACGCCGACCCTGCCGCCCACGCCGTTCCCGGCAGGCGCCGACCGGTTCGAATACAACGGCGACTTCGACAGCGCCACGCTCATCGCGCCCGGCATCAAATACGACAACTTGAACTTCGTGCCGTTCCAGCCGCCCTCGCCCAACACGGTGGACAACGACTTCTTCCGGCTGCCGGTGAAGCAGGGGGTGTATTACACCTGCGAGACGCTCGACCTGGCCGGCGGCACGGACACCAACATCATCGTCTATAACCAGGATCGCGTCGGCATCGGCGGCAACGACGACATCTCGCCGGAGAACAAAGCGATCGGCCGGTTCGAGAGCCGCTTCACCTGGCTGTCCGGCTACACCGGCTACGCCTACATCCTGGTGGGCGACGTGAATCCGCCGCGCGCGAACGAGGGCCAAATCCGCAGCTACTCGCTCATCTGCAACATCGGCATCCCAGCCACGCCGACGCCCACGCCGAACCCCTTCCCGCCCACGGCGACGCCGCCGCCACCTCCGCCCACGCCGCCCCCGCCGGAGAACACGCCGACGCCCTTCCCCACGCCACGCCCGGCGCAGAACCTGATCGTGCGGCCGGTGGAACCCGGCGTGCTGCAGCCGACCGTCGCGCCCACGCCGACGCCGCGCACGCTGCTGATTGACGTGCAGGTGTTCAACGACTTCAACCGCAACGGCCTGCTCGATCCGGGCGAAGGCATCGCCGGTGCGCCGGTGCGCCTGTCCGACGAGTCAAGCGGCGCGCCGCTGGGTCAGGCGTTCACCGACCCCGATGGCCGGGTGCGCTTCTCCGTGGTGAACGACGGCCCGGTGCGCGTCAGCGTGCCGCTGTTCAGCTTCTCCACCGTCGTGGACGAATCCCCCGCCACCATTCGCATCGGCGTCGAACCGATGATCACGCCTCCCGAGCGTATTCCATGACGTGGTCGAAGAAATTGTTGTGATCCGCGGTCTCACCGAGCAAGAGGTCGTCGAGCGCCGCAGCCGTGGGCTGGGCAACCAGGCTGCGCCGTCCACCAGCCGCACCGTCGGCGACATCCTGCGCCAGAACATCTTCACCAGCATCAACGTCATCATCTTCTCGATCGCGGTGGCGTTGGCCGTGCTCGGCAACATCGGCGACGCCGTCACCAGCGGCGGCCTGGTCTTCATCAATGCCGTCGTCGGCATCATTCAGGAGTTGCGCGCCAAGCGCCAGCTCGACCGCATCGCGTTGCTCAGCCGGCCCAAAGCCCTCGTTTTGCGGCGCGATCCGGCCAGCGACGATCCGCAGGCGCGCGACGTCGGCGTCGAGCAGGCCGTGGATCCATCGGAGCTGGTCAAGGACGACATCCTCGCGCTGTATCCCGGCGAGCAGGTGGTGCTGGACGGCGTGATCGTGGCGGGCATGGCCGAGGTGGACGAGTCGCTGCTCACCGGCGAATCCGACCTGGTGCCGAAGAAGGCAGGCGACCGCGTCCTCTCCGGCAGCTTCTGTGTGACGGGGCGCGCGCACTATCGCGCCGAGAAAGTCGGCATGCAGAGCTACGCGAACCAGCTCGCAGGCAAGGCGCGCACGTTCAAGGCGGTGAAGACGCCGCTGCAGCGCGAGATTGACTTCGTGCTGCGCCTGCTGATGATGATCGCGCTGGTGATCGGCTTCATGATGTTCGTGTCGTCGGTGGTCAACCGCCTGCCGACGATCCGCAGCGTGCAAGCCGCCGCGGTCATCGCCGGCATCGTGCCCAACGGACTGGTCATGGCCATTCTGGTCGCCTACTCGCTCGGCGCGGTGCGCATCGCGCGCAGGGGTGCGCTGGTGCAGCAAACCAACGCCATCGAATCGCTCAGCCATGTGGACGTGTTGTGCACCGACAAGACCGGCACGCTCACGGCCAATCGGATTCACTATCACTCGTGCGTCCCGTTCGGGATTGACGCGGCGGCGCTCGAACGCACGGCCGCCGACTTTGCCTCCAGCGCGACCACGATCAACCGCACCAGCGAGGCGCTCATCTACGCGTTCGGCGGGCAGAAGCTGCCGTTCGCCGACGAAGCGCCCTTTTCGTCGGCGCGTCGCTGGAGCGCGCTCGCTTTCGACAATGAGCGCTATCGCGGCGTCTACGTGATGGGCGCGCCGGAGGCGTTGTACGACGCGCTGGCGGTTCACCCCGACGAACTCGAACGGCGCGTGAGCAGCCTGGCCCGCCAGGGCCTGCGCGTGTTGTTGTTCGCCCATCGTCCCGACCTGCTCACGCTGCACGACGCGAGCGACCGCCTCGCTCTGCCGAATGGCCTCGTCCCGCTGGGGTTGCTCGTCTTCAGCGACGAGCTGCGCCCCGAAGCCAAGGAGACCGTCGAGCGCTTCCGCAAGGCCGGCATCCGCCTCAAGGTGATCTCCGGAGACGACCCGGACACGGTCGCGGCGCTGGCCCGGCAGGCCGGCTTCCCCGATGACGCCAAGCAATACTCCGGCGCCGACCTGGAGAAGATGCCGCCGGCCGTGTTCGCGCAGGCCGCCGCGGAGGGGATGATCTTCGGGCGCATCACGCCCGAGCAAAAGGAGAAGCTGGTGGACGCACTGCAAAGCCGCGGCCACTACGTGGCGATGATCGGCGACGGCGTGAACGACATCCTCGCGCTGAAGAAGGCCAAACTGGGTATCGCCATGCAGAGCGGCGGCAGCGCCACGCGCGGCGTCGCCGATATCGTCTTGCTGAACGATTCGTTCGCCGCGCTGGCGCCGGCTTTCACCGAAGGCCAGCGCATCGTGAACGGCATGAAGGACATCTTCAGCCTGTTCCTCACGCGCTGCTTCTACGTTGCGATGATCATCGTCGCCACCGGCTTCGTCGGCATGGGCTTCCCCTTCGGCCCGCGCAACATCACGCTGCTCACGTTGCTCACCGTCGGCATTCCCACCATCGCCCTGGCCTACTGGTCCAGACCCGCGCAGGTGAAAGGCAAGCTGCTGCGCTCGGTGTGGCCATTCGTCGTGCCGGCGTCGCTCTCGGTGTTGGTCTTCGGCCTGATCGCCTACGTCATCGCCTTCGGCGTCGTGGACGGCCGCATGTTGAGGGCCCTGATCACGCCACACGATATCTTGGCCTTCCAAGAGGCAGTGGCCGGCGCTTACAACGTGGACGTGAGCACGCCGGAGCGCCTGTCGTTCCAGGTGGCCAACATCGCCGCGCAGTCGGTGGTCACGCTGTTCTCGTTGATGTTCGGACTGCTGCTGGTGGTATTCGTGCAGCCGCCGTTTCGATTCCTGGCCGGCGGCCGGCTATACAGCGGCGACAAGCGGATGTCGCTGCTGGCGCTGGGCCTGTTCGTCACCTTCTTGGTCGGCTGGCACATCCCGTTCCTGCGCCGGTTCTTCGCCGTCGCCATCCCGCCCGACCCGCTGGTGCTGGTCACCATCCTCATCTTCACGCTGGCCTGGGCGGCGACGCTGCTGCTGATCTGGAAGCAACGCTGGTATGAGCGCTTCCTGTTGGGCCGCAACGTGGTTGCGCCGGCGGCACCGCAGCCCGCCCGGCCGAAGGTCATCCCCGGCATCCCCAAGCGCCATCGGCCCGACCACCGGCGGAGTTGAGCGCGGGGAATGCGCCTCCGGCCGGTGGGTTTACGTGCGGGGCCGTTGCTCCGACGATGGATCTGCCGCAACCATCTCGCGCGCGATGGTCGCGACCGCCGCCGTCAGCCCGATCACGAACGCGGCCAGCGTCAACACGTCGGCGCGGGTGATCCCCGGCGGCAAGGTGAGCGCGGCCAGCAGCATGGCCGGCGCGGCGATCAAGCCGGTCAGCACGCCGCCGATCAGCGCCGCGCGCCGCTCCATCAGCACATAGCCGGCGATCAGCGGCAGCACGATATAGATCGGCCAGTTCACGCCGTTGACGTAGCCCTGCACGAACTGACGCGGGGTGAGGAAGAGCGCCGTCTGCGCCGTCAGCCCATAGGCCGCTGCGCGCGGATGGCGCTTCGCCAGCCAGACGAAGAACGGGATGAGCGCGAGATCGGCCAGGCTCACGGCGAGGCTGACCGGGTGGCGCAGCGTGAGCAGCACGATGAGCAAGAAGCCCGTCGCGACGATCGCCTTGACGATCGCCACGGTGCGGATTCGGCGTTGGATTTCCATCATCGCTAGAATATGCGTATCTCGGACGGAGGCAAGGTTTCGCATGCGCACGCATCTCGACCCGAATACACCCCTATCGGAGCTGACGCTTGCTGACTTGCAAGCAATCATTGAGGCAGCGGTGACGAAGGTACTCGCCGAACGACTCGATGATTGGGATTCAGCGCTCGCGCCAGCGCTTTTGTCGGAGCCCGTCTTAGCAGAGGATTGGAACAGCCCAGAAGAGCGCGAAGCATGGACAGATTTGCAAAAGGCGATACTGTCGTAGTCCGGTTCCCATTTGCTGATCTCACCGGGACGAGCGTGCGTCCTGCCCTGGTCATCGCTCGATTACGCACCGGCGACTATGTGATCTGCCAGATCACGAGCCGATTCAAGCGCGACGGTTACAGCATCCCGCTCGATGCCAATAGCTTCACCGTCGGCGGATTGCCGCGGGACAGCTATGTGCGCCCCAATCGGTTGTTCACTGCTGCGCCTGCAATCATCCTCGGGCGAACCGGGACTTTAAGCGCAGACGTCGTTCAAGAAGTGGTCAGGGCAGTGGTTGAGATCGTTCAGTCCTGATGCGGGCCGCCTCGCTCCGTTATCAAACCCCAAATCGCTGGCGCACGGCGCTGCTGACCGCCATCCACTCCGGGATGCGCAGCACCGACGCGCACAGGGCGTACACTGCGCCGCCGGCCAGCGCGGCGCCGATCGCGACCGATGCTTGTGCCCCCAGCGTCTCCAGCCCGAAGCGCTCTAACAACGCCGACATCACCAGCCACACCGCGCCGCCCATCACCAACGAGGCCGCGCTCGCCTTGACGATCAATCCGGCCAGCCCATAGCCGCTCAGCCCGCCGATCTTGCGCCAAAGGAAGAATCCCATCAGCGCCGCGTCCAGGCCGGTCTTGAGCGAGTTGGCCAGGATCAGGTCGGATAGCGTGAACGGGCGCACACCGGCCTGCGACAACTGCGCCAGCCCGGCGATGACGACCAGGTAGAACGCCGTCGAGACCAGCCCGATCAACGTCGGCGTGCGCGTGTCGCGCTGGGCGTAGAACGCGAAGATCAACGGCGTATCTATGGCCGCGAACAGCAGGCCGGGCGCCGCCGCGCGCAGCGCGACGGCCGTATAAGCCGTGCTCTCGGCCGTGAACGCGCCGTGTTGAAAGAGCAGCGCGATCACCGGCGTCGCCAGCACGTATAGCCCGACCGTCGCCGGCGCGATCAGCACCCATACCAGCCGCAGCCCCTGTGCCAGCGTCGCCTTGAACGCCTCGCCGCGCGCCGCCGAGAGCGAAGGCAAGATCGCCGCCGATACCGCGGTGACGATCATGCCCAGTGGGAACTGGATCACCTGAGCGGCATAGCGCATGGTGGACGGCCCCTCGGCGCTGATGCGGCCGGCGAAGATGAAGCTGGCCTGCACGGCGATCTGCGCCAGCGCCAGCCCGCCGGCCACCGGCAGGAACAGCCGGATCACCTGCGCCACGCCCGGCAGGCGCCAGTTCAACGAGAGCTTGATCGGCACGCCGCGCAGGCCGGGGAGCTGGATCAACACCTGCGCCGCGCTGCCGGCCAGCAGCCCAAGCGCGAGCGACCCCACGCCCAGCCGCGACTCGAACAGCGCCATGCACGCGATCAGTGCCAGGTTGAAGACCGTGGCCGTGAACGCCGTGAACCCGAACTTGTGCCGGGCGAACAGCGCCGCGCTCACGATCCCGCTCAGGTTCAAGAACAGGATCGAGGGAATGGTGATGCGCAGCAGCGACGCCACCAGGTCGGCGTCCTGGTTCGGGCCGCCGCCGATGAAATGCGCGATCGGCGTCGCGCACAGCCACAGGACGGCGATCAGGACCGACAATCCGAGCGTGAACAGGCCGATCAACGCGCCGAGCAGCGCACCGAACGCGCGCTGTTGCGCTTCGTCGTCCTCGCGCGCGGCCAGCCCGCTGAACGTCGGCACCAGCGCCGAGCTGAGCATGCCGCCCACCAGCAGGTCATAGAACTGCGTGGGCACGTTCGCCGCCAACTCGAACGCGCTGGCCGCCTGGCCGTTGCCGAAGTAGAACGACTTGACCATCTCGCGGACCAGGCCGATCACGCGGCTGCTCAGGTTGCCGAGCGAGGTGATGGCTGCAGCCCAGGCGATCCGGCGTTCAACGCCGGCGGGATTCGCCTGAGGCGCGTGTTCCGTTGGCGTCAGGTCGGTCGGCAGCGGGGCGAGCGCCGGGGCGGGCAGCGACTCGGGCTCGGTGGCGCGCATGATGCCGGATTCTACGCCCTGCGATCGGCGTGTTCTTGGCAGCGCCCCTGCGATGCGGATGCCCTCGCGCGATTCGTCAGCCGAAATAGGCCAGTGCGCGGCGGAGCTTCTCTTCGAGGTCGAGTGGCGCGTCGCGCGGCAGCGACGCCAGCGCCTGCTGCGCCTCGGCGACGCTGTAGCCCAGTGCCGTCAGCGCGGCAATCACCTCGGTATCTACTGCTGAGAGCGGTGCGCCGGCCGGCAGCGCGTCCAATCCGCCCAATTTGCCGCGGAGCGCAAAGATGATCTTCTCCGCCGTCTTCTTGCCCACGCCGGGCGTGCGCGCGAGCGTCTCGACTTGCTGGTTAGCAATTGCCTGGCGCAGTGCCTCGGGTGGGAGCTTCGACAGCACGGCCAGCGCCGTGCGCGCACCGATGCCCTGCACGCTCAGCAACAGTGAGAAAAGTTCGACTTCGTCTTCGGTAGCGAAGCCGTAGAGCGCCAGCTCGTCCTCGCGGACGATGAGGTGCGTGTGCAGGTCGCAAGGCCGGCCGAGGGTGAGCGTGTCGAGCGCGGCCTGTGAGCACGACACGCGAAAGCCGACCCCTTGTACATCCACAACGGCCACCGGGGGCTTGAGGCTGAGCACGACGCCGCGAATGCGAGAAATCACGATGCTAGGCGAGGAAGCGCGGGCAATTCGCGCCGCGCAAAATCAGGCCTTTAGTTTGACCCACTTGCGGCTCTGTAAATGCGTGACGGCGATGGCGAGCGCGTCGGCTGCGTCGTCGGGTCTAGGGATGGCCGGAAGGTTGAGCAGCAGCCGCACCATCTCCTGCATCTGGCGCTTGTCGGCCTGGCCGTAGCCGGAGATGGCTTGTTTGACCTGCAGCGGTGTGTATTCGTGCACCTCGATCTGCGCGTTGCACAGCGTGAGCAACACCACACCGCGCGCCTGGCCGACGATCATCGCCGTCTTGGCGTTGGTGGCGAAGAACAATTCCTCGACGGCGGCTTCCTGCGGTTGCCAGGTCGTGATCAGCGCGTCGAGCTGCTGCTGCAGCATCTGCAAGCGGCGCGGCAGCGACTCGCCTTTCGGTGTCTCGATCACACCGTGCGTCAGCGCGGTCAGCCGGCCGTCTGCTTCCTCGCGCACCACGCCGTAGCCGGTCGTCGCAATGCCGGGGTCTATGCCGATGGCGATCACCGGTTACGCCGCGACTTCGGCCGGGAGCTGTAGGTTGTGATACACCTGCTGCACGTCGTCCATTTCCTCCAGCGTGTCAATGACGTGGAGGACCTGCTCTGCCTTGTCGCGCTCCAGCTCCACGTAGCTGTTCGGCACCAGGGCGATCTCGGCGCTGGCCAGTTCGTAGCCTTGCTTCATCAGCGCCTCGCGCACGTCGCGGAAGCTCTCCACGGTGGTGGTAATCTCGATGGCTTCGTCGCCGATGTTGATGTCGTCGGCGCCGGCTTCGAGCGCGATTTCGAACACTGCGTCCGGGTTCACCCCGTCCTTGCGCTCGATCACGATCACCCCCTTGCGCTGGAACTGCCAGGATACGGCGGCACCTTCGAGCTGGCCGCCGGCGCGCGTAAGCACCTTGCGCACTTCGGCAACGGTGCGGTTGCGGTTGTCCGTCAGCACCTGGATCATGACGGGCACCTTGTGCGGCAGGTAGCCTTCATAGATGATCTCCTCGAGCGCTTCCGCTTCGCCGCCCTGGCCGGTGCCGCGGGCGATGGCGCGTTCGATATTCTCCTTTGGCATGTTGGCCGCGCGCGCTTTGTCTATCGCCAGGCGCAGGCGAAAGTTGGCGTCGGGGTTACCGCCGCCTTCGCGCGCCGCAATAGTGATTTCGCGGGCGAGCCGCGTGAACATCGCGCCGCGCTTGGCGTCGTTCGCGCTCTTGGCGCGCTTGATGGTTGCCCATTTGCTGTGACCTGACATCGCTCTTACCTCATTCCTGACTTGCGAGTTTCCCACTTCCGACTTCCCATTCCCGACTCACAGCTCCTGAGTTCGGGAGTCGGGGGTGGGGAATCGGGCTTCGCGTGAGTTGCGCTACCGCAATTCTACTTCGCATACTCGACCGCGCGCGTCTCGCGCACGACGGTGACCTTGATCTGGCCGGGGTACTCCATCGTCTCCTCGATGCGCTTGGCGATGTCGCGGCTGAGTTGGATGCATGTCAGATCGTCCACCGTCTCCGGCTTGACGATGACGCGCAACTCGCGGCCGGCCTGTACGGCATAGGCTTCGCTCACGCCCTTGAACGACTTGGCAGTTTCCTCGAGCTGGCGCACGCGCTTGACGTAGGTCTCGAGTGTCTCGCGGCGCGCGCCGGGGCGTGAGCCGCTGATCGCATCGGCGATCTCGACGATCACCGCCTCCAGCGTCTCCTGCGGCACGTCGTGATGGTGCGACTCGACGCAGTGGATCACCTTCGGGTTGATGTTGAACCGGCGCAGCAAATCCACGCCGAGTTGCACGTGCGTGCCTTCGCTCTCGCGGTCGAGCGCCTTACCGATGTCGTGCAGCAGGCCGCCCATCTTGCACACCTTCACGTCGGCTTTCAGCTCGGAGGCCAGCAAGCCGGCCAGCTTCGCCGTCTCGACCGCATGGTAGAGCTGGTTCTGGCCGTAGCTGGTGCGGTACTTCAACCGGCCAAGCGTTTTGACGATCTCGGTGGGCAGCCCGGGCACGCCGGCCTCGACCGTGGCGCGTTCGCCTTCCTCGGCCATGATGCGCTCCACGTCGCGCCGGGCGTCCTCCAGCGCCTTCTCGATGCGCGTGGGGTGGATGCGCCCGTCGCGCACGAGCGACTCCAGCGCGCGCCGGGCGATCTCGCGCCGCACCGGGTCGAAGCAGGAGATGGTCACCGTCTCCGGCGTGTCGTCCACGATCACGTCCACGCCGGCGGCTTGCTCGAAGGCCTGCACGTTGCGGCCGTTGCGGCCGATAATCCGCCCCTTGGCTTCTTCGCTGGGCAGCTCGATGGTGGCGACGGCGCGCTCGGCCACCACGTCGGTGGCTACCCGCTGCATGGTTTCGATCACCAACTTGCGGGCGCGTTGCTCGGCCGTCTCGCGGGTTTGCGCTTCGACCTCGCGGATCACGCGGGCCATGTCGTTGCGGGCCGTCTCGCGCACGGCCGCCAGCAGTTCGTTACGCGCGTCCTCGCGCGTCATGCCGGCGACTTCTTCCAGTTTCGCTTCCAGCGCGGTCACGCGCTCCTTTTGCAGGCGCTCCAACTCCGCTTCGCGCTTATCGAGCGCCGATTGGCGCTGGTTCAGCTTCTTCTCGCGTTGCTCGATGCGTTCGCGCTGGCTTTCCAGTTCCTCGCGGCGCTTCTTCAGCCGATCATCCTCGCGCTGCAGTTCTAGCCGCCTCTCTTTGATCTCCTGATCCAACTCGCTGCGGATCTTGAGGATTTCGTCCTTGGCTTCGACCAGCATCTGGCGTGCCTTGGCCTGAGCTTCGCTCAGCGTCTTCTCCGCCTCGGCGCGCAGAATGGCTCCCTCGTCCTTCGCCTGTTGGCGGCCAATCCGGTATGCCATCCAACCGATGACCACCGCCAGGATCACCCCGAGGACCTCGATCACAAGTCTCAATGTGTCCATGTTGTCTTCTCACTGTGAATCGAGCCGTCGGGCAAAGGAGTTGATGGCAGTTTCAGCGTTCGTGCGTCAATTCCATGATCTCTTGCTCAAACCGTTCGATCAACGCGAATCTGGCGCGAAATGACTTCAACGATCAACATCCCGCTCGACCGACGACTCGACTTGTTGCACGGCGCGCTCGATCGTCTCATAATCGAATCCCTTGCGCGCCAAAAACTCATACAGCTTGCGTTGGCGCTCCGGCGGCGCGAGGCCCCGGAGCCTGGGCAGGCGCTGCATCGCGGCACGACGGGCGGCGTCTTCCTCATCCACCTCCTCTAAAGCCGCTTCGATGTCTGCGCGACCCACCCCCTTCTGGCGCAACTCCCACGCGATCATGCGCTTGCTGCGCGGGCGGGTGCGCATCCGGCTCTCCACCCACGCCCGGCTGAACGCGTCGTCATCCAGTAAGCCAACCGCTTTCAAGCGTTCCACGACCGCGGCGATGGCTGCGTCGTCGGCGCCGGCCTGCTTCAGCCGGCGCTGCACCTCGCGCACGCTGCGTGGGCGATACGAAATAAGGTCCAGCGCGCGCAGTCGGGCTTTCTCCACCGTGTCGGCTGCTCGAAGCTCGGCAATTTCATCGTCGCTTAACGTCTGGCCGACCTTCAGCCACACCGCATGCACCAGCGCCAGGCCAAACGCGAATTTGCCGTCCAGATAGACGTTCACGCGCTCCTTCCCGCGTTGCGCTTTGAGGGCAGTGATCACGCCTGCCATTTATCCTATGATTTTAGTGCAAGCCGTCACTGGGCAGCAGACGTGATCGGCTCGATGATATACTGCTGCTTCGTTGTAGGCATAACTTAAAAAGGAGTTCTTCAAAAATGGCAACCAATGTTTCTCGCCGAGGCTTTTTGAGGACTGCGGTGGTCGCGAGCGGCTTGTTCGCGGGTGGGGCACTCATCGCTGCCTGTGGGGGCGGCCCTGAACCAACGCCGACGCCGGCAGCCAGCGGTGCTCCCGTCACGCTGGAAATTGCCTCGAAGGGTGATGCGCTCGAATATGACAAGACCTCGCTTGAAGCGCCGGCCGGGTCGAAGGTGACGTTGAACTTAAAGAATAACGCTTCTCCCGGCTCTGGGGTGTATCACAACTGGGTGCTGGTGCGGCCCGGCACGGCCGATGCAGTAGCAGCGGACGGCATCGGCGCCGGTGAGGCGAACGACTACCTCAAGCCGAACGATAACCGCGTGATTGCGCACACCAAGATGGCGAAAGAAGGTGAGACCGTCTCGGTGACGTTCGACGCGCCGCCGCCAGGCACCTACGACTTCGTGTGCACTTTCCCCGGCCATGCCACGCTCATGCGCGGCAAGTTCATCGTCAAGTAGACGGGTCAGATAGCCGAGTCATCAACAGAGGGTGTAGCGCGGATTTCTAGGCGTCAGTCATCGCGCTGGGATTCATCCCAACGCTGAGCGTACGGGCAAACTGCGCGCATCCCCATCGGCTCAGCCAGGCGTTTACGCCTGGGCTAGTCTGTGCTACATTCATCAACCGGTCAGACCGCTCGAAGCGGTTCGACCGGTTTTTCTTTCTTTTGAAAAGCGTGAGAGCCAGCGACGCCGAACGCTGGCTCTCGTACCAAAAGGAGGAGAAGAGGAGGTCCCACCCTGACTCTCACTCATATCTATAACGCATTCACGATCTTCACTCTGGACGCCTCTCCTACGCTTCCCCTACGAAATTAGCGGATCGCTAAACGAAACATGTATGCGAATGCGCGTCACACGTGAATTCGCGCGCAACGCGCGAGGAAGCCCGCCGCTCGTAACCGGCGGCTTGCTACAATCCGCGCATGTCGCTCTTGGGGCACATCCGTCACCTCTCCGAAGACATCGGCCCGCGCGGAAGCGCGACCGAGGGCGAAGCAAAAGCGTCCGACTACGTCCAACGTTGCTTGAACGAATTCGGGCTGCAGCCGGAAGGGCAGCCTGTGCTCAGCGCAACATCAGCCTATACACCCTTCATCTTGGCAACAGGCGCGACGTTGCTCGGTGTGTTCCTCTTCTGGCAGCCTCAGCCGGTCGGCGCAGCCGCTGCGTGCGTGCTCGCCACGACGGCGCTCGGCGCTGTGCTGCTCGAGCTGACTTTCAACGATAACCCGCTGCGCTGGGTGATCCCCACCGGCTGGAGCCGGAATGTGCTGGCGACGATTCCTTCCGCAATGCAAGATGGCAAGCGTCCGCCCATCTTGATCACGGCGCATCTGGATACGCATCGCACGCCGCTGTTGTTCAGCTCGCCGGCTTGGCGGCGCGTCTTCCGCATCATCATGCCTGCTGGCTTGGTGGGGATTGCTGTGCTGATCGTCCTATTCGCAATCGGGATCTTCTCACCCGCGCGCATGCTGCGTGAGCTTGCGCTCGCGCCGGGCGTCGTCGTCGCCGTCATCTTCCTGCTCATGATCCAGGCTGCCACTTCGCCCTTCACGAAGGGTGCCAACGACAACGCCAGCGGTGTGGCCGTCGTGCTGGATCTCGCGGAGAAGCTGGTGCAGCGCCCACTTCGACGTCGTGATGTGATCGTCGCGTTCACGGCATGCGAAGAAGTCGGCGCGTATGGCGCAGCGGCGCTCATCCGCGCCAATCAGCACAATCTGCGCGGCGCGATCCACCTCGTCATTGATCACGTGGGCGGCTGGCAAGGCCGCGACTTCGGGCCGAGCATCATTCGCAGCGAGAAGTTCCTGCGCCGCGCAATGTGCGATCCGCACCTGGTGCGGGTTGCGCAACGCATCGCCGCTGAGCGGCCAGACCTGTGCGCGACGGTGCGCGACTTCGACCTGGCCTACAGCGAGCTGTCCATCGGGTCGAAATACGGTCTGCGCACCATCGGCTTGATCGGACTGACGCCGGATGGGGATCTGCCGAACTGGCACACGCCACACGACGTGATCGGCAATCTCAACGAAGCGACGCTGGAACGCACGGCGGAGTTCGCCTGGCACCTGTTGCAGGCGATTGACGCGGAGGATGGGCTATGATGCTTAGATCGAGCCTCCTGCGCTTGATTGCGCTCGTTGGAGGCATGCTACTCGTCGCGTGCGCGCGCGCCGAGGCGCCGCGACCGACGCCGGTGGCCGAGCACTATCGCCTGATCGCCGACAGCGCGACCTATCCACTCATGCGTGCGCTGACCGATGCCTATGTGGAGTCCGTGAATCCATACGCGCGATTCACGATCGAGCAAGGCGCACCGGATCGCGTGGCCGAGCGGTTGCGTTCCGGCCAGGTGCTGCTTGGCGCGACATCGCTCGTGCCCCCTGCGCCGCCGGGCTTGAAGTGGTGGTTGGCCGATCTGGCGCTCGACGGCGTGGCCGTGATCGTGCACGAGGATAATCCGATTGACGGGCTGACGCTGCGCGACCTGCGCGACATCTTCTCCGGCGTGCGAAACACCTGGGCGGATTACGGCGAAGATCAACTGGGCAACATCGAGGTTGCCGTGCGCGAAGACGGCGACGGTGCACGCGTGATCTTCGACCGCGTCGTGATGGGCGATCAGCGCCTGACGTTCGATGCGCTGGTCATGCCATCGGTTGAAACGATGTTGAACTTTGTGACGCTGCGGCCAGGCGCGATCGGCTATGCGCCGTCGGCCAGCGTGCTGGGGCCGCACAACGGCAACGCTGCGCCTGCGGTGAAGACCCTTGCGCTCGATGGCGTCTCGTTGACCACCGAGAACTTGGCCGACGGGGACTATCCGCTCGTGCGCACACTCAACCTGATCGGCTTGTATGAGCCGCAGGGCGAGCTGCGCAACTTTGTCGCCTGGGTACTCGGTCCCCAGGGCAAAGCCACCGCCGAATCGCTGGGCTACGCCACGTTCCAATGACCCTCGACTCCTTGCGTGCGCTCGTCAACCGGCCTGAGGTGCGGATTGTGCGTGACCTGGCGCGCGCGCAGAACGTGCCCGTCTTGCTGGTAGGCGGCGCAGTGCGCGATGCGCTGCTCGGCCACCCTTCGCCCCACGACCTGGACTTCGCCGTTCAGGGCGACGCGGTGAGGCTGGGGCGCGCCGTGGCCAACGCACTCGGCGCGTCTTTCTACGTACTGGACGCCGAGCGGGGGACGGCGCGCGTGTTGACGCGCACCGATTCACCTAAGGCACAGGTTAGCAGGGTCGTGCTGGACTTCGCCGTGTGTCGTGGTCCGAATTGGCGCACCGACGCCTTCGCGCGCGATTTCACCGTCAACGCCATCGGCGTGAACTTGGGAGATGGCGCGCTGGTGGATGAGGCAAACGGGCTGGCCGACCTGGATACACGCGTGATCCGGGCGACGAACGAACATGCAATGGGCGACGATCCGGTGCGCGCGTTGCGCGCTGTGCGCTTGTCGTTCGCGTTGGATATGCGCATCGAGCCAGCAACGCTTGTACAGGTGCGTGCAGCCGGCGCGATGCTCAACGAGCCGAGCGCCGAGCGGCTGCGCGACGAACTCATGGCCATCCTGAGCCTGCGCGACGCCGGGCGCGCCTTGCAGATGCTGGACGATCTTGGCCTGCTCGTTCCTATCGTGTCCGAGATCGAGCCGATGCGTGCGTGCGACCAGACGACGCCCCATCGCTTTACCGTCCTGCAACACACCTGGGAGGTGTTGGCGACATTGGATGGGCTGTTGAGGGATTGGGGGCTGGAGGTGGGCAGCGTGCGGTTCGCTTTGCCCGATCCTCAGCGCCTGGCCGATCACTTCGCCGCGCCCACGGTCGAGCACCGCACGCGCGCTGCGGTGTTTCGCTTTGCGGCGCTGCTGCACGATTGCGGCAAGCCGGCGACGCGCTCGATGGGCGAAGACGGCCGCGTGCACTTCTACGGCCATGAAACGGCCGGCGCGGCGTTGGCTGTGGCCCGTGCCCGCGCGCTGCGGTTGAGCGGCGACGAAGTCGCTCGCGTGTTCACAATCGTGCGTCATCACATGCGGGCGAACTTCATGGCGCGCCAGGCGCATGCGCCCACGCTGCGCGTCCTCTATCGCTTCTTCCGCGACGCCGGCGATTGTGCACCGGAGTTGGCGCTGTTCGCCATCGCCGACTGTGTGGGCAAGCGCGGTGCACAGACTGCCGCCGAGGACTGCGCGCCGAGCGTCGAGATTGCGAGGCGCTTGCTAGATGAGTACTACGCGCGCTTCGAACGCTCGGTGGCGCCGCCGCCGTTGCTCACCGGCAGAGATGTGATTGCGCTGGGCGTCAAGCCGGGGCCGCGCGTCGGTGAGATCCTGGAAGCCGTGCGCGAAGCGCAGATGATCGGCGAGATTGGCGTGCGTGATGAAGCCCTCGTCTTAGCTCGCCAACTTGCACACAGCGACGTAAGACGCTAGCCCCCAACCGTGACCGATTCTCCCGTTACCACCCCGCGCCCCGCTGCAGCGTGATACACTCTTCGATGTGGCAGAGGCGCTATACCGCAAATGGCGACCGAGGACGTTCGACGAAGTCGTCGGCCAGGAGCATGTCACTACCACCCTCAAGAATCAAGTCGCGACCGGGCGAATCGGCCACGCCTACCTCTTCGTCGGTTCGCGCGGGTGCGGCAAGACTACCAGCGCGCGCATCTTCGCCAAGGAGGTCAACACCGCCGGCCTCGATCCCGACTCGCCGCGCGCCAAGCAAATCGCGGAGGCGATTGCCGAAGGCCGCGCCCTCGACGTGATCGAGATTGACGCTGCCTCGCACACCGGTGTGGACGACATCCGCGAGATTCGCGACCGCGTCGGTTTTCAACCGAGCGAACTGCGCTACAAGGTCTACATCATTGACGAGGTGCACATGCTCTCGACGGCAGCCTTCAACGCGCTGCTCAAGACACTCGAGGAGCCGCCGCCCCACGTGATCTTCATCCTGGCGACCACCGATCCGCAGAAGATCCCGGCGACCGTGCTCTCGCGCTGCCAGCGCTTCAACTTCCGGCGCGTGCCGATTGACAAGATCGTAGCACGCTTGCGTCAGCTCTGTGAGGCCGAGGGCATTGAGGCCGATGACCATGCCTTGCGGCTGATCGCCCGTCACGCCGCCGGCTCGTTGCGCGATGCGGTGAGCTTGCTCGATCAGCTCGCCTCGTCCAGCTCGATGCGCATTTCGGCAGCCGACGTGCGCGAGGCGCTGGGCGCGACCGATGCGGCTACTGTGCGCGCGCTGGTGGACGGGCTGATTGCACGCGACCCGGGCGCGGGCTTCGACGCCATTCAGAGCGCACTGGACCAAGGCGCCGACGCGCGACAGATCGCTCGGCAGATGGTAGAGCACCTGCGTGCATTGATGCACGTGAAAGTCAGCCGCTCGCCTCAGGCGGCCCAGGCAAGTGGCGCAGACGGCTTGAGCGAAGCCGAACGCATCGAGCTGGCGGCACAAGCCGAGCGGCTGAGCATGACGCAATTGACGCGCGCCGTGCGCGCCTTCAGCGAGGCGATCAACGAGATGCGCAGCACGACCGATGTGCAACTGCCGTTGGAGATGGCGTATTTGGAGTGCGTCGTCGAGCTGGGTGATGCACCGGTGACTGCCCTGCCGGAACCACGCGCGACGCCGGTGGACAGCGCCGCGTCCAAAGCGACGCCCAAGCCCGAACCCGCAGTTGCGCCTGCGCCGGCAAAAGCACCGCCTGTGCCGGCTGCGACGCCTCCGCTTGCACAGCCGGCCGGCGAACTCACTTACGAAACGCTCAAAGCGCAGTGGCAGCAGTTCATCCGCGAAGTCAACGCCGTGAACAAGCCGGCGGCGGCGCTGCTGCGATCGTGCGACCTGCACGCCGTCTCGGGCGGCGTCGTTCATCTGCACGCCCATCACGACATCCCGTTGATCCGGCTGCAGGAGCCGAAGAACAAGGCGAGTGTAGTGGCTACGCTCAACCGCATGTTCAACGGGCAGTACGATATTCGCGTATCCTTGCAGCAGCGCCAGGCCGAATTCGACCCGGAGGAAGACCCGGTCTTGAAGGCCGCCAAGCGGATGGGCGGGACGGTGAGGCAGTGAGCGAGTGCCTTTTACGCTTCACGTTTTAAGTGTTCCGTAAAGCGTAAAACGCAAGACGCAAGACGTGATACGTGACACTGAGTACCTGACACGAACTTTCGACGAGGAGACCTATGGCTAAAGGACGACGAAGCGACTATGTGCCGCGCGGGACACAGCCCGCCGGCGGGGGCATGCAGCCCGGCATGTTGGAGAAGATCAAGAAGATGCAGGAGGAGATGGCCGCGACGCAGGCGGCCCTGGAGACTGAGCTGATCAACGTCACAGCCGCCGGCGGCGCGGTCACCATCGTGATCACCGGCCACCAGCGCGTACAGAGCATCAAGCTCGATCCGGCGCTGATTGATCCCAACGACGTGGCGATGCTCGAAGATACGCTCGTGGCGGCCATCAACGAAGCGATCGTCGCGTCGCAGGAGCATTCCGCGCGGCGGCTGGAGGCCGTGACCGGCGGTATCGAGATCCCCGGCCTGTTCTGAACACGCAGCGCGATCCGGCGGCCTAGGCCGTGCTATGACATCCAATCCCACGCTTCCCCCCTCGGTCACGCGGCTCATTGATGCGCTGTCGCAGCTCCCCGGCATCGGCCCCAAGTCGGCCTCGCGGCTGGCGTTCTTCCTGCTGCGTTCACCCGCGGAGACATCGCTTGCGCTGGCCGATGCGCTGCGCGATCTGAAGGCGCGCACGCGACTGTGTTCGGTGTGCTTCAACATCACCGAGAGCGACCCCTGCGCCATCTGTGCCGATCCGGCGCGCGACCACGGCCTGGTCTGCGTGGTGGAAGAACCGCTCGACGTCGCCGCCATCGAGCGCTCGCGGGTCTATCGCGGCGTCTATCATGTCCTGCACGGTGTCATCTCGCCGATCAACGGCGTCGGCCCCGATGATCTGCGCATCGAGGAGCTGATCGGTCGCCTGCGACGATCGGCAGAGGCCGGCCGGCCGGTGCGCGAGGTCATCCTCGGCACGAACCCCACCGTAGAGGGCGAGATGACCGCATCGTTCATCCAGCGCAAGCTGGCCAACCTAGAAGTCAGCGTGACACGCCTGGCGCGCGGCCTGCCGGTCGGCGGCGACCTGGAGTATGCCGATGAGGTCACGCTCAGCCGCGCGCTCGAAGGCCGGCAGCGCATGTGAACGTCCCTCATTCGCAGGCTCGATGTGTGAACCTTAAACACGTTCCGGCCGTTCCCGCCGGATGTCTTTCCCTGTCATGAAGATCACCAAAGTAGAAACGCTTTATCTGCGCCTGCCGGAGATCACCGAGCGCGCCGACGGCACACAAGATACGCTGATCGTGCGCGTGCACACCGACGCAGGCATCATCGGCATCGGCGAGGTGGACTCCTCGCCCCTCGTGGCGAAGGCGATCATCGAAGCGCCGATGTCACACGCCATCGCGCGCGGCCTGGCCGAATGCGTGATCGGCCAGAACCCGCTCGACATCGAGGTGCTGTGGCAGCGCATGTATCAAGGCAGCATTTTCTTCGGGCGCGGCGGCGCGGCCCAGCAGGCCATGTCCGGCATAGACATGGCGCTGTGGGATATCGCCGGTCAGTTCTATCAGCAGCCGGTCTATCGCTTGCTCGGCGGCGGCTTCAGGACGAAGTTCCGCGCCTATGCATCCATCCTGTTCGGCGACACGCCGGAGGAGACATACGAGATCGGCCGGCGCTGGACGGACGCCGGCTTCACCGCCGTGAAGTTCGGCTGGGGGCCGCTGGGCCAGTCGGAGGCGGGCGACCTGGCCCACGTGCGCGCGGCGCGCCAAGGCGTGGGCGACGACAACGAATTCATGATTGACGCCGGCCTGGCCTACGACACAACGACGGCGATCCGGCGCGCGCACCAGTTCGCTGAGTTCCAACCCTACTGGTTCGAAGAGCCGCTGCAGCCGGACAACTACGATGGCTATGCGCGCCTGGTGGCGAATTCGCCGCTGCGCATCGCCGCCGGTGAGCAGGAGATCACGCTGCGCGACTTCGAGCGCTTGCTCGGGTGCGGCATTGCCGTGGCGCAGCCGGATATAGCGCGCGTGGGCGGCTTGACCAACGCGCGGCGCATCGGCCAGCTGACGCATCACCTCAACCGCATGTGCGTCAATCACTCTTACAAAACCGGCGTGAGCATCGCGGCTTCGTTGCACTTCCTGGCAGCGCTGCCGAACACCTACTGGCTGGAGTATTGCGTCGAGCAGGGCGCGTTGCGACAAAAGCTCACCCGCCAGACCTTCCCGGTAGTGGATGGCTATGTGAGCGTGCCGGAAACGCCGGGGCTAGGCGTGGAGCTCGACGAGGAAATCGTCGAGAAGTATCTGGTGCGTTAGGGGCAAAGGTTCACAGGGGCAGAAACATCGTGCGGTAGGGCGCGGACGCTGTTCCGCGCCTTACCGTATATCGGCAGGAGCGCTACACCGCCGCAATATAGGGCAGGTTTCGGTAGCGCTCGTCGGCGTCAATGCCATAGCCGCACACGTATACGTCGGGGATCTCGAAGCCTAGGTAATCAATCGGCACGTGCACCTCGCGGCGCGCCGGCTTGTTCAGCAGGGCGCACACTTTGAGCGACGCCGGCTCGCGCGTGCGCAGCAACTGCAACAGGTGGTCGAAGGTGTAGCCGCTGTCCACGATGTCCTCCACCAGCAACACGTTGCGGCCGGCGATGTCCTCGCGCAGGTCGAGCATGATGCGCGGCGAACGGTTGGACGTGCGCGCGCCGATGCCATACGACGTGACCGCCATGAAGTCGAGGCTGCACGGGATGGTGATGTGACGCATCAAGTCGGCCAGGAAAACCACGCCGCCGCGGAGGATGCACACCAGCAGCAAGTCTTTGCCGGCATAGTCGCGTGAGATCTGCGCGCCCAACTCGGCCACGCGGGCAGCGATCTGCGCTTCGGTAAACAGGATGTGCTTGATGCCTGCCGTCAATTCATCGGACATGGCCTACGGTTTATCCGGCACCTCGTGGTATCTGCGGGCCCGCGCCTCATAGCTCTCTGTCGCGCCGACGAGGATGACCGGGTCGTGATACGAAGCCGGCTTGCCGTTGATGATCCGCTGGGTGCGCGTGGCTGGTTCGCCGCTGACCACGCAGATGGCGGTGAGCTTGTCCACGCGCTCGGCGATGGCCAGTAGGGTGGGCATGGGGCCGAACGGTTCCCCGCGGAAGTCCAGGTCCAGTCCGGCGCAGATCACGCGCTTGCCACTGTCGGCCAGCGCATTCACCACATGCGGCAGCCCATGGTCGAAGAACTGCGCTTCGTCAATCGCGACGACCGTCGTGTCCGGCTCGGTCAACTGCAGGATGTCGCCGGAACAGGCCACGGGAATCGCATCGAAGCCAAGGCCGTTGTGCGACTTGACCTGATCGGCAGCGTAGCGGTTGTCAATGTGCGGCTTGAACACCTGCACCTTCTGCTTGGCGATGACGGCGCGGCGCACGCGGCGGATCAGCTCTTCGGTCTTGCCGCTGAACATGCAGCCGCAGATGACTTCGATGCTTCCATCTTTGGGGAGGGCGTCCATGGTCGGAAAATTGTAGCCCGCGTGCAGGCGCGCGGTCACTCAGCGCTGCCCCTACTTGCGCTTCTCGCGTTCCTCTTCTTCGATCTGCCGCAGCAACTCCTCGTCGCGATCCAGGTTGCGTCGGCGCAGCCACAGCGACGCGAGGTAGACCGCCAGCCCACCGAGGAACACGCCGTAAGCCGTGAAAAGATAGACGGCGTTCTTGTCTTCGAGCAGGCTCATGGCGCCTCGATCAGAGCGGCCTTGCGCGCGGCCAGCTCATCCTCGCGTTCCAACAAGCGCACACGCGCGCGGAACAGAAAGATATAGATCAGCGTGAACGTCACCAGGCAGAACAGCAGGATGACCATGCGGTCGGACGAGACGCCAAAGCCACCTTGCTGCGCGGCGTTCACGCTGGGGCCGAACACGGCGGGGTGGATGCTTTGAAGCACGCGGCTGACCAGGAAGTTGAGCGGCACGGTCAACGCGCCGACAATGCCATAGACCGAAGCGAAGCGGGCGCGCTGCTCCGGGTTTTCGATGCCGCTGCGCAGCATCAAGTAGGCGACGTACATCAGGAACTGCAGCGCGCTCAGCGTTAGTTTGAAATCCCACGTCCACCAGGTGTTCCAGGTAGGCCGGCCCCACAACATGCCGCTCAACAAGACGAGCGTGATGAACAGCACGCCGATCTCCGCCGAGGCATGCGCACGGCGATCCCACTGTAAGTCGCGCGTCTTCAGATAGCGAATGCCGCAGAAGGCCGTTACCAGCCATGCCCCGAATCCGAGCCACGCGGAGGAGATATGGAAGTAGAAGATGCGCTGCGCTTCGCCGCCGGATCGGGCATCGCCGGTGGGGGCAACCAGGAACACCAGCGCCAACGCCACGATCAACATCGCCAGCGCCGCCAGGCCGATCCCGCGCGTGACCTGCTCCTGAGCGTGGCCGCGCGCCATCGAAGCCGAAGGGTGAATCACGCTTTCCATGTTTGACAACGCTCCCTTAAAACGAAGGCGCAGCCGCTTGCTACCTGGACTGCGCCCTTGCATCGTTCGATGTGCGAGCAGATTATACTCACGCGTATGACGACAGGTTCTGTCGAACTGCGTCCCCGTTCCACCGGCGAAATCTTCGCGCTCGCATTCGATCTCTATCGAAGACACTTCCCGCTTTTCTTCTCGATTTCGTCGGTCATCCTCTTGCCTGCCCTGTTGTTGGGGGCGATGAGCTCGATCGCCACGCTGGCCGGAGTGGTGATGGGGCTGGCCGGGCCGTCCGGTGATGCGCTCGACCTTCCGGCACAAGAAGCCTCTTCCGCAGGCCTTATCTTCATCTCCTTCATCTCCAACTGCATCCCTGCGCTCATTTGGCTTTTGGGCATCTTCTGGCCATGGGCAGAGGGCGCGCTCGCTTTCAATGTGATCGAGCGCATCCTGGGTCGGGCGCCGGGGCTGCGCGCGTCGTATGGCCAAACGCGCCGGCAATGGGGTTCGCTCTGGATCGCGAACCTCCTGGCGCAGATCGGCATCAACCTGCCCCTCATCGTCGTCTATCTGGTTCTACTTGGTGGCCTAATGGTGGCGCTGGCGATACCCGTATTCGGCGTCTTCGGCGCGGATGTGTTTGCCGGCGTTTCATCCATCGCGTTGGTCGCCACGGCGGCATTATGCGCGCCGCTCGTGATCGGCGCGGTGGTCGTCTCGGTGGTGTTGGCGATCAACTGGGCCTTTCGCACGCCGGCCATCGTCGGTGAGGGCGTGGATGGGTTGCAGGGGCTCAGCCGAAGCGTGGCGATCGCGCGCGGCAGCCGCGGGCTTATCTTCTGGCGCTACATCCTGTTATTCCTCCTCGAGTTCGTCGTATCGGCTGTGCCGGCACTCATCGTAGGTTCGGTGGTGCTGATCGGCGTACTTTCGCTTCAGCAGGGAACGCCGCCGGGCAACATCAACCTTGACGTCACCGTGTTGCCCGGGCTGATAGCGGTCTCAATCGTTCTGATCGCCGTCAGTGTCATCGGTGCGCTGTTGCTCACGCCGTTTCGCATCGTCTTCACGACGCTGAACTATCTAGACCTGCGCATTCGCAAGGAGAACTTGCCTGTGCTCCTGGCGAAAGCTGCAGCCCGGACGCCGGAAGCGCCGGCCGCTGCCGCGCCCGCTGCGCCGTCACCGAGCGCAGTGCACGCGCCGGGCGCATCGCCGGCATCATCGCAACTTGCGCCCGGCCTGCCTCAGCCCAGCACGAGCTGGCAGGCGGTAGACCTCGCCAAGTTGACGCCGGGCCAGCGGGTCGGCGTATTGTTTAACCGCATTCGCGCCGAAGGGGAGAGCGCACAGACGCTAAAGGAATTGGCCCTGGCCTTAAAGGAGGTCGGGGATTGGGGCGGCGCGTTGGATTCGCTGACCCGCGCGCGCGCCATCGCCCCGGATGACCCCGACCTCGCCTACAACCTGATGGTGCTGTATCGTGAGCGCCGGGACATGACGGCGGCGCGCCGCATGATGGAAGAGTATCTGCGGCTTGAGACCGACCCGAAAGCGCTGGCTGCTGTGCGCGATAACCCACGCTTCAAGGATCTGTTGCCGGAGTGACGTCTCGGCGCTCGTGTCGGTCGGCGCACGCCGGTGGCCGAAGCCGGTTTGGGAAGGGTCGTGAACGCTGTGTGAGGTGATGAGTAAGGTATGTCGAATCTGCAAGGCAAGATTTGTGTTGTGACAGGCGCGACGGCCGGCATTGGCCGGGTGAGTGCGCATCGGTTGGCGGAGATGGGTGCAACGGTTATCGTGGTGAGCCGCAACCCGCGTAAGTGTGACGAAGTCGTCGAGGCAATCCGGCGACAGACGGGCAACCCCGCTGTCGAGGCTATGCCGGCGGATCTATCGTCGCTACAACAGATTCGCGCGTTGGCACGGCGCTTCCTCGATGCGTACCCGCGCCTCGATGTGTTGCTGAATAACGCCGGCGCCATCTTCACTGCGCGGCAGTTGAGCGCGGACGGCATCGAGATGACCTGGGCGCTCAACCATCTGAGCTATTTCTTGCTCACGCATTTGCTGATGGGTGCGCTGCAGGCTGCGCCGGCGGCGCGCGTGATCAACGTGTCGTCCGACGCGCACCTAATGGGCGTCATCGCCTTCGACGACGTGCAGTTCGAACGCAGGCGTTACAGCGGGTTCGGCGCGTATAGCCAGTCCAAGCTTGCCAATGTGATGCATGCCTACGCGTTGGCGCGCCGGCTGGAGGGCACACCCATCAGCGTGAACGCGCTGCATCCCGGCGCGGTGGCGACCAACTTCGGAAAGAACAACAGCGGCGTGTGGGGCAAGCTGTTCAAGCTGTTCAGCCGGTTTACCCTCAGCCCAGAGGAAGGCGCACAAACGAGCGTTTACCTAGCATCCTCGCCCGAAGTCGCCGGCATCACCGGCAAGTATTTCTACCGTTGCAAGCCGAAGCCGTCCTCCCAGGCGTCGCATGACGTGCAGGCGCAGGAGAAACTGTGGAACTTGAGCGCGGAGATGGTCGGAGCGGATGCGTTCGCTTAGAGGAGCGAAACGTCGTCCGGTAGCCGGAGCGGACCCTGTTCCGCGCCCACGATGTATCGGCAACGGCGCGCTGCGGATTTGTGCCCCGAACAGGTATAGAGGGCGCCCTACCCAGCGCCTGTGCGCTTGATCCCCTGCTGACAAATGCACCCGTCGGAGTAGTAGATCATCCGCGCCCAGGCGCACTTGTGAAGGATGGGCTTCAGCCGACCGGCTGAAGCCTGTCTTTTTGTAACGTTCGGGCACCGAGATCTAAAAGTTACCCAATTTGCCAACAATTTATCCCCAGCCTGTGGATAAGTGGTTGCGATATGTCCGTTTATGAGTATGATGAGGGCCAATAGTGGGGAAAAGTGGGTTAAAGTGGAATAGAGTGGCAGATGCCGGATGTTTCTCGGTGAATTCACGCACACCTTGGATGAGAAGAGTCGCCTGACGTTGCCGGCGAAGTTCCGCACGCGCCTGGCGGACGGGGTGGTGATGACGACCGGGGCGGACAAGTGCCTGCTGATCTATCCACTCGACGAGTTCAAGCTGCTGTTCGAGCGGGTGAGCGCGCTGCCGATGATGGGCAGAGAAGCAGCGACGCTCCGGCGCATGCTCTACAGTAACGCGCATGACGCTGTGCCGGACAAGCAGAACCGCGTCGTCATCCCGCAGCCGTTGCGCGAGTATGCCGAAATCACGAACGAGGCCGTCGTCGTCGGCGTGGGCAAGTTCATCGAAGTGTGGAATCCGCGCGAGTGGCAGCGTGCGCTTGAAGAGGTGCAGGCGCACGCGGCGCGCAAGGACGTATGGGCGAGTTTGGGAATTTGAGGTCAGGGCGTCAGGGGGTCAGGGATCAGGGATCAGGGATCAGGGGTCGGGGATCAGGGATCAGGGATCAGGGATTGAGGAATGGGTAGCGGGCGATGCATGTTCCGGTGTTGTTCGACGAGGTCATTCAGGCGCTGCGGCCGAGGAGCGGTGGGCGCTACCTCGATTGCACGCTGGGAGGAGGTGGGCATACCGAGGGCATTTTGAACGCGAGCGCGCCGGACGGGCGCGTGTTGGCGACGGACGCCGACGCCGAGGCCATCGCGCGTGTGAGAGAGCGACTGCGCGACGTGTTGAACAACCGGTTGACACTGCAACAAGCGTGGCTGAACGAAGCACCGGCCATCGCGCAGTCGCTCGGTTTTGTGCCGCTCGACGGTGTGCTGGTGGACTTGGGGTTATCGTCGCACCAGCTCGAAGCGGCCGAACGCGGCTTCTCGTTCATGCGCGACGGCCCGCTCGATATGCGGTTCGACCGAGCGCAAGGCGAGCCGGCGTGGGCGTTGATCGAACGTATGGATGTGCAAAGCTTGACCGAGATACTGCGCGAATACGGCGAAGTACGCAACGCGCGGCGTGTCGCCGAGGCGATCTGGAAGGCGCGGCCGATCCTGACCACCGGCCAGTTGCGCGACGTCGTCGCCGGCGTGGCACGCACGCGCTCGGAGCGCATCCATCCGGCCACGCAGGTCTTTCAAGCATTGCGCATCGCGGTGAACGATGAGTTGCGACGGCTGAAGGAGGCGTTGCCGAAGTTGATCGCGTTGTTACGGCCCGGCGGGCGCATCGCTGTGATCACCTTTCACTCGCTGGAGGATCGCATCGTCAAGGAAACCTTCCGGCGTGAATCGCAGGGTGAGGTTGCCCAGCCGGGCTTCGGCATGGGCGAAGATCGCCCCGCGCGCGTCCGGCTGGTGAACAAGAACCCGATCAGACCGAGCGAGGCCGAGATAGCACGCAACCCGCGCGCGCGGAGCGCGAAGCTACGCGTAGCGGAGCGGGTGGAGGGTGAGAGGGAATTAGGGTTGAAGTTGGAGAGTTGAGATTAGAGATTGGAGAGTGGAGATATATAGGTATGGTGCGGGGTTGGTGGCGCAAGGTGCAAGGGGTGGACATGAATGGCCGTCGCACGGCCGCGATGGCGATCGTGAGCGGTTCCGTCTTGCTCGCGCTCATCGTGGTCTGGCTGACCGTGTCCACGCGCACGGCGCTGCTCAACCAACAACTCGATGAGCTGGACGTGAAACACGCCCGCTTGACCGAAGAAATCAACCGGACGTGGACGGAGATCGGCGAAGCGACCTCGCTGTGGGTGATGGAAGAGCGCGCGAGACGATTGGGCTTCCGGCCGGTAGAGCGAATCGAGTATCTGGTGATGACGCCGGACGATGCGCCGGCGGTCACGACGACGCCTTCGGCGAAACGGTGAGGCGCAAGCGAGCGATGCGTTCGACGAACGACGCGACGAAAGCAGGCAAGACACATGTTATCTTCACGACGGCTGATCATCCTGGCGGTCATCATCGGCCTGACCATTTCGATCGCATTCACGCGCGCCGTGCAAGTGCAGGTGTTCGAGAATCCGAAGTACGCCGCCGCAGCCAACGACCAGCAAATCGAAACGCGCATCACGCTGGCGCCACGCGGGGCGATCTTCGACCGCGCCGGTAACCTGCTTACCGTCAGCAACCGCGCCTACATCGTCCGGGTGGACACGCGCACGCTCACCGACACGGCGACCGTCGCGACGGCCCTCGCGCCGGTGATGGGTAAGCCGGTGGAGGAGGCGCAGCAGCGCATCGAGGCCATCCTGGAGGATCGCAAGTCGCTCACCCCCACGCTCAGCACGATCGTCGCCTACAACCTCTCGCCGCAGGCGACCTACCAATTGACCCGGACGATGCGCTCACTCGCGCGCGGCGGCCTGCTGGTGGACGAGACCTGGGCGCGCACGTATCCCTACGGCCCGCTCGCCGGTCCGACGCTCGGTTTCGTCAGCCTGCAGCCGGTGGGCTATTCCGGCGTGGAGGCCTATTACGATGACCGCCTGAGCTCTGCAATCGGCCAGCGCAAGGAGCGCAGCCGGCTGGATCTGCTCGTCATCACCCCTACTCAGAGCGGCGCCGACATGGTGCTTACGCTCGACCTCAGCCTGCAAACCTACGTCGAGGCGCGGCTGGCGCAGGCCATCCGAGACACGGGTGCCGGCGGCGGCACGATCATCGTGATGGAAACCAAAACCGGCGCGATCCTGGCCTCGGCGTCGTGGCCGGGATACGATCCCAACCGCGCCATCGAGCTGGCCGGCACGCCCGATGCCCGGCTTTTGCGCGACCCGGCGGTGAGCGACGTGTACGAGCCGGGATCGGTCTTGAAGGTGCTCACCATCGCCGCAGCGCTGGAGCTGGGCCAAGTGACCACGCGGACGATCCTCACTGACACCGGCCGCCTCGTCATCAACAACAAGCGCATCTACAACTCCGATCGTGGGCGCTACGGGCGGGTGACCATCGAGGACATCCTGGCCAACTCGTTGAACGTGCCGACGGCGCAGATCGCACTGGACATGGGCGAGGAGGCGTTCTACGAACGCTTCAAGTTGTTCGGGTTCGGACATCGCACCGGCATAGACCTGGGCAACGAGGCATCTGGTGTGCTGCGCACACCGTCCGACCCCGAATGGTCGCGCACCGACCTGGCGACCAATAGTTATGGCCAGGGTTTGACAGCCACGCCGTATCAAGTGATCAACGCCATCAACGTCGTCGCCAACGACGGCGTGTTGATGCAGCCATATGTCGTTCAGCAATGGCGCGCGACGAACGGCGAGATCATCCGCAAGCAGCCTGTGCAGATCGCGCGCGTCATTTCGGCAGAGACGGCGCGCACGCTGCGACAGGTGATGATGAGAGCGACGCGACGTGGCACGCCTAGGGCATTCATACAGGGCTACACCGTTGCCGGCAAGACCGGAACGGCGGACTGGTATCTGAAAGGTGTGAAGCAAGAGACGACGATCGTAACGTATGTGGGCTTTTTGCCTGCCGACGACCCGCGCATCACGATCCTGGTGAAGCTGGATCAGCCGAGGAGTTCTCGGTGGGCAGGCCCGACGACGGTGCCGGTCTTCCACGACGTTGCCGAACGCGCCTGTCAAATCTTGGGCATCCCGCCAGATGTGAATTGAGAATTGAAAATTGAGAATTGAGAAAGATGGGTTCGCGATTCGTACCAATCCAGCTTGAATCTTACGGGCTCTGGATTCTGGGCTCTGGATTCTGACATCTGACATCTGACATCTGACTTCTGACTTCCGATCCGATGTTCACGCTTGCAGACGTAGTGGAAGGGGTAAGCGGCCGGCGCATTGAAGCGTTGGCGCAGCGCTCCATCAAAAACGTGGTCATAGACTCGCGGCAGGCATTTCGCGATGACCTGTTCGTTGCACTGCCCGGCGAGCGCCAAGACGGCCACGACTACGTCGGTCATGCATTCGGGCGCGGCGCACTGGCTGCGCTGGTGCATTACGATCGCGTGCCGAACCTGGAGGGGCTGGAGGTCGGACGGTTCGATGCGCGCCTCCCTGCAGCCGAGCAGATCGCTCCCTTGACGTTCCCCTTGCTCATCCGCGTGGACGACACGTTGACTGCGCTCCAGCGCCTATCGGCCTATTGGCGGACGAAGTTCAACCTGCGCGTGATCGGCGTCACCGGCAGCGTGGGCAAGACCACGACCAAGGAGCTGATCGCCCAAGTGCTGAGTGCGCGCTATCGCACCCTCAAGAGCGAGGGCAACTACAACAACGAGATCGGCGTGCCGCTCACCCTGCTCAGGCTGCGGCCGGAGCATGAACGCGCTGTGATCGAAATGGGCATGTACGGGCTGGGCGAGATCGCCGCTTACTGCCGATGGGCCAAGCCGCAGGTCGGCGTGGTCACCATCGTCGCGCCGGTGCACCTGGAGCGCCTGGGCACGATCGAGAACATCGCCAAGGCCAAGTCGGAGTTGCCGGCGGCGCTGCCGCCTGCCGAGTTGGGCGGCGTGGCCATCCTGAACGACGACGACGAGCGGGTGCGCGCCATGGCTGCCGTGACCAGCGCGCGCGTGGTCACGTATGGGTTGACGCCGCGCGCCCATGTGTGGGCCAGCAGCATCGAGAGCTTCGGCCTCGACGGCATCTCGTTCACGCTGCACTACGGTCGCGAGCGCCAACTGGCAAAGCTGCCGCTGATCGGCCGGCACAGCGTGCAGACCGCGCTGCGCGCGGCAGCGGTCGGTCTGGTCGAGGGCATGAACCTGATCGAGATCGTCGAAGCCCTGCGCACGCCGCCGGCGCAGTTGCGTTTGGTTACGGCCAAAGGGCCGTTCAACTCGATCGTGTTGGATGACACCTACAACGCCAGCGCCGAATCCACGATCGCCGCGCTCAATTTACTCGCCGAGATCGAGGGCATCGGACCGCGCATCGCCGTGCTGGGCGACATGCTCGAACTGGGCGACACGGAGAAGCAGGCGCACGATGAAGTAGGATGCCGGGCCGCGCTGGTGGCGCAGTATGTGATCGGCGTAGGTGAACGCTCGCGGTGGACGTGCCGGGCAGCAGTCGAGTGCGGCGCGCCGCCGGAGCGCGTCTTCCACGTCATGACCAATGGCGAAGCCCTGGAGGTGCTGAACGCCATCGTGCGCGAGCGGTGCGTGATCCTGGTCAAAGGCTCGCGCGGCATGAAGATGGAAGAAATCGTCGCCGGGCTTGGGGGACTCGCAAATGAAAATTGAGGAGGAACGGACGCTGACGCAACAGCGCACACGGCGTCTAACATTCGATACTATGCACACTCCCTCGCCACCCGAAATGGGCGTTTGCCTGCTGATGGGCGGCGTCGCATTCATGATCACCGTCCTATGCGGACGGCCGCTGATCCGGACGCTCAGGCGCTGGCGCATCGGCAAACAGATCCGCATCGAAGGCCCGGCCAGCCACTACGTGAAAATGGGCACGCCCACCATGGGCGGCATCCTCTTCGTCGGCGTGACATTGGCGCTGATCCTGGCCATGTACCTGTACTCGCGCGTGGCCGTGCGCGTGAATCCGAACTTCGCCGGCGTGGTGTTGGTCGGCCGCTCGCTCGCCATCCCCATGTTCGTGATGTTGAGCTTCGCGATCTTGGGGGCGATTGACGATTACATGGGCGTGCGCGGCGTCCGGCGCGGCGAGGGCATGCGCGGGCGCAGCAAGGCGCTGTTCCAATTGCTCATCGCGTTGATGGCTGCGGTGGTGATGAACTTGGCGCCGTCGTTCACGATCACCGCGACCGGCATCGAGTTCATCCCCGACCGGCCGCTGTTCGGCATCAGCAAGATGGCCGTCCCGGGCATCCCCGAACCGATTGACCTGGGCGTGTTCTGGATCCCGATCGCCATCTTCATCATCCACGGCAGCGCGAATGCGGTGAACTTCACCGATGGCCTGGATGGGTTGGCTGCCTTGATCAGCGGCGTAGCGTTCGTGGCCTACGGCGTGATCGCCTATATGCAGGGCCAGGTGTTCCTGACGATGTTGTGCATGGTGCTGGTGGGCGCGATGCTCGGCTTTTTGTGGTTCAACGTCCACCCGGCGCAGGTGATCATGGGTGATCTGGGCAGCGAGGCACTCGGGGCGACGCTGGGGGTGATCGCGTTGATGACCGGCCAATGGTTGCTGCTGCCCATCATCGCCATCATCCCGGTGGCCGAGGTGCTGAGCGTCATCATTCAGACGATGTACTTCAAATACACCCGGCGGCGGTTCGGCGAGGGCAGGCGCTTCTTCAGGATGGCGCCGCTGCACCATCACTTCGAGTTGATTGGCTGGAGCGAGCCGCAGATCGTGCAGCGCTTCTTCGTGATCGCGCTGTTCTTCGGCATGATCGGCATCGGGTTGGCCACGTTCGGCAACCCGAGCATGTAGGCGCAACGAGGGTGGAAAGATGGACTGGGTAGGCAAGCGAGCGGTGATTTTGGGGATTGCGCGGCAGGGGACGGCGCTGGCGCGCTATTTCGTCACGCATGGCGCGCACGTGACGCTGAGCGACGTCAAGCCGCGCGAACAACTCGACCTGCGGCCGGTGGCGGATTTGCCCCATGTGGACTTCGTGCTCGGCGGCCACCCGTTGACGCTGCTCGACGATTGCGACGTCTTGTGCTTGAGCGGCGGCGTGCCGAACGACCTGCCCATCGTCCAGGAAGCTCGGCGGCGCGGCATCCCGCTCACCAACGATGCGCAGGTCTTCTTCGAGGTCTGTCCGGCACGCGTCATCGGCGTCACCGGCTCGGCGGGCAAAACCACCACCACCACCCTCATTGGCGAAATCCTCAAATCCGGCATTCGAGGCGACGAGCGAGGCGTCGCCGATGCTGAGTCCTCCACTCTCCCTTCTCCTTTCATCTGGGTCGGCGGCAATATCGGCAACCCGCTCATCGGCGACGTCGAGCGCATCCGACCGGAGGATTGGGTGGTGATGGAGCTATCTTCGTTCCAGCTCGAACTGATGACGCGCAGCCCACACATCGCCTGCATCACCAACATCACGCCGAACCACCTCGACCGCCACGGCACGATGGAGGCTTACATCGCTGCCAAGAAGCGCATCCTCGATTTTCAATCGCCGGGCGACTGGCAGGTGCTTTCGGCCGATAACGAGGTGACGGCCGGGCTGAATACCTCGGCGCGCACGCTGTGGTTCAGCACGCGCCACGAGCCCCACGGCGACGGTGCATGGATGGACGAGGCCGGGTATTTGCGCGTGCGGGTAGACCGTGCCGGTGATCCGGAATCGCCCATCCGCAATCGCCAATCGCAAATTGACGCGGTGATCTGTCACCGTCGCGAGCTGTTGCTGATGGGCGAGCACAACATTGCGAACGTCCTGGCGGCAGCGGCGGTATGCGCAGCGGCCGGCGCGCCGGTCGAAGCCATGCGCCATGTCGCGATGACCTTCCGCGGCGTCGCACATCGCCTGCAGCTCGTTGCCGATCGCGACGGCGTGCGTTGGTACGACGATTCCATCGCCACCGCACCGGAGCGGCTGATGGCGGCGCTGCGCTGCTTCGATCGGCCGGTGATCCTGCTGTGTGGCGGGCGCGACAAGCACCTGCCCTGGGACGAGGCCGCACGCATGATGCTAGAACGCTGCAAAGCCATTGTGCTGTTCGGCGAGATGGGGCCGATGGTCGCCGAGAAATTGAGAATTACGAATGAAGAATTGAGAAAGGCGGGCGTCTTTTCTCAATCTCTAATCTCTAATCTCCCGTCTCTCGAAGAAGCGGTGATCGAAGCGCATCGGCTGGCGCGTCCGGGCGACGTGGTGCTGCTTTCGCCGGGCGGGACGAGCTACGACGCGTTCAAAGATTTCGCCGAACGCGGCGACCGCTTCCGCGAATGGGTGAACGCATTGCCGGCGTCGCAGGCGTCGGGCGTATAAGCGAATGTGTCTAAGGAGTGGTGTTGTGGGCAAAGGCTCGATGATGCGAACGGTTCAACGCGGGCGACCCGCGATCGGGCGATCTGGCTCACCGGCGGCTGCGCGCCGAGGCGCCGACTGGATCTTCATCGGCGCGGTGCTGTTGCTGACGGGGCTCGGCCTCGTCATGGCCTATAGCACCACCTTCTTCTGGTCGCAGGTGAAGGAGGGCAGCCCGCTGACCATCTTCAGCAAACAGTTGCTCTACGCCGGCATCGGCCTGATTGGATTTGTGGGCTTCAGTTGGCTCGACTACGGCCTCTTCCGTCGCTTCGCCGTATGGATCATGGCCGGATGCCTGGTCATGCTCGTCGGTGTCATCCTATTCGGCGACGACGTGTTCGGCGCGCGCCGGACGCTGTTGAACGGCTCGGTGCAACCGAGCGAGCCGGCGAAGCTCAGTGTAATCATCTATGCGGCAGCCTGGTTGGCTTCGCGCCGCGATCAGGTGCAGAGCGTGTCCAACGGCTTGATCCCGTTCGGCGTGATCGTCGGCGTGGTGAGCTTCCTCATCGTCGTCCAGCCCGACCTGAGCACGACCGCCGTGATCGTGATCGTGGCAATGGCGATGTTCTTCATGGCGGGGGCGAGCTGGAAGCAACTGGGCTTGGTGGTGTTGATCGCCGCGTCGGCCTTCCTCGTGCTGATCACGGTTGTCCCGCACGCCACCATCCGCGTGAACGAGTTCATCAAGGTGTGGCGGGCGCCGAACGAGATGGATTACCACATCCGCCAGACGTTGATCACGCTGGGCGGCGGCGGCCTGTTCGGCAACGGCATCGGCGCCAGCGGCCAAAAGTTCGGTTACCTGCCGACGCCGCACACCGACAGCGTGATGGCCGTGCTGGGTGACGAGATGGGGTTGCTCGGGCTGGTGATGACGCTGGCACTGTTCCTCGTCTTCGCGTGGCGTGGGTTGCACATCGCACACACGGCCGATACAGCCTTCGGCTCGTTCATCGCCATCGGCGTGGTGATCTGGGTGATCGGCCAGATGTTGCTGAACGTGATGGCGATCATGGCCATGATCCCCTTCACCGGCGTGCCGGTGCCGTTTTTGAGCGTCGGCGGGTCGTCGCTCGTCTCGTTGCTGATTGCCTGCGGCGTGGTGATCAGCGTCGCGCGCGGCAGCCGGATACTGCGGGAGGACGGGGCGCAAGCCGGGCTGCCGGTCGCAGCCGGCCATGCAAAAGGAGGAAGGGCAGTTCGTGCGAGTTCTACTATCCGCGGGGGGCACGGCCGGGCACGTTTTGCCCGCGCTCACCGTGCTCAAGGCGCTGGAAGCGCACCTGAGGCTGGGTCCGCCGACACCATCATCGTCGGGCGCGACGTCCGCGCCGGCAGCGCACTCCGCAGGCGCGTCGGCCAGCGCAGTCCAAGCCCTGTTCGTTGGCGAGGCAAGGGGGATGGAGCATAGCCTGGTGAGCCGCGCGGGGGTGCCCTTTCGCGCGATTCAGGCCGGCGCGATGCATGGCGTGGGGCCGGTGCGCGCCGTCGGCAACGCGCTGCGCACGTTGCGCGGCGTGTTCCAGGCGCGGCGCATCCTCGCCGAGTTCGAGCCGGACGTGGTGTTCTTGACCGGTGGATTCGTCGGCGTGCCGGTGAGCATGGCAGCTTGGTGGCAGCGCGTGCCCAGTGTGGTCTATCTGCCGGACATCGAGCCCGGCCAGGCGCTGCGGATGATGGTGCGCTTCGCGGCGAAGGTGGCGACGACGACGGAGGCGTCTGCGCGCTTCATTGCGCCGGACAAGATGGTGGTGACCGGCTACCCGGTGCGCGACATTTTTGCTTCAGCCTCGCGCGAGGAGGCGCGCCGGCAGTTCGGGATCGCGCAGGATGAGCGGGTATTGTTGGTGTATGGCGGGAGCAAAGGCGCGCGCAGCGTCAACCGCGCCGTGCTGGCCGGGCTACCGCGTTTACTGGAGTGGGCCGTCGTCTTGCACGTGACCGGCGCAAACGACTGGGAGGAAGTGAGCGCCATGCGCGCAGAGTTGCCGGACGATCGGCGCGCGCGCTACTTGGCCTTCGCGTATCTGCACGATGAGATGGCGCTGGCGATGGCCGCGGCGGACCTGGCGGTCTGCCGCGCCGGCGCGAGCACGCTGGGCGAGTTGCCCTATCTCGGCCTGCCGGCCGTGCTGGTGCCGTATCCCTACGCCTGGCGCTACCAAAAGGTCAACGCCCAATACCTAGCCGACCGAGGCGCCGCCGTGGTCGTTCAGGACGAGGCGCTGATGGACGAACAGGAAGGTCTGCTGCCGCGCGTCGTCGCGCTGCTCAGCGAGCCGGAGCGCCTGAGCGCGATGCGCCAGGCGTCGTTGCGGCTGGGCCGGCGGGATGGCGCGGCGCGGATTGCGGCCTTGCTGATCGAAGCGAGCCACTGACATGATCAACGCGGACATCTTCTTTGTCTTCTATCTCATCGTGTGGGGGTTCATCGGCACCTCACGCGGCTGGGTGCGCGAGGTGATCGTCACGTTCACCATGTTGTTCGCGTTGTTCATCTATTCGCTGCCGCAGTTCGCCAACATCATGAACCCACTGTGGACGCAGAATGAGCCTACTTGGCGCTTCTTCTGGCGTGCCTTGCCTTTTTTGTTGATCGCGTTCTTCGGCTATCTCAGCCCGATCGTCGCGCGCAGCCGCTTTCAGATCAACGCTGCGAATCGCTTCGAATACAGCTTGCTGTCGTTCTTGATCGGCGTGTTCAATGGCTATCTGCTGTTCAGCTCGCTGGCGTTCTGGGCGCTGCAGGCCGGCCTGCTGGACGGCCAATATGCCAATCTTTTCACCCCGCCGCCGGGCGGTTGGAATGAATTCTTCTTCATCAAGAGCGCAGCGCCGGTGGTCTTCAGCGGCTCGCTGCTGGTCTTCGTGCTCATCCTCATCTTCCTGTTTGTCATCGTGGTGCTGGTATGAGTTGGCTGAACAAGCACATCCACATCATGGGCGCCGGCGGGGCCGGCATGAGCGCGCTGGCCCGACTCTTGCATGCGCGCGGCGTGCGCGTCAGCGGCGACGATCGCACCGACTCCCCCGTGCTTGATGCGCTGCGTGCTGAGGGCATCCCGGTCGTCGTCGGCCACGATCCGCGCCATTTGGAAGGCGTGGACATCCTCGCGCCGTCGTCGGCCATCGCCAAAGACGAGCCGGAGCTGCTGGAGGCCAAGCGGCGCGGCATTCCGGTGTGGCATCGCGGAGACCTCATCGGCGCGTTGATGCAAGACAAGGTGGGCATTGCCGTCGCCGGCACACACGGCAAGAGCACGACCACCGGCATGATCGCCACGATCCTGACCGACGCCGGGCTGGATCCGTCGTTCGTCATCGGGGCGACGCCGCAGCCGCTGGGCGTGAATGCGCGTTGGGGCGCGGGCGAAGCGTTCGTCGTCGAGGCCGACGAGTACGACCACACCTTCCTGCACTTTCAACCGAAGATCGCTGTAGTGACCAACGTCGAGTACGACCATCCCGACACGTTCACGGATTTCGACGCGACGTTGAACGCCTTTGCGACGTTCGTGCGGAGCGTGCCCGAAGACGGCGTGGTGATCACCTGTGCCGACGATCCCGGCTGTATCGCCATGCTCAAGCGCGCCGGCCTGCCGGCGGATGGCGCAGCCGGCCCTGCCGTCGTGGACTACGGCATCCGGGGCGGCTTGTGGCGTGCGTCCAACCTGCGTGCAAACACGCTGGGCGGCGTGGACTTTGCCTTCAGCGGCGCGGGGGTGAACGGTGAAGTGGGCGGGACGTGCTCGCTGCGCGTGCCGGGCGAACACAACATACTGAACGCGCTGGCAGCGCTGGCCACAGCCGACGCCTGCGGCGTGCCGGTGAGCGAAGCGGTCAAGTCGCTCGGCGGCTACAAGGGTGCCGGCCGACGCTTCGAGTTGAAGGGCGAGGTGCGCGGTGTGCGCATTTTCGATGACTACGCCCATCACCCGACCGAGATCAAGGCGACGCTGCGCGGCGCGCGCCAACGCTATCCGCTGGGCAACATCTGGGCGATCTGGCAGCCGCACACCTACAGCCGCACCGCAGCGCTGCTCGACGCATTTGCCGAGGCTTTCGACGATGCGGATCACGTGATCGTGCTGCCGATCTACGCAGCGCGCGAGCGCAAGGAGGACTTTGGCTTCGTCGCCAACGCGCTGAACCCGATCGAAATCGCGCGCAAGATCCGGCATCGTGACGTGCGCAACGCGGCGTCGTTCGGTGATGCGTTGGGCATGCTGATCGCGCAGTTGAAGGGCGGCGACGTGGTCATCACACTCAGCGCCGGTGACGGCAATCAGGTGGGTGAGAGGTTATTGGAGATGTTGAGGAGGTAAGAGGAGATTGGAGATTTTAGAGATTGGAGATAGGAGGTTGAGATGGGAACTTCGTTGGAAAATTTGAAAGTGCTTCGGGCTGCCGAAAGCATTGCCGATGAGATCTGGCGATATGTCGTCCAATGGGATGCCTTTGCGCGCGACGCGTTGGGAAGCCAGCTTGTACGAGCAACGGACTCGATTGGAGCGAATATGGCCGAGTCTTTCGGCCGATTCAACTTCGGCGAAAAGCTACAGTTTCTCTATTACGCGCGCGGCAGCTTGTTCGAAACGAAGTATTGGCTGAACCAAGCTGCTCATCGGGGATTGCTGCAAAACGATGTCGTGCAAGATTATTCGAATGCGCTCACTAATCTGGCTCGCCAAATCAACCAATTCGCGAATAGCCTGAAGATGCAGAAGCGTGACGCGAAAACATCGAAGCCCTCGTTGCGTGAGGAACAAGTGCCTTACATCGCCGGACCTGTGGACGAATCGGCCTTGATTTTCGACGAAAAAGACATTGCATGGATCAAAAGTGATCCGTCACAGTCCAATCTCTAATCTCCAATCTCTAGTCTCCAATCCCTGGTCTCCATTCCGGTATGAGTCTCAACGAATTGCAATCCCGCGCCAGGCGCAACGAGCCGCTGTCGAAGCACACGACGGCGCGCATCGGCGGCCCGGCCGACTTGCTGATCGAGGTGCGCACCACCGATGAGCTGGTCGCCGTGGCGCAGCGCGCCGACGCGATGGGGTTGCCCTATCTCGTGCTCGGCGGTGGGGCGAACGTTTTGGTGAGCGATGCCGGCGTGCGGGGATTGGTGATCGTCAACCGGGCCAGAGAGGTCAAGTTCAATGTGCGTGGGAGCAAGGCACGCGTCGAGGTGGACAGCGGCGTGATGCTGACGACGCTGGCACGCGATTGTATCGAGCGCGGGCTGGCCGGCATGGAATGGGCGATCAACGTCCCCGGCACGGTGGGCGGCGGCGTGGTCGGCAACGCCGGCGCGCACGGCGCGGATATCGCCGGCAATCTGAACCTGGCGCGGATCATGCGGCGCGGCCAGCCGCCGGAGTATTGGACGCCGCGCCAGTTGCAGTTCGGCTATCGCACCAGCGCGTTGAAGCGCTATGCGCCTACCGACCGGCCGATCGTGCTGAGCGCCACCTTCGATCTGAAGCTGGACTATCGGGCGAACCTAGAGCGACGGGCGAACGAATTCATCGCTAAGCGCAAAGCGACGCAGCCACCGGGCGCGTCCATCGGCAGCATGTTCAAGAACCCTGAAGGTGACTACGCCGGCCGGTTGATCGAAGCCTGTGGGCTGAAGGGCAAGCGCATCGGCGGCGCGATGATCAGCGACAAGCACGCCAACTTCTTCGTCAATGTCTCCGGCGACGCCCGGGCCAGCGACGTGAAAGCGTTGATTGACCTGGCGCATGACGCCGTGCTCGAACGCTTCGGCGTGGACTTGGAGCTGGAAATCGAGCTGGTGGGCGAGTGGACGGTTGCTGAATTGAGAATCGGAAAGCGCGAAGCAGGTGGACGGGAGTCGGGAGTCGAAGATGAACGATAACTCGCAGCTCACAACTCACAGCTCACCGCTCGAAGCTCACGGCGCACAGCGCACAGCGCACGGCGCGAAGCTCAAAGTTGCCGTGCTGTATGGCGGGCAATCCGGTGAGCATGAGGTGAGCCTCATGTCGGCGGCGTCGGTAATGGAAGCGTTGGACGACCGCAAGTACGACGTCACGCCGGTGTTCATCAGCAAGACGGGCGAATGGGCGATTCCCTTCGAAGACCTGCGCAAATTCGACGTGGTCTTTCCGGTGCTGCACGGCCCGATGGGCGAAGACGGCACGGTGCAAGGCTTGCTCACCGTGATGGGCGTGCCGTTCGTCGGCGCGGGCGTCGTCGGTTCGGCCGTAGGAATGGACAAGGCCATTTTCAAGGACGTGATGCGCGCGCATGGCTTGCCGGTGACGAAATACATCGTCGTGCGCAAGCATCAGTGGGCGACGGCGCCGGTGGATGTCGAGATCGAAGTGATTACCCAGCTCGGCTTCCCGTGCTTTGTCAAACCGGCCAATATGGGCAGCAGCGTCGGCATCACCAAGGCGAAGAGCATCCAGCAGTTGCACGAGGGCATGGCCGAGGCGCTGAAGTGGGATCGCAAAGTGCTGATCGAGCAGGCCGTGCCGCATGCGCGCGAGCTGGAGGTAAGCGTGTTGGGCAACGACGAATTGCAAGCGTCGGTCGTCGGCGAAATCACGCCCAGCCGCGAGTTCTACGACTACGCTGCCAAGTATCTGGACAAGGGCGAGTCGGCCTCCGGCTTGCACATCCCGGCGCCCATCCCGGATGCACTGGCGCAGTTGATCCGCGAGACGGCAGTGGAAGCGGCGATGTTGGCCGATGTGCGCGGCATGGCGCGGGTGGACTTCTTGATGAACGGCGAGACCGGCGAGGTGTTCATCAACGAGATCAACACCATCCCCGGCTTCACCGACATCAGCATGTATCCGAAGCTCTGGGCGGCCACCGGCATTCCCTATAGCGAGTTGCTCGACCGGCTGATTGCGCTGGCAATGGAGAAATGAGGGAGACGATGCACTACCGACCGCAGCGAGATCGCAGGCCGGCGTCGAAGACGCGCTTCGACGTAGCGTTGGCGCAGCGCGCCCAGCGGCGCTCGGCGCGCCGGTCGCGCGTCCGGTGGTGGATGATGATCGCCGCTGCCTCGTTTGTCGTTGCGGCCCTGCTCGGCATGCGCTGGTATAGCGGGGAGAGCTGGCGCATCCAAGACATCGCGGTGCAGAACAACGTCGGCGTGCCGGTCGAGGCGATCGTCGGTGCGAGCGGGCTGCAAGGCGAACATTTTCACTTCGCCGACCTGGATGCGGCGGCCAAAGCCGTGGACGACCTGCCCGGCGTGGAGGCGGCGATGGTCACGTGCCGTTGGGAATGGCGTACGACGTGCGTCATCGTCGTTCAGCCGGCGCGGCCAATGGCGCTGTGGCAAAGCCAGAGTGGCAACGTGTGGAACGACTTCGAGGGCCGGGTGCAGGTCGCGCGGGAGAACATGCCGGCCAAGCTCTTCATCCGCGTCGAGGATGGCGCGCTGCCGCCGTTGGGCAGCCGGCTGGATCCGCGCCTGCTGCGCGCGCTGAACGAGCTGATCGCCGCGCAGCCAGATGTGACGCGCTACTCATATTCGCCGCAGTTCGGCTTGATGTGGATCAACGATCGCAAATGGCGCATCCGGCTAGGCGATGCACCCTACGACGGCGCAATGAGCGACAAGCTACGCCTAGCGCGCGCATTGCAGAAGCAACTGATGGACAAGGGCATCGAGGCGAAAGTGTTGGATGTGCGATTCGTGGAGGCGCCGTACTACATCGTCCAATGAGATTGGAGGGATTAGAGATTAGAGATTGGTCACTTCAATCTCTGGTTCTAATCTCCAATCTGCAGACTCGGAAATCATGGCAGAACCAAAGACGATCACCGTTTTGGACGTGGGCAGCACGAAGGTGGTGGCATTGGTCGGCGAGGCCGCCGACAACGAAGCCGGCTTCACCGTCATCGGCGTGGGGATGGCGGTTGCGCGCGGCGTCCGGCGCGGCCAGATCATCAACGTCAGCGACGCAACCGCGTGCATGAAAGAGGCGTTGGCCGGCGCGCAGGCCTCGTCGGGCATCAAGGCGTCGCACGTGCTCATGTCCATCAGTGGCAGCCACATCGCTTCGCAGAACAGCCAGGGCGCCGTCGCCATCGGCCGCGGTGATCAAGGCGTGTCGTTCGACGACATCAACCGCTGCCTCGAATCGGCGCAAGCCATCACCGTGCCGAACAACCGCGAGATCTTGCACGTGATCCCGCGACACTTTCGGGTGGACGACCAGGATGGCGTGCGCAACCCGGTGGGCATGCTTGGCTTCCGGCTGGAAGCGCAAGCTCACATCATCACCTGCGCGACGACGGCGATGCAGAACCTGCTCAAGTGTGCGCACACGGCCGGCGTGGACGTGAGCGAGTTCGTGCTGTCGCCGCTGGCTTCGGCAGAAGCGGTGCTCACGCCCACCGAGCGCGAGATGGGTGTGGTGCTCGTGGACATCGGCGGCGGCACGACCGGCATCGCCGTGTTCATTGACGGGTCGGCCTGGCACACCAAGGTGCTCGATGTTGGAGGATCGCACTTCACCAGCGACCTGGCCCAGGTGCTGCGGCTGCCGATGGATGCAGCCGAGTATTTGAAGGTGCACTACGGGCACGCCCATCCGCCCGACGTGCCGGGCGACCAGATTTGCGACATTGTGGGGTTTGGCGATGAGCCGCTGGTGCGCGTCTCCAGGCGGGAGGCGGCCGAGATCCTGTGCGCTCGCGCCGACGAGCTGTTCGGCTTGATCGAACAGGAGATCAAACGCAGCGGCTACGACGGCCTGTTGCCGGCCGGACTCGTGATCACAGGAGGTGGTTCGTTGTTGCCAGGTTTGAGGGAATCGGCGCGCGAGACGGCGGGACGCCCCGTCCGCCTGACGCGCCCGATGAATCTGCATGGCTTGGTGGACGCACTGCAGTCCCCGGCGTTCTCGACCGCAGTTGGGATGCTGCACTGGGGGTTGCAGGGCGTGGCGGCCAAGCCGAGCAAGCGCCGACGCTTCGGCCCTCGCCTGGATCTGCCAGGATGGTTGAGGAATTTGTTGCCGGATTGAACCAAAGGGAGTGGTCGTCTCGACCGCGTCGCACAGGGTGTCCGGAGCATCCGCTCGAACGTTTGGGGCGTCTGCGATGGGTTATCCGGGCGTTCATTAGCTTAAAAATCTCGATTTTTTGGAAAAGCTGTGGATAACTCGCTTGACACTGTGGATAAGCAGCATAGAATCTGTGAACCAATTGTGAGCAAGCTGGGATATCCGCGGCGGACAAGGGAGGAAGCATTCCGATGAATATGCAACCAGAAGACTATCTGACGGGCATGCGTGCCGAGTCGCCCGCCCACATCAAAGTCGTTGGCGTCGGCGGCGGCGGTCAAAATGCGGTCAATCGGATGATCGCCGAGGGGCTCGTCGGCATCGAGTTCATTGCCGTCAATACGGACCAACAAGCGCTGATGCTCAGTCATGCTCCCATTCGCGTGCGAATCGGCGAGAAGGTAACGCGCGGCCTAGGCGCGGGGAGCAATGCCGAAATCGGCGAAAAGGCGGCGGAAGAGTCGGCTGATGAGATTTACAGCTTGCTCAAGGGAGCCGACATGGTCTTCATCACGTGCGGCATGGGCGGCGGCACAGGCACCGGCGCCGCGCCCGTCATCGCGCGCATCGCCAAGGAGCTGAACGCGCTCACGATTGGCGTGGTGACCAAGCCCTTCTCGTTCGAGGGGACGCCGCGCATGCGCACGGCCGAAGCCGGCATCGAGCGGCTCAAAGAGCACGTGGATACGCTGATCGTGATCCCGAATGACCGCTTGCTGGATATCGTCAGCCAGAAGGCCACGCTCCAGCAGGCCTTCCGAACGGCGGATGACGTGTTGCGCCAAGGCATCCAGGGCATCAGCGAGGTGATCACCGTGCCCGGACTGATCAACCTCGACTTCGCCGACGTACGCACCATCATGTCCGAAGGTGGCGCTGCATTGATGGCGGTGGGCACGGCCAGCGGCGAAGGGCGCGCGCGCATGGCCGCCGAGCAGGCCATCACGTCGAACTTGTTGGATGTGACCATTGACGGCGCACGCGGCATCCTCTTCAACATCACCGGCGGGCCGGATCTCAGCCTGTTCGAGGTGAACGAAGCGGCCACGATCATCAAGTCGGCGGCGCACCCCGATTGCAACGTGATCTTCGGTGCGGTGGTGGACGAGAATATGAAGGATCAGGTACGCATCACGGTGATCGCGACCGGCTTCGATCATCAGGGCAACGTGCCGCGTCGGACGATTCGACAAAGCAGCCCGGCGATGCGCATGGCTGCGGCCAAATATGCCGCGCGTCCGATCACGGCGGATGCACCATCGGCGGAGGCCGAGCCGGAACCCGTGCGCGCTGCACAGTTCGATCCCGATAACCTGGAACTTCCCTCCTTTTTGCGCCGGCGGTAGCGTCAGACATCGAAGCTTCATCGGAGCTCATCTATGCCAGCGACAGGGTGATTCGCCATTGCGCGGTCACCCTGTCGCCGTCTGGTGGCCGTCGCCGACCTTAAATTTTCGACTTCTCGGCGATTGCATATTGACTTTGAATGAATGAATCCTTAGAATTTGCGTCCCTTTCGGGCTATATATGGCGTAGAGCAAATGTTCGAGCGCCAGATATGGCATAAAAGAGCCATGAAGTGTCCAAGCTGTGGTTCCGGCGACACGCACGTGATTGATACGGTGCGCGAGCCGTCAGGGGGAATCCGCCGCAGGCGCAGTTGCAAAGCGTGCGGCCGGCGTTTCAGCACCGTCGAGCGCATCGTCGAGACCACGCCGTTGGTCGTCAAACGCGGCGGCCGGCGTGAGGCGTTCAACCGAGAGAAGATCCTGGAGGGGGTGCGCATCGCCTGCGCCAAACGGCCGGTCGCTGCAGAGGACATCGAGCGGCTGGCCAGCCAGATCGAGGCGCAAGTGCTCGCCATGAACACCAGCGAGGTGCCCGCGCGCGCCATCGGCGACATGGTGTTGCAGGGATTGCGTGAGCTGGACGAGGTGGCGTACATCCGCTACGCCATCGTCTATCTCAATCTGAAGGACCTGGAAAGCGTGAAGAACGAAATCGAACGGCTCTTAGCAGAGCGCTAGTCATCCGCCAATCACTTAACCAACAGGGAAGGCATCCACATGAAGATCATACGACGATTCACTCGAGCCGGCGAAAGCCCGTATGCGGACATCCAATTCGTCAAGCGCAGCTCCGTCATCCGCAATCCGGACGGTTCGACGGTGTTCGAGATGCACGAGATTGACGTGCCGGAGAACTTCTCGCAGGTCGCCACCGACATCCTCGCGCAGAAGTATTTCCGAAAGGCGGGCGTGCCTAGCGCCACCGTGCGCGTGCGCGAGCGGGATGTGCCCGGCTGGCTTCAGCGCAGCGTGCCGGCGGAAGGCGCGGAGCTAAACCACGGCGAACGCGACAGCCGGCAGGTATTCAACCGCCTGGCCGGATGCTGGACCTACTGGGGCTGGAAACACAAGTACTTCGATACCGAGGAGGACGCGCGCGCCTTCTACGATGAATTGTGCTACATGCTGGCCAAGCAAATGGCCGCGCCGAACAGCCCGCAGTGGTTCAACACCGGGCTAAATTGGGCCTACGGCATCACCGGCCCGTCCCAGGGCCATTACTACGTGGACCCGCAAACCGGCAAAGTGAAGCGCTCGGAAGATGCCTACACCCATCCGCAACCGCACGCGTGCTTCATCCAGTCCATCGAAGACGACCTGGTGAACGAGGGCGGCATCATGGATTTGTGGGTGCGCGAGGCGCGCATCTTCAAATACGGCAGCGGCACCGGCACCAATTTCTCCAAGCTGCGCGCCGAGAACGAGCCGCTGAGCGGCGGCGGCAAGTCGTCCGGCTTGATGAGCTTCCTGAAGATCGGCGACCGCGCCGCCGGCGCGATCAAGAGCGGCGGCACCACGCGGCGCGCTGCCAAGATGGTCATCCTGGACGTGGATCACCCAGACATCGAGGCGTTCATTGACTGGAAGGTGATCGAAGAGCAGAAGGTGGCGTCGCTGGTGACCGGCAGCAAGCTCAACAACAAGCACCTGAACGCCATCATGAAAGCCTGCCACGAATGGGAGGATCCGGCGACGCGCTTCGACCGCAAGAAGAACGCCAAGCTGGCGCAGGCCATCGCCGAGGCGCGCCGGGTGCTCATCCCGCAAAACTACATCGAGCGCGTCATCCAGTTCGCGCAACAGGGCTACACCGGCATCTACTTCCCCGAATACGACACGGATTGGAACAGCGAAGCCTATGCCACGGTCAGCGGCCAGAACAGCAACAACAGCGTGCGTGTCACGAACGAATTCATGCGGGCGGTGATCGAGGACAAGGAATGGGGGCTGATCTGGCGCACGGAGATCGAGAAGGCGAAGAAAGAAGGCCGTGCGCCCAAGCCGAAGCGCATGGTGAAGGCGCGCGAGCTGTGGCGCAAGATTGCCGAAGCGGCCTGGCACAGCGCCGATCCGGGCATCCAGTACCACACCACGATCAACGAGTGGCACACCTGCCCGGCCGACGGCGAGATCCGCGCGAGCAACCCGTGCGTCACCGGCGACACCCTGATCGCGACCGGGCAAGGCCTGCATCGCATTGATGCGCTGCTCGATCGCTCTTTCGACGCCCTGGGCAGCGATGGGCAACTCCACCGCGTGCAGCCGGCTTTCCGCACCGGTTACAAGCCGGTCTATCGCTTGCGCACGCGCTGCGGCTACGAGGTCAACCTCACCGCCGATCATCGCGTCTACACGATCAACCGTGGCGATGTGCCGGCGGCCGAGCTGACCAAGGACGACCGCGTGCTATTGATCGCGCCTCGGTTCGGCGATATGCGCCTCGACGAGCGGTTGGCCGAATTCATCGGGATGCTTGTTGGGGATGGTTGCCTGATGGGCGAGCGGAAGGCAGCCGTCGCCACGCTTGCGCCCGAAGAAATGCGCGTCGCCGAGCACATCCACGCAGGTATCGCGGCCTACAAGGCGGAACACGCCCTAGACGGGCGCTCGCGCCGCGACATGCGCATTACCCAACCGCAGGCGACGCTTCATATGGCAACTTCATCGCGCGTTGTCGTCGAGCAAGCCGAGCGTTTCGCGATCTTCGATGCGGGCAGCGCGCATAAGCAGTTCACCGCCGAGGCTTTCCGCCTAGATCGGCAGTCTATGGCTGCGTTGTTGCGCGGTTTGTTCACTGCCGATGGAACCGTGGCGAACTATGGGGCCAAGTCCCAGTATGTCTCGCTGGACAGCACGAGTGAAACTCTGCTGCGCCAAGTGCAGCTCATGCTGCTGGCCTTCGGCATCAAGAGCAAGCTGTATCGCAATCGCCGACTGGCCGGTCAGAAGACGACGATGATGCCGGATGGGAAAGGTGGCTTGCGTGAATATCCCGTCGAGCAAGTTCACAGTTTGCGCATTAGCCGTAGCTCGCGGTTGCGCTTCGAGCAGGAGATCGGCTTCATCCCCGGCAGCGACAAGGCCGATCGCCTGGCTCGGCTCAATCGCGAAGTGGCCGTGTATCAAGACCGCATGTTCGACCAGGTGGCCAGCCTGGAATATCTGGGAGTTGAGCCGGTATACGACTTGACCGAGCCGGATACGCATCATTTCGTTGCCAACGGCATCGTGGTGCACAACTGCTCGGAATACATGTTCCTGGACGACACGGCTTGCAACTTGGCCTCGCTGAACCTGATGGCCTTCTACGACGAGACCCGCGGCGTGTTCGACGTGGAGGCGTATCGCCATGCGGTGCGCTTGTGGACGATCGTGCTGGAGATCAGCGTGCTGATGGCGCAGTTCCCCAGCCGGCGGGTGGCCGAGCTGAGTTACGAATTTCGCACGCTTGGCTTGGGCTATGCCAACCTCGGCGCGCTGCTGATGGTGATGGGCGTGCCCTACGACAGCGAACGCGGTCGCGCCATCTGCGGCGCGCTGACGGCCATCATGCATTGCAGCGCCTACGCGACCAGCGCCGAGATGGCCAAGGAGCTGGGTCCGTTTCCCGGCTACGCGCGCAACAAGCCGCACATGCTGCGCGTGATCCGCAACCATCGCCGCGCGGCCTACAACGCGCCGGCGTCGGAATACGAGGGGCTGAGCATCCCACCGCTGGGCATCGACCCGGCGCACTGCCCGGACTACCTACTGAAGGCTGCCCGCGAGGACGCCGACCGCATGTTGGCGCTGGGCGAGCAGTATGGCTATCGCAACGCGCAGGTCACGGTCATCGCGCCTACAGGGACGATCGGGTTAGTTATGGACTGCGACACCACCGGCATCGAGCCGGACTTCGCGCTGGTGAAGTTCAAGAAGCTGGCCGGCGGCGGCTACTTCAAGATCGTCAACCAGAGCGTGCCGCCGGCGCTGCGCCGGCTGGGCTACAGCGAGGCGCAGATCGAGGACATCGTGAAATACGCCGTCGGGCACGGCACGCTGGCCGGCTGCCCGTTCATCAACCCCGAGTCGCTGAAAGCGCGCGGCTTCACCGACGAGGCGCTGGCCAAGGTCGAGGGGGCATTAGCGACGGCCTTCGAGATCCAATTCGCCTTTAACAAGTGGACGCTGGGCGAGGACTTCTGTAAGAACTTGCTCGGCTTCAGCGACGCGCAACTGAACGACTATAAGTTCAACATGCTGCAGGCACTCGGCTTCAGCAAAGCCGAGATCAGCGCGGCCAACGACTACGTGTGCGGCACGATGACCCTGGAAGGCGCGCCGCACCTGAAGGCCGAACACCTGCCGGTGTTCGACTGCGCCAACAAGTGTGGCAAATACGGCAAGCGCTTCATCAAGCCCGAGGGCCACATCCTGATGATGGCCGCCGCTCAGCCGTTCCTCAGCGGCGCCATCAGCAAGACCATTAACCTGCCCAACGAGGCGACGGTCGAAGACATCGCAAACGCTTATATGTTGTCCTGGAAAGTCGGCACCAAGGCCAATGCGCTGTATCGCGATGGATCGAAGCTCAGCCAGCCGTTGAACACGAGCAGCGACGAGGAGGAAGAAGCCGCTGCCGAGTTGGTGAGTGAGGCCGGCCAGCAACTACCGGTGACGCCGCAGCAACAGCAGGTGATCGAGAAGGTCGTCGTGCGCTATCTGGCCAAGCAACGCCGCCTGCCCAACCGGCGCGCCGGCTATACCCAGAAGGCCAAGATCGGCGGCCAGAGCATCTTCCTGCGCACCGGCGAATACGAAGACGGCACGCTGGGCGAAATCTTCATTGACATGCACAAGGAGGGCGCCGGCTTCCGCAGCCTGCTCAACTGCTTTGCGATTGCCGTATCGCTCGGTTTGCAATACGGGGTGCCGCTCGATGAGTTCGTAGACCAGTTCGTGTTCACCAAGTTCGAGCCGTCCGGCGTCGTCACCGGCAACGACCGCATCAAGATGGCCACTAGCGTGATTGACTACATCTTCCGCGAACTGGCAATCACCTATCTCGGGCGCGAAGACCTGGCGCACATCGGCGCGACGTCAGAGGTGCCCGAGCCGGAATATCACGGTGAGGAAGTGATCAGCGAGCGCGAAGTGCCGCCCGCACAGCTGCGGTTGCCCGGTCGTGCGTTCAACGACGAGACGGCGCAGCAGAACGGCCACGTGCACCTCGGCGCGCGCGAAGAAGCAGGCACCAATGAAGGCTTCGCGCCTCGTAACGGTCGGACTGTGCCGCAATCCGTAAGGCGGCAACCGGCAGCGCCAACCATCCCGGCTGCCGACGTTAGCCGCAGCGAGAAAGCCCGGCTCGCGCGCCTGAAAGGCTACGAAGGCGACCCGTGTCCAGAATGTGGCGCGTGGACGTTGGTGCGGAATGGCACATGCCTGAAGTGCGAGACGTGTGGTAGCACCACCGGTTGTTCGTAGTCGCCAGCGTGACAGCTCACACCCGCCGCGATGCTCAAATAAGCATCGCGGCGGTGGCTTATTCCAGGCTCGCGCCGCTTCCCGCTTACGAAAGTGCGCGCAGCGTCAGTGATAGATATTCGGGCGGCTGGCAGCAACTCCTGCGGCGTAACCGGCGATGTAGGCGATCAGCAACAGGATCACCACGAGCAGGCCCACGACGATGATCTCCATATCTGCCTCCTTTTCGAACACAGAAGGACACCCATCGGTCAGCCGGCTGTCGTACGCCTTTGAAGGGGTGCGGTGCTGACCTGATGCTACGCGCTCCGCTTTGCGCGCAGGTTAAGTGAGTGATAAGGCTGTGTTGCCGGCGATCCTATCGGTGTGTTGAGGCGTACAATCTCCTTGCATGAACGGCAGGGGGATCGCCGTGAGCCTGGCCGGCAAACTCAACGCCGATGCCCTTCGTTTCGCCCGGATCGTCCTCGGGGCAGCAGCCGTCGGGTTGGGCACGCTGGCCCATGAGCTCGCCGGGCCGGGGGAGGTAGCGAAGCATCCGGCCGCGTCGCTGCTGGCGTGGGGCGCATCCATTGCGCTGGCGCTGATCGCCGTTGCGCCGCTCGCGTCGCCCATAGCCGGCCCGAGGCGTGAACCGTCGTCATTCACACGGACGCAGTGGATCGAGTGGGCCGGCGTCGCGGCGCTGTTCGCCCTCGCCTTTGCGTTGCGTGCCGTTCAGAACGACGCGATCCCCATCGCCTGGCATGGCGACGAAGGTAGCGCCGGCCTGGCCGCCATCCGGATCGTGCACGGCGAGCTGACGAACATGTTCGGCGTGGGCTGGTACTCCTTCCCCGCGTTGTTCTTCGCCATCCCCGCTGCACCGATCTCGCTGTTCGGTCCGAGCTACGGCGCGCTGCGCTTGCCCGCGGCTTTCGCCGGGGCGTTCACCGTCGTCGGGGTGTATGGGTGGATGCGATCTGCATTCGGATGGCGCGTCGGCTTGACAGCTGGGCTGATGCTGGCGTGTTCGCACTACGCCATTCATTGGAGCCGGATCGGCCTGAACAACATCTGGGATGGCATGTTCGTCGTCTTCGTAGGTGGTCTGCTGTGGCGCGGATGGCGCACGGGCGAGCGCTGGGCCTATGTCGGCGCCGGCTTGCTGGTCGGTTTGAGCCAGTATTTCTACGTCGGCAGCCGCATGTTGCCCATCGTCATCGCCTGCTGGCTGCTGAGCATGCTCGCCTTCGAGCGCGACCGGCTCGCCCGCCAGGCGGCGAACCTCGCTGCAATGGCGTTCGTCGCCCTCGTGGTCTTTTTGCCGTCGGGCCTATATTTCAGAGCGCATCCCGATCAATTTCAGGCGCCGGTTGAGCGCGTCAGCCTGCTCCGGCCCAACTGGCCCGAGCGCGGTGGCAACTGGTTCCAATACACGGCGCGCACCACCGGCCGGTCGGTGCCCGAAGTGATGGTCGGCAACCTGCGCGATGCGGCGCTGGGGCTGGTGTGGTTGCCGCTGCGTGCGTGGTACGCGGAGGCGGGGAGGCCGGTGCTGCTGCTTGCGCCGGCTGTGTTGGCCTTGTTCGGCCTAGGCTGGCTGATCGTTGACTTCAGGAATCCGGCTGCGCGGTATCTCTTGCTCGTGTTGGCAACGACGATTGGCGCTACAGCGCTGAGCGAGAGCACGCCGGCTGGTCAGCGCTATGTAGCCGGTGTCACCGTAGCTGCGGCTTGCGTCGGGTTGGGCACCGCTTTGCTCGGCCGGTTGTTGGCCGACCTGTTGCGCTTCTCCAACAGCCGCTACGGCTATCTGCTCGCTGCGGGCGCACTCATTGCCGGTTGTCTCGCCGACCTGAACTTCTACTTTCGCGAGTTCGCGCCGGTCGCCAGCCGGGGCGACCCGAATACGCAGATCGCGACCGAAGTGGCGCGCCGCATCGCGCCCTATCCCGCCGGCGCGCAGTTGTATTTCTTCGGTGCGCCGCGCATGACTTATCAGGGGTTTTCGACCATGAAGTTCGTCGCGCCGCATGTGGCGGGGACGGATGTGCTGGAACCGCTTGCCGCACCACCCGACTGGACGCTCGATCGCCCGGTGACGGCCTTCGCATTCATCCCCGAGCGCGCAGCAGAACTCGAATTCGTCAAGCAGCGCTATCCGAACGGGCGCGAGGCGCGGATCGAGACGCCAAAGGGAGAACCGCTCGTGCTGATCTACGAAGTCGTGTTGCGCTAGGACGCTGCATGTGCTATTCCGCTCCGATTCCCTACTCCCGACTTCCCACTCCCCACTCCCCACTCCCGACTTCCCCATTCCCTGCTCCCTTAACCCTGGCCCCTGATTCCTGACCCCTGACCCCTGACCCCGACCCGGTCAAGCAATTGGCAACTTGACAACCGGCCAGAGGAAAGGTTGGTTTTGCGTTCATGGTGATATATTGTTCGCGATGTCAGAGGCGTTCTCGACTCAGGATTACTTGGACTTTCGGCGAGCGCGCTCGAAGGGCTTTTTGCGCAGGGCGTGGGCGGCGCTGTCCGGTCACAAAACGGATCTGATAGCGTGGGATGAAGTGCGCGACAAGCTCAAGCTGCGCGGGTTCATCCGACGTGGCATCCAGACCGTGCCGGTGGACAAGATCAAAGGTAGCGTGGGCCGCTATCGCGACTTCGACAACGCCTTTCTGCCGACGAACGACGGCAGCAGCAGCCGCTGGCGCAAGATCAACCGCGCCTTCTATGACGACATCAGCCTGCCGCCGGTCTCGCTCTACAAAGTCGGGGACGTGTATTTCGTGCTAGACGGCAATCACCGCGTGTCGGTCGCCCGTGAGCACGGCGTGAAATATATAGACGCCGAGGTGCAGGAAGCGATCACGCGCGTGCCGGTCACAGCCGAGGATATTGACGCCGATGCGTTAGAGCTGCTCGGCGAGTATGCAGAGTTCCTCGAGCGCACCCGGCTAGATATACTCCGGCCGGAGCAGAACATCCGCTTCTCAATCGGCGGCGGCTATGCGCGCTTGCTCGAACACATTGCCGTGCATCGCTACTTCATGGGGCTGGATCTTCAGCGCGAGGTGAGCGAGGACGGGGCAGTGACGGATTGGTACGACAACGTCTATCTGCCCATCGTCGAGGCGATTCGCAAAGAAGGCATCCTTCAAGACTTTCCTGGCCGCACCGAAGCCGACCTATATCTGTGGATCATGGACCACAAACACTACTTGAAGGAACACTGCAGCTGCGACGTGCCGCCGGAGGAAGCGGTGGCCGACTACGCGGAGCACTTTGCAGAGAAACCGCCTTTGCGCCGTCTGCAAGAAGCCCTAGATCACATCGTGGATACAATCGGCGCCGTCCTCCCACACCGATCGCACAGCGGCATTGATCCGGTCGAGGCGGAGATCGTCGAACGTTGATCCGCAGAGACGCAAGATATTGCGTCTCTACAATGCACCCCGCAGATGGCAGCGGTCGTTCAGGCTACGCAATCGCCATCGCCCGCCCTCATAGCTGGCCTTGGCCACCGAGGCGTTGCCGAAAGCAAAAGGATGGCGCCGCATTACCGGCAGCCCGAGCATCGTCCCAACCATCGCGCCCAGCGTGCCGCCATGCGAGACTAGGACGACCGTCTCACCAGCGTGACGCGCGATCAGGTCATGCAGAAAGGAAGCGACCCGTTCGTGCATGTGTTGGGCGCTTTCGCCGTTTGGAATGACGATTTCCGGGTCATCCAGGCGCGTTCCCGGCGTTGCCACGCGAATCTCATCGCCGGTCAGCCCGGTCCAGTCGCCCATGTGATACTCGCGCAGCCGCTCGTCGAAGATCACGTCGAGGCGACAGGCCTGCGCAATGGCGCGTGCAGTGTCGGCGGCGCGGATCAGCGGGCTGGAGTAGATCGCCTGAATGGATTTCTCGCTAAAGCGTTGGGCCACGCGCTGGGCCTGCACGAGACCGGTGGCGTCCAGTGGCACATCCAGCCAGCCCTGTATGCGGCCCTCGGCGTTGAACGCGGTTTGGCCGTGCCGGACGAGGTAGACGGTGAGCATGATCGCGCTGCGCTGTCGTGAGGATATTGTGCCTTCGTTGGGTTACTCGACCGGAGCGTGATCGGCCTCGCGCGGCAACGCGTTCAGCAGCGCTTGCGCCGCGTCCTGAGGATGGAGTTCGCGGGCGACGCACGCTTCGATCAGGGCGCGATAGCGCGCCGGCTCGATCTGCTGCAGCGCGCGTTTCAACAGCAGGTCACGCAGCCGGATCATCACCTCGTGTTCCAATCGCTGCGCCCGACGCTGCGCGCCTGCGCCTTGGCTGAGGTGTCGCCGATGGCGCGCGATGGCGTCGAGCACATCCTCGACGCCGTTGCCCTCGGTGGCGATCGTCTTCAGGACGGGGACGCGCCAGCCGGTCGCGTTGGCTGTTGCTTCTGCCCGGTGCAGCGCACCAGGGCCGTGATGGCCGGTCGCGCCGGCAGATGGCGTCGCCAGGTCCAGAGCCGCTTGCAGCGCGCTGGCGGTTCGCTCCGCGCCTTCGCGATCGGCTTTGTTCACGACCAGGATGTCGGCGATCTCCAAGATACCGGCCTTGATCGCCTGAATGTCGTCGCCTAGCCCCGGTGCTTCGACGACCACGATCGTCTCGGCCACGCGCGCGACTTCGACCTCGGCCTGTCCGGCGCCCACCGTCTCGATGAAGATTAAGTCGTAGCCTGCGGCGTCGAGTGCGGCAGCGATGTCGGCCGTCGAGCGGGCGATGCCGCCCGGTGCGCCGCGGTTCGCCATACTGCGGATGAACACGCCCTCGTCCTCGAACAACTCGCGCATGCGAATGCGGTCGCCCAGGATCGCGCCGCCGGTGAATGGACTGCTCGGATCTACCGAGACGATGGCCACGGTCTGGCCACGGCTGCGCGCCAGTCGGGTCAGCGCGGCGACCAGCGTGCTCTTGCCGCTGCCGGGCGCGCCGGTGACGCCAACGATGTGGGCGCGGCCGGCACGGCCATACCATTCGCGCAGCGTGCGCAGCGCGTTCGGCTCGCCATTCTCGATGCCGGTGATCAGGCGCGCCAAGTCGCGCTTTGAAGGCTGGGTTGGTCGAGCGTCGTCGGTCATCCGTAGTCAGTCCGTCAATCGTGATTCAAGAATCATGATGGATGATTGGGTGTCGAGGCGGCGTGTGCTCGCGGATGAACTGGACGATCTCGGACAGCGGCGTGCCGGGGCCGAAGACTGCGGCGATGCCGGCGGCTTTCAACCCCGGCACGTCCTCATCGGGGATGATGCCGCCGGCAAACACGGGTACGTCCCCCATGCCATTTTGGCGCAGCAGTTCGACTACGCGCGGCAGCAGGGTGTTGTGCGCGCCGCTGAGGATGCTCAAGCCGACCGCGTCCACGTCTTCCTGCAGCGCAGCCGCGGCGATCATCTCCGGCGTCTGGCGCAACCCGGTGTAGATCACCTCCATGCCGGCGTCGCGCAAGGCGCGCGCGATTACTTTTGCCCCGCGGTCGTGGCCGTCCAGTCCGGGCTTGGCGATCAAGATGCGCAACGGCCGTGCGCCTTCGGGCGTTTGCGTCATACCCAGATTTTAGCCATAGCCGGCGACTGTCAGAATCACCGCAGGGGCGATTTGCGCGGCGCGCCGCCGCGACGTGGGTAAGGCTGCGGGGTGGGGCGCAGTTTGCTGATGACGATCAGCGCGCGCCGGTCGTCGCGGCCGGGCAGGCTGACCGGCATGACGGTGGCGATCGCGCCGCCCAACTTGGCGATCGCGCCGGCGGCGTGTGTGGCTTCGGCCTGGGCGTCGCTGCCCTTCATGGCGATGCATGTCCCTCCCACCCGGGCGAGCGGCAGCAGATACTCTGCCAGCGTTGGCATCGGCGCGACGGCGCGGGCGATGACCACGTCGTAGCGCTCGCGGTGTTCGGGGCGATGGCCGGCTTCCTCGGCGCGATCCTGGATGGCGCGGATGTCTTGTAGTCCCAGCGCGCGGATGACCTCGGCGCAGAACTGCACCTTCTTCGCCGTGCTGTCCATCAGCGTCACGCGCAGCTGGGGCATGGCGATCTTGAGCGGGATGCCGGGGAAACCACCGCCGGTGCCGACGTCAATCAATTCGAGCGCCGCGCCCGACCTGACCTGGATGTCGCGGATGACCTGAAGCGCGGTGAGCGAATCGAGGAAATGCAGCACGAGGATGGAGGCGTCGTCGGTGAGGGCGGTGAGGTTGAAGCGCCGGTTCGCTTCCACCAGCAGGTCGCGAAAGCGTAGCAGCGCGCCGGCCTGCTGTGCGTCGAGCGCGACGCCGATGGCGCGCGCAGCCTCCTGAATCTCGTCCTCCGTCATCTCCCGTCGAGCGTTAGACGATACCTCATCTCAACCGCTACAATTCGCACCGGAATCATGCGCAGGCTGCGCAGATAGCCTGCTCGAATTCGGACCAGGAGATTGACGTGTTCAACAAAAGAACGATTAGAGATTTCGATTTGCTGAATGGCAAGCGCGTGTTGATGCGCGTGGACTTCAACGTGCCGCTCAAGGATGGCGCGATCACCGACGACACCCGCATTCGCGCGGCGTTGCCCACCATTCAATATGCGCTCGATCAGGGTGCATCGGTGGTGCTGATGTCGCACCTCGGCCGGCCCAAGGGCGTTGACCCTTCACAAAGCCTGCGACCTGTTGCCGAACGTTTGGGCGAGCTGCTCAAGCGGCCGGTGCAATTCGCGAACGACTGCGTCGGCCCCGAAGTGGAAGCACAAGCCCGCGCGCTGAAGCCCGGCGACGTGTTGCTGCTGGAGAACCTGCGCTTTCACAAAGAGGAGGAGAAGAACGATCCTGACTTTGCCAAGCAACTGGCGGCGCTCGGCGATGTGTATGTGAACGACGCATTCGGCAGCGCCCACCGCGCGCATGCTTCGGTCGAGGCGGTGGCGCACTTCCTGCCCGCGGCTGCCGGCTTCCTGATGGAGAAGGAGATCAAGTTCCTGGGCAAGGTGTTTACCGATCCGGAACATCCGGTGGTGGTGTTGCTCGGTGGTGCCAAGATCAGCGACAAGCTGCCGGTGATCAACAACCTGATGTCGCTGGCGGACAAGATCATGATCGGCGGCGGCATGGCCAACACCTTTCTCAAAGCCGAGGGCTATGAACTGGGCGACTCACTGGTGGAGAACGATGCGCTGGAACAAGCCCGCGAGCTGCTGTTGCTCAGCAGCGGCAAGCTCATGCTGCCGGTGGATGTCGTCGTCGCCGATGCCTTCAGCAACGATGCGCACAGCGAAGCGGTGACGGTCGGGCAGATCAAGCTGGGGTGGCGCGCACTCGACATCGGCCCGCACACGGTGGAGAAGTATCGCAACGAGCTGCGCAACGCGCGCATGATCATCTGGAACGGCCCGATGGGCGTGTTCGAGTTCGAGAAGTTCGCGACGGGCACGCGCGAGATCGCCAAAGCCGTGGCTGAGTCGGATGCGATCAGCATCATCGGCGGCGGTGATTCGGTGGCAGCGGTGGAGCAGGCCGGCCTGGCCGACAAGATCACCCACATCAGCACCGGCGGCGGCGCTTCGCTCGAATTCCTCGAAGGCAAGACACTGCCGGGGATCGCCGTGCTGCCGGACAAGTAAGCGTCGGGAAGCGAACCAAGAGCGCGTCGTGCAAAAGATTGCGCCTCGGTTGCATCGCGACCGAGGCGCCGATCTCTCCTCATTCTGTTCCTTCGGCGTCGCGCGCGATTACGCCGCCGCCGATCACCTCCTCGCCGAGATAACACACCAATCCCTGGCCGGGCGTCACGTCGCGCTGGGGCTCGTCGAACTCGAACACCGCGCCACCGTCCGGCAGCGGCTTCAGCCAGCCCGCAGCTTCCTTGGCCTTGTAGCGGATCTTGGCCGTGCAGCGCAAGGGCTCCGCGGTCGGCTTGCCGCTCACGTAGTGCATCTTGTTCGTCCGCGCAATTCGCGTGCCCAGCTCGCTGGCACTGCCGACGACGACGGCGTTGTTGGCCGGGTCGAGACGCAGCACGTAGAGCGGCTCGCTGTGGGCGGAGCGCACCGAGACGTGAATGCCTTTGCGCTGGCCGATGGTGTAGAAGGGCAAGCCTTCATGTTGGCCGATCACCTCGCCGCGCGTGTTCACAATCGGTCCGGGTCGGGCGACCTCCGGCGCGTTGCGGATCAGGAAGCTGCGATAGTCGCCGCGGGTCAGAAAGCACAAATCCTGGCTCTCGGGACGTTCCGCGGTGGGCAGGCCGAACTCGCGCGCCAGCCGGCGCACCTCTTCCTTCGTGTATTCGCCCACCGGGAACATCGCCCGCGCCAAATCCTTCTGGCTCAAGACGTGCAGGACGTAGCTCTGGTCTTTCTGCGCATCCTTCCCCTTCAGAAGGCGATAGCGGAATGGAGAATGGCGATCGGAGATTGGAGATTGGAGATTGGAATCTCCTTTCTCCAATCCCCCAATCTCCAATCTCTCAATCTCTAACTCTAATCTCTCGACGCGAGCATAATGCCCCGTCGCCAAGTAATCTGCGCCGAGCGCGAGCGCCTTCTGCATCAGGAAGCCGAAGCGGATCGTCCGGTTACACGTGAAGCATGGGTTGGGTGTGGTCGCATCGGCGTAGGCGGCGATCCATGAATCCACCACGCGCTGCTTGAACACCCCCTCGGCGTGGATGTCGTAGAACGGGATGCCCAGCAACTTGGCGATGGCGCGCGCGTCGGCCACGGCCTCAGGCGTGCAGCATCGGTTCGAATTGAGCCCCCCGTTTCTCGTTTCTGCGTTTCTCAATTCCTCAGCCCACAGGCGCAGCATGATGCCGATCACGTCGTAGCCCTGCTGCACCAGCAAAGCCGCCGCGACCGACGAATCTACGCCGCCGCTCATGGCCACTACGACACGCGCCTTCTTCATCGCAGTTCCTCGTTTCGAGTTGCGAATGAACTCAAAACTCCAAGCTCGCCGCCCGCACGCGCGCCACGCACTCCGGCAGCGCGTCCAGCACGGCATCAATCTCCTCCTCGGTCGTGTGGTAGCCCAGTGTGATGCGCAGGCCGCCCAGCGCCCACGCGCGTGGGATGCCCATGGCGAGCAGCACCGGCGACGGCTCGGGATTGCCGCTGGTGCAGGCCGAACCGGTGCTGACGGCGATGCCTTCGACGTCCAGCGCCATCAACAACGACTCGCCGTCCACGTCCTTGAACACGAAGCTGGCGTGATTGGGCAGCCGCTCGGTGGGATGACCGCTCAGCCGCGCATCCGGCACGCGATCCAGCACGCCCTGGATCAACCGGTCGCGCAGCTCTGCCAGGCGCGCTGCCTGCGCATCCCGCTCGCGCGAGGCATACTTGATCGCGGCCTCGGCGCCGACCGCGCCGGCGACGTTGACCGTGCCCGGACGACGACCGCGCTCGTGTCCACCGCCGGTGATCGCCGGCACATACGGCGTGCCCTCGCGGATGTAGAGCACGCCGACGCCCTTTGGGCCGTAGAATTTGTGTGCCGAGAGCGCCAGCAGGTCTACGTTCAGCTCGTCCACGTTGACGGGCAGGTAGGCCGGCGCCTGGACGGCGTCGGTGTGGAAGGGCACACCATGCTCACGACAGATCGCGCCGATCTCGCGCACGGGCTGGAGCGTGCCGACCTCGTTGTTGGCCAACATCACGCTGACGATGACTGTGTCGGGGCGGATGGCGCGCCGCACGTCGTCGGGATCCACGCGCCCGCAGCCGTCTACCGGTAGCACGGTCAGATCAAAGCCGAACAACGTGTGCAGTTGGTGCGCAGTCGCCTCGACGGCGTGATGTTCGACAGGCGTGATGATGATGTGGCCAGGCGAGCCGTTGCCGGCGCGACGCGCGGCGAAGGCGACGCCGCGCAGCGCCAAGTTGTCGGCCTCGGTGCCGCAGCCGGTGAACACAATCTCGCTGGCGCGCGCGCCGATCGCACAGCCGACCACGGTGTGCGCCTCGTCCAGCGCAGCGGCTGCATCGCGCCCGAAGCTATGCAGCGACGATGCATTGCCGAACACCTCGCTCCAGTAGGGCTGCATGGCGGCCCTGACCTCCGGCGCGACGGGCGTCGTGGCCGAGTAATCCAGATATATTTGCCTGCGCGTCGTGCTCATGTGGACGATTGTAAAGCGATCAGGTTAGGATTGGATGACAGGTGAGATGAGGACGCGATCGGTCGAGATCCTGGGCGTGCGCGTGGATGACGTCACGTACCGCGAGGCGTGCGACATCGCCGAGGCGTTGATCCGGCGCGGCGGCGTGCATCAGTTTGCCACCGTCAACCCCGAATTCATCATGGCGGCCAGGGACGACGACGAGTTTCGGGAGGTGTTGGCGTCCACCGCGCTCAACGTGCCCGATGGCGCCGGCGTGGTGTGGGCGGCCGGGCGGCGCGGCGTGAAGTTGCGCGAGCGCGTGGCCGGTGTGGACTTGATGCTGAAACTGTGTGCGCTGGCGGCGCGCCATCGCTGGCGGGTGTTCTTCCTCGGCGCGCAGCCGGGCGTCGCCGAGCGAGCAGCAGCAGCCCTTGTGCTCGCTCATCCGGGCTTAAGGGTGGCAGGCGCGTACGCCGGCTCGCCGCGGCGCGAAGAGGAGCTAGCAATAGTAGCACGCGTGCGCGCGGCGCGGCCGCAATTGCTCTTCGTCGCATACGGTGCGCCGGCGCAAGACAAATGGCTGGCGCGTAACCTGCCGCTGCTGGCGCCCGTCGTGGGGGATGAGGCCGAGGGCGGGATCATCGGGATGGGTGTGGGAGGGGCATTCGACTTCGTTGCCGGCGTGCAAAAACGCGCGCCGGACTGGGTGCAGCATGCCAACCTCGAATGGCTGTACCGGCTGTTGCGCCAGCCGTGGCGCTGGCGACGCCAGACGGCGCTCATCCGCTTTGCTGTGGCCGCGATGCTAGAATCGCGTTGAATGGCTCAGGAAGCTGGCAGCGCGACGAACGGCCAGGTGCCCGAATCCGACTCGAAAGCGATCCAGGCGACTCCCACGCCGGACGACATCGTGCGCCAACTGCGTGCCTCCACGCTCTTCTCGCGTCTGACCGATGCGGAGTTCAAGGCGGTGCTCGGGTTGATGCGCACGCGCATGGTGAACGAAGGCCAGATCCTGATTCTGGCCGGCTCGGGGGATACCCACCTCTACATCCTCCGCCGCGGGAAGATGCTCATCCGCGCGCCGGAGAAGGGCGGCAGAGATCCTGTCATTCGATTCGTGAAGCCGGGTGAGATTCTGAACGAACTCCCGTTCGTCACCGGCCATCCCAGCGAGGTGACGATCGAGACGGTGACCCCCGTGCAGTTGTGGTACATCCCGCGTGGCGAATTCCAGCAATTGCTGGAGCGCGAGGGTTACATCCGCGAGCACCTTACCTACACCCCTGAAGAGGAGAAATACATCAAACAGCGTCGGCGCTTCGACACGCAGCGAACAGGCGAGCTGGTGTTGTGGTTTGGGCGAAAGCACTGGTGGGTGCTCTTGCGGAGCCAGTGGTTCACGATCTTGATGTTGGTGCTCATCGGGGCGACCTTCCTGCCGCCGGTTCGCCCCATCTTCAGCGGCCCCTTCGGCATAGCGTTCACCGGCGCGTTGCTGTTCGTGGCGCTTGTCAGCTTCCTATGGTTTCTGATTGACTGGTGGAACGACTACTATGTCGTGACCGACCAGCGGGTGATCCATCGCGAGCGCATCCTCATCATCTACGACTCGCAGGATGAAGCGCCGATCAGCTCGGTGCAGAACGTCACGGTCAACCGGCCTAGCTTCATTGATACCGTGCTCGACACCGGCACGATCTTGATCGAGACGTTGGGCGCACAAGCCAACATCCGGTTCGAGTGGGTAGGTGAGCCGACCAAGGTCTCGAAGCTCATCCTCGACCAGCAAGCGCGCGCGCGTGTCGAGGTGGCCGCGACCGAGCGCTCGAAGGTGCGCAGCGAGCTGCGCCGGGAGATGGAGGTGGGGACGAAACCGCTGCCGGCATCCGCGCCGCCGGCCCCCGCGCCGAAGGCAGGCAAAGGCGAGAAATCACCGCCCTTCCTTCGTCGCCTTGGCATGGGGCTGGCCGACCTACGCAACGAATTGTTGCCGCGCATGCGCTTGGTGCGCGCCCCGGATGTCATCGTCTATCGCAAGCACTGGCTGGCGTTGATCGGCGCAACGATTGCGCCTTTCCTATTCTTATTGCTCTATCTTGCGGCGATGGTCTTCGTCTGGTTTGGCGCGCCTTCGTTGCGTCGGCTCCTGTTCGAGACGCCGGCCGTCGTCGTCGTCGCGCTGCTTGGATTCATCCTGCTCTTCTGGCTGGTCTGGCAGTATGAGGATTGGCGTAACGACCTATACATGCTCACGACAGAGCGCCTCATCGAGTACAAGCGTACGCCGTTTGGGCTGCTCGGCACCTCGCAGCGCACGGCCAGCTTGGCCAACGTGCAGAACGTCACCGCTGCGACCAAGGGCTTCGTGGACAACCTGTTCAATGTGGGTGATGTGGCCATTCGCACCGGCGGCATGGACAACGAGTTGAACTTCGCGCGCGTGTGGAACCCGCGCGGCGTGCAGCGCGAAGTAGTGATGCGGCTGGAAGCCTATCGCGCCGCCCAGCGCGAGAAAGAGGCGGCGCGCCGCCGGCGCGAGTTCATCGAGTGGATCGGCATCTACGACGAGCTGACCCGCATCCACGGGGAGCGACCGCTCGGCTGAGCGCCGACGCATTCAGCCGCGCCTCACGCCCGGCGTATATCCTCATGGTCGAAACGCATTGAGCCATGGTCAGAGAAATTCGAAAGATCGGCGATCCGATCCTGCGCAAAAAGGCGAAGAAGGTCGAGAAGATCACCCGCGATACCTTGAAGTTGCTTGATGATATGGTCGAGACGATGCGCCAGGCGCACGGCCAGGGTCTGGCAGCGCCCCAGGTCGGCGTCTCGCAACGGGTGGCAGTCGTCGAGGTGCCCAAGTCCGACGCCATCGCCGGCAGCGGCGTGCTCTACGAGCTGATCAACCCCGAGGTGGTCAAACAGTCGGAAGAAACGTGGGAGCACCAGGAAGGATGTCTATCCATTCCGGGGTGGCGCGGCGACGTGGCGCGCCCGTATCGCATCATCGTGCGCGCGCTCGACCGCAACGGCAACCGGGTGAAGTTCGAGGTGGAAGGGCACGTCGCCCGCGCCTTTCTGCACGAGATAGATCACCTGGACGGCGTGCTCTACATTGACAAGCTGGTCTCGCCCGACCGCGTGTGGCGGGTCAAAGAAGAGGCCACGGAAGACCTCGAATGATGCGCACCGAGGTTTACACCACGCCTGAAGCGTTCGAGCAGTTGGCCGGCGAGTGGAACGCGCTGCTCAAACGATCCGCGGCGAATACGCTCTTTCTCACCAACGAGTGGCAAAAGACGTGGTGGCGCGAGTTAGGCGACGGTGAACTGCGCGTGCTGGCCATGCGTGAGGATGGCTTGTTGGTCGGCATCGCGCCGCTGTTCTTCGAGGCCAATGCGCTTGGCGCGGTGGAAGTGGCGCTGGTCGGCTGCAAGGAAGTGTCGGACTATTTAGACTTCATCTTCGCCCGCGGTTGCGAGCCGGCGTGCTTTCGCGCTGTGGTGGATTTCCTCAAGAGCGACGCCGCACCGACGTGGCACACCATCGGCCTGTGCAACATCGTCGAGACTTCACCCACGTTGAGCGCGTTCGCCGAGATGCTGAACGCCGAGGGCTGGCGCGCGCATGTGGCCTTCGAAGACGTTTGTCCGATCGTGACGCTGCCCGACACATTCGAAGCCTATCTCGCCATGCTCGACGGCAAGGAGCGCCGTGAGTTACAGCGCAAGCTGCGCCGGGCGAGCGAAGACGTCGCGATCACTTTCGCGACCGACGCCGAGGCGCTGGCACGCGACATGGACGACTTCATCGCGCTGATGAAAGCCTCGGCGCCCAGCAAGGCCGAATTCATGACCCCGCGTATGGCGCGCTTCTTCCATGCAATCGCGCGCGTCATGTTCGAGGCCGGGTGGTTGCAACTGGCGTTTCTGGAAGTCGAGGGCGTGCGGGCGGCGGCGTACATGAACTTCGTCTATGACGACGCCGTGCTGGTCTATAACTCCGGCCTCGATCCGGAGAAGTATGCCTACCTGAGCCCCGGCCAGGTGTTGATCGCCCGGCTGATCGAGAAAGCCATCCAAGATGGCCGCCGCACATTCGACTTTCTACAAGGCGACGAGGAATACAAGTACAAACTCGGCGGCAAGGACGTGAAGCTCTACACCCTCAGCGCGCGCCGGTGATCCCCTCCGGCAGCACATAGTGCGTGCTCGGGCCGCGGCCGATTTGCTTCAGCAGCCCCAGCGCGGCGAGGTGAACCAGATGCTTGGACGCCGTCGCCGGCCCGACGCCGCATAGCTCGGCGTAGGCGCTTTTGTTGATCGCCCTGCGCTCGAGCAAGTGTCGGAGCACCGCGGCGCGCCGCGCGTCGTTCAACAAGTCGCCGGCCTTCGCCTTCCACTCCGCCTTCAGCTTCTGCTCGCGGGTGAGCGTCTGCTCGAAGGTGGCGCGCAGCCGTTCGAACTCGTTGGCGAACCGGTCGCCCAGGCCATGCTTCTCGATCAGCGCCAGCGCGGCCTCGCGCTCCTTGACGCTGATGGCGAGGTAGGCGTTGGCGATGGCGAGGTGGGCGCGAACGTGGGCTTCGGGCTCGCCCGGCGCGGCGAGGGTGGCGCGCTGCCTCTCGATTTCGGCCATCTCGGCATAGTGCGCCGCGGCTTCTTGAGGGAGGAATCGGTCGTAGATACGCGGTTGGCTCTCCCCTAGGATCTCCTGTTTGAGATTCTTGGTCAGCGCGATGTGCGCCGAGTCGGATTCGTGCGGCCAAGCTTCGAGCGCAGCCTGGACGTGCGCGTCACCCTGGCGCTCGTCCTCCGGCGCGCGCGCGAGGCGGAAGCGTGTGTAGAAAGCCTCGGCTAGATTGTAATGCGCCCGCCGGACGTGTAGCCTGAGGTCCGCTTCGGTCGCAACCTCCAGGCCTCGCTGGTAGTAAGTGATGGCCGCGTCGTAGTCGCCCAGCCAGAAGTAGTTCGCGCCGAGGTTGAGATAGGTGCTGGCCATCGCCTCCGCGCTGATGACGATGCGGTTCGCCATGTCGAGCACCCGCTTGCCGCACTCGATCGCGCGTTCGAACTGCCGGGCCTCGCCATATGCCAGGCTGAGGTTGATATAGGCCTTGACGATGCCTTGCGGGTCGTTCACCTTCTCGTAGATGCTGAGCGCGTGATGGGTGTGTTCCAGCGCCCGCGTTGTGTCGCCGGCGCGGCGCCAATACTCGCCCCAGGCCTGCTCGATCAGCGCTTGTTTGCCATCGTCGAGCGAAGTGCGTGACCGCAGCGCCTCGACGCGTTCCAATACGGGGCGAGCGCGCGGGTCGTTGCGCAGCGCGTAGAGCCAGGCCGTGCGCACCAGCACTGCGGCGTGTTCTTCCAGGGCTTCTGGATCGTCAGCAGCATCGGCTTCGGCGAGCAGCGCGGCTGCCTCTTGGTAGTAGGCGAAGGCGCGATCGGAGTCGCGGGGCTCGTAGAACCGGCCGAGCCGGCTGCAAACGATGCCGGTGCGACGCGCGTCGTGCGACTGCGCAGCCAGGTGGAGTGCTTCTTCGTAGGCTGCCTGTTCGCCCTCGGCGTCGCCACGCATCTGGTGGATCGCCGCGTCCGTCAGCAATAGCGCGATGCGCTCGGCCGGCGGCTGGTCGCGTTCGAGCAGTGCTCGCCATGCCGCCTTGAACTCGGATTCGTCGGCCAGCAGGGCGAGGTGGCGCTGCGTGAATTGGCACACTTGTTTCACATCGCCGGCCATTTGCATGTGCCAGAACGCCGATGGCGCGTCATTCGCCTGGATGGCGGTCTGCGCTTGTCGGCGGTGCCAGTCCGCGCGTTCTGCTTCCGAGGCGAACCCACGCGACCGGATGACTTCGCACCAGACGAAGGCCCGCAGCGAGGGCGTATGCCGCCGGTCGAGCCGTTGTTCGTGAAGCAGCCGGGCGATCAGCCGCCGGCCTTTCTCCAAGTAGCGATAGAACGTGCTTTGGCCGACGTTCCACAAGCCGCACAAGTTATCGGCTGCGGATTCGCCGGGGCGGCGGTAGTAGCGATCGCGAAAGTCCGGCACCGGCGCGAAGCCGTAGTGACACATCACGGCGATGAACGGCCGCCAACTGGTGCGTTCCAGCCAGGCTGCTCGGTCGTTCAGCTCGAGCGTCGGTGCGCGGTCGGGCCGCAATTGGGTGACGGCCCAGCGCAGCAGCAATTCGGCGGCTGCGGCCAGCCGGCGTTCAGGGGGCAGCCGGTCGCCGGCCGTGCCTAGGATGGGTTGGAGATAGCGGCGCGACGCCCATTGCAGCACGCCCGGCCGTTGCAGCAACAGTTCGTCGAACGCGCCGGCGCGGTAGGCATCCAGTGCGGCGTCCAACACGACGGCAATGGTCGAGCTAGGAACAGCGCCTTCTTTGACCTTTTGCGGCAGGGTAAGCCGGGGAAGCGTAGCCATAGCCTCGTTCTTGAAATCCGTAAATGCGCCAAAGCCGCGTGTTTCGGTTCTGCTAGCAGCTTCGAAACGACGAATGAGTCACTCCCGGTCCTGATTCGTCTGCTGATCGTCTAGCGCTTCCGTCGCAAGCTCGTCAATTCACGCGTATTCCTGACAATCCCCATGCCTTAAAAAGAGGGTGCCACATAGTGTATCACTTGACAGGATGGGCTACATATGCGACTCCCTTACTTGATCCACAATGGAGTATCCGTGAAAGGGCCTCGCGACAGCATCGCATTCGTCGTCTATGCGCCCTTCGGAGCTGACGGCATGCTCAGCACCTACCCGGATGGCGCATCGCACGACCTCAGCCAGCATCCGCTGATGCAAAACCTGCTCGGAGTAGCCGCGTGCGGCGTGCACGTGGTCGCGCTGGTGGATCGGGTGAATAGCGACACCTACCTCATCCAAATCCCCGCGGCTCGCCCCGCCGATCTGCAAGTCACGTCACGCTGGAAGCTCGACATGGCTTCCCCAAGGACACTGGCGGGACTGTTGCGCTACGCCAGCGAGCAGTATCCTACTGCAGACCTCGTCCTGAGCCTGGAAGGGCACGGCGCGGGCTTTCTGCCGGACATAGACCGCGCCCAGCTCTCCGTGCACAACCTGACCGACGACGGCAAGAACGTGTGGCTGATCCGTCAGCAAGGATCTGTGCCGTTACCGCAAGGGTCACCGATCCTGCCGGAAGGTTCGCCCATTTTGCCACAAGGCTCGCCAATCCTGCCGCAGGGTTCGCCCATTCTGCCCGCGGGCCAGATGCCTATGTCCACCTATGGCCTGGGCCGGGCGCTGAAGGATGCGCTCGACGCCGGCGCACCCAAGCCGGCGGTGATCCACTTCAACAACTGCTTCAACCTGTCGGTGGAGGTGCTGCATACGATCGCGCCCTATGCCGGCTATGCCGTGGGCTATCCCAACTACAACTTCTTCACCGCCGGCGCGGCTTACCCTGAGGTGTTCGCCCGCTTGAAGAAGCAGAAGGCGACGCTCCCTGTCGAGTTGGCCCGCTGGTTCGCTGAGGAGAATCATGCTGTGCTTGCGGCCAAGGGCAACCACCCGACCGCCGGTGGCGTGGTCGAGTTGGCGTGCATGCACGAGATCGTCGAACGAATTGACGACCTGGCCGACGCGCTGCTGGTCTCGCTGCGCAATGCCAGCGGCGCCGCCCGCGCGCGGGTCGCCGACGACATCCAGGCCGCCATCGTCAAGGCGCAGCAGTATGACACCACCCACAGCGACTTCACGCTGGAAGCGCCGGACGAGATGACCGACTTGCGCAGCCTGGCCGCCGCGCTCGACGATCCAAAGTATGCAGCCTTCGGAGTGCAGGCCGCTGCCCGAGCGCTATGGCAGGCCACCGACGGCATCAAGGCCTATGGCGATGCCGACCGGCCCTGGGTCAACTTCGACGCGGTTTGGGATTTTCGCGGCGATCTGGCGATGAACATCTTCCTGCCCGACCCGTTGCGCAAAGGGTTGTGGGACTGGCGCTCACCGTACTACCTAGACGTGAACCCGGACCCGAGCAAGCCGCGCGTTCAGCCGCACATCATTGACTTCGTCAAAATCACGGATTGGGTGGACTTCATCATCGAGTATCACAAAGACACGCCGTTCGTCGGTTTGCTGCCGGCGCAAATCCCAGACTTCCCTGCGTTCAACGCGAAATTCGAGCCACCGCGCAAGCCCGACCGGCCGGATCAGAAACCGCCTGATACGCCCAACGAACCGTATCAGCGTTCGAGGGTTGCATGAGCCTATCGCGCATTCGGGCGGGCATCGTATCGCCATCGTCTGCGATCGTCGTCCGAGTCGTATGAATCGCTGCATCGCACCGGGAACGCCGCCGTGATGAAATAGAGTGCGGGGGGAGGCGGGTGAGGACACGAAGGGAGCGCAACGCGCAGGGGGAGCGCTGGCGCAAGGCCGGCAACGCTACCTTCGTGTCCTCGACTGTAGCCCTCACACACTTCTGGTGCGCCTCGCCATGGGTCCAAGCGTCGCATGGAGATATGGCCGCACCGCCCAAGCTACGGAGGAATCAAAATGACTACCGCTAAAGATCTGACCAAGTACGAAGACATCTCGTGTTGCCCGGAGCTGGAAACCGAGCATCCGTGCGATGTGATTGAACTGCGCCGGCATCTGATCTTCCCAACCAACGTGCGCGGGCCCAACGAGCAACCGGTGCGTGTGGAAGTGATCATCCACACCCGCTTCACCCGTTGTAGTGGGCCGCTGGCGCTCGGCGACATCGTCTATAGCACCACGCTGCTGCCCGGTGAGAAAGTGCGCCTGGCGACGACCGATCGCCGCAGCCGCTTCAGCTTCGACAGCGAATCCAAGCTTAGCTACCGCAGCGAGCAGATCAGCGAAGAGCAATATCGCATGCGCGCGCTGCGCGCCTTCATGGCCGACGAGAACGTGGTGAATCGCGGCAGCGAGAACTATGCAGAGCAGAGCAAGTGGGACTTCCACGGCGACGCCGGCGGCTCCATCGGCTTCTTCTCCGCCAGTGCCGACGCGAACGCCCGCGGCAGCCATAGCGCCTCCTCAACGCGCGATTGGCTGCGCGAGCATCGTGCTCATGCCGAGATGTCCGACCACCTATCGGTGGAAGCGACGCGCAAGGCGCACTCGCTGTCCATCGGCGAGGTGAGCACGCGTACACACATCGAAGGCGAGTCGGAGGATCACTTCGAGTCGGCCTCGCGCGAGTTCAGCAACCCGAACAAGTGCCACGCTGTCACCTTCCTGTTCTATCGCCTCAACAAGACCGAGACGATCAAGTTCGAGCTGGTGTCCATCGAGCGCCGCGTGCTCGATCCGGTTGCGCCCACGCCGGTGCCGGCCAACCCGTTCCGCTCCGTCGGCCAGATTGCTGCTGTGCCGCAGGACGTGCCGGCCACGAGCGCGCAGCGGCTGGCAGTGTTGGAGCGGAGCGTGCAGGCCGAGCAGCGCGTCCAGATCCAAGCGCTGCAACCGCTGCCCGGCGGTCAGGCCGGCCTTCGCACCGCGGCCGTCGCTTTCGCCGCCGTGGCCGAACCCGGCATCCAGCAGCCTTTGCCCGACGCTATGCGCGAGAAAGCACTGGCCTTCGTGGACGAACAGCTCGTCAAACAAGGCTTGCTCGACCGCGAAACGAAGCAAGTGTCTAAGGAGGCGAAGCAGGAATTCAGCTACGAACGCAAGACCTCGATCCCAACCGCCGGCGTGATCGTGAAGAGCTGCATGGACGATTGCAGCATCTGCGAGCCGGAACTGCACAAGAAGATGCAACTCGAGCTGGAGCGCATGGAGCTCGAGAACAAACTGCTGGCGCGCAAGATCGAACTCCTCGACAAGGCGCAGGAGTATCGCTGCTGCCCGGCCGGTGAGGCACCTTCTGGCTAACGAAGTTTGAGATTCGCCAGCGAGCACTTGCGGGGCGGCCACTAAGGGCCGCCCCAATTACGTACGGCAAGCTCGAGCGCCCCACAGGCTTCGAGTGCTCGAGCTTTCGTATCTCGACGACTTACATAGAATAAGCACAGGCTGGCGCCGGGATGCGCCGTGCCATTGTACGAGTCATCGAACATCGAGGAGAAACAACGTGGAAGTAATCACGAGCGGTTTGATCGGCATCGCCCTGGGCGCTGCCGTTTTGCTGTTGGGCAAGAACCTGCGCCTGTTCGCGGCAGCAGCCGGCTTTCTCATCGGCTTCATCCTCACCCGGCAGCTCATCCCAGGCGCGTTTCTGACAGCGCTGATCGTGGCTGTGATCTTGGCGCTCATCGGCGCAGTCTTGATCACCCTGGCGCGCGGCGGGATGCGGCTGCTGCTGCAGATCATGGGCGCGATCGCCGGCGCGGGCATCTTGTTGTGGCTGGGGGAGTCGCTTGGCCTGGCGTCCGGCCTGGCATCATGGATCATCGCGTTCATCGGCGCGCTGATCGGCTTCAGCCTGATGGCGCGCTTCTTCAACCTCGGCATCATCGCCCTGACCAGCCTGCTGGGCGCGAGCCTGATTGTGAGTGGGTTGCGCTCGTTCATCGTGTTGCCCGATGGCATCAGCACGGCGATCACCATTGTGCTGGCTGCCGTTGGGTTCTTCTATCAACGCAATCGCTAGCTTAGATGCCGCGTCCGGCATGGCCATCCTCGAACCGCTCTCCATCGAATGCACCAGCCACAGCGAAGCGCAAACGCAACGGCTGGGCGCGCGGCTGGGCGCCTTGCTGCCGCGCCATGCTGTGATCGCCTTGCATGGGCCGCTGGGCGCGGGCAAGACCAGCTTTGCACGTGGGGTGGGCGCCGGCTGGGGCGCGGAGCAGCCGCTGCGCAGCCCGACGTTCACCCTGGTGCAGGAACATCACCGCCGGCGCGACGATGCGACGCTGTATCACGTGGACCTATATCGCGTCGAAAGCGAGCGCGACCTGGCCAGCCTGGGCCTGGAAGAAATCCTGGAGGACGAGAACGGCGTGTGCTTGATCGAATGGCCGGAGCGCGCGCCGGGGCTGATCCCGCCGGAGGCGATCCACGTCAAGCTGGCCTTGGTGAGCGACACGCGCCGCCAACTGACCTTCTCGACGCAGGACGCGCAAACCTGGCAGGTATTGCTTGCCTTCCGGAAGAGTGCATTCGGGGTGTGACCATGCCCGCTGTCCTGCTCGCCCTCGACACCTGCACTGCGCGCGCCAGCATTGCCCTGCGTGACTCGACGACGCTGCGCGCCGAGATAACCTGGGAGGCGCAACGGCATGAGACGGCGACCGTCGCCGCGCGCGTTCGCGACCTGATGCGGACGTGCCGTATTGCGCCGGAGAATATCGGATGCGTCGCCGTAGCAATCGGCCCAGGGTCGTTTACCGGCGTGCGCTGCGGCCTGGCCATCGGCAAAGGCATCGCCGTAGCGCGTGAGTTGCCGATGATCGGTGTGACGGCCTTCGACGTGATTGCCCATGCGCAGCCGCCTCAGCCCGCGCCGATGCTGGCCCTGCTCGAGGTGGGGCGCAACCGAGTGGCGGCTTGTCCCTACGAATGGCGCGGCGGTGCGCCGTCGGTCAACGGCGAGTGGCGAATCCACAGTTGGGCGGAGCTGGCGGAACGCGCCGAGCCGCCGCTCTATGTGTGCGGTGACGTCGCGCCGGCTTGGATTGCTGCGCTGCGGGCGAAAGTCACGGTCGCGCCGGCTGCACTCAACCTGCGGCGGGCGGGATTTCTGGCAGAATTGGGGATGGCTCGTTGGGAACGTGGCGAAGTGGACGACGCGATGACGTTGACCGCCATTTATCCCCCCGAGGCATGATTGGGTTGGCTCATCACGCTGGATCGAAGACGATATGAGCAGTCAGGTCGTCCTCAACCCCCTTCAGGCGCCAAGCACGTCTGAGCGGATCGCCTCCATCTTTGTCACGCCGATGTCGCTGGACGATATTCCGGCCGTCATGGCGATCGAACGCGCGTCCTTCCCTCGACCCTGGCCGGAGCGCGCCTATCGCTACGAGCTGACCGAGAACCCCGAGGCCTACTTCGTCGTCGCACGGGCCTATGAGATCGAGGCGGCGCCAACGGCGCCGCGCTCGCACTGGCAACGGCTGGCGCAGCGCCTGGGCTTGCAGAGCCGCGCCCCGGCGCAACGCGCGCTCTACACGATCGTGGGGTTCGCCGGCATGTGGATGCATGTGGACGAGGCGCACATCGCCACCATCGCCACGCATCCCGGCTGGCGCCGGCGCGGCGTGGGCGAACGCATCCTCGTCAACCTGCTGCGCGAAGCACAGCGTCGCCGCGCCGAGATCGTCACGCTGGAGGTGCGGGTGAGTAACATCGCGGCGCAGCAGTTGTATCGTAAGTATGGCTTCGAGGAGGTGGGCCGGCGCAAAGCGTACTACCAGGATAACCGCGAGGATGCGCTGCTGATGACCATCGTCCACTTCAACACCCCCGAATACCGCGCGCAGTTGGATGCGCTCGAGCGCCGGCTGCATCCTAGCGGGTGATTCAAAATTCCAGCCCGACGATGTAGCGCCACCAGTTGTTCAGCTTGCCGGTGGGCGTCGTCCCCGCAACGTGCGGAAAGCGCTTCATCCACCACAGGTGATGCTGGCGGATATCGCCGTGCCCCCAGTCGGCGCAGGTCATCTCGCGGGCCTGGCCGGTGAAGTTCGGGTAGTTCAACCAGTCGTCGGCGTTGCTCCATACCGGCCGGCGGTTACCCCAGTCGTAGTCGGCCTCGCTGCTGGGCGCGAAGTGCACGTTGCCGCACGCCGCCATGCCCGGATGTGCCCTGTCGTAGCGTGTGAACTGCTTCCACAGGTTGCCCGATAAGTCAACCGTTGGCGGTTGCCGATTTTCGACTGCGAATTGCCGCAGCCCGATCGCCCCGAGCAGCCGATCCCACCACGACCGCCCAACTCCCGACTCCCGACTCCCGAGCCCCAGATCTCCGACCTCATCGGGAACATCGCTAAACACGTGCTCCATGATGCTCTCGGCGCGATGGCCCAGGTCTTCGAGCATCTCGCCCACGCCGCGTTCGTAGTTGAAGCCCATCACCACGAAGCGGCGCGAGACCTGCGACGTGCCGGGGATGACCGGTCCATTGCACCAGATCGCGCCGCGCCCACCCATGCACGACTCGTATAGGCCGGCGTAGGGGAAGGCCATGATCCACAGTTCGTCCACCAGGCCGGCCTCCAGCTTGCGCACGAAGTCGCAGCGCTGCAGGATCGCCGGGTAGTCGGCCGTGTCGGGTTGGTGGAAGCCGGCGCGGGTGCGCCAAGCGCGCAGGTAGGTAGCGTCGTCGTAGCGAAAGCCGTCTTGCTTGACCGGATACTCGTCCAACTCGATGCGCTCGACGATCTGATAGCGCACGTAGCCGTGGCTGGCTTCCTGCACGTCGGCAATGTATTGCGCGCAGAGCTGGTCGGGATCGTTCCAGCCGAGGACGCGGTTCAGCCGGCCGCCCTCCGATTCGAGGATCGGGTTGTAGATGACGAGCGAGACCCGCGGCGCGAGCGTCATGGGTCGAATTGTACGGGTGCGCTATCTACCGGTATGGCGAGAAGTGCGTGGAGTGGCAGCTGACCTTCGGCAGCCGGTGCTTCATCCTGCAGTGCGCTGCGCTCGCGCGGGACGTAGCTATGGGCCAGCGCGATCGGCCGGAGCTGGGCGGCTTGTGTCGCTATTCCCTGCGAGGACCTCCGCCGCGATCCGCCAACACGCACATGTGGCATCATTCGCGCTATGTTGAAGGTAGGGCGGGACATCATGATTGCGCGATCGGTGGAGGAAGTGTTCGCGTTTGTGTCGGACTTTGATAACTTCACGCGCTGGTCCACCGATGTGGTGAAAGCCGAATTGCTGAACGGTCGGCGCGTCGGCGTCGGGACGCGGGCGCGCATCACCCGGCGGGCGCTGGGCCAGCATTTCGACATGCTGTTCGAGATGGTGCACTTCGAGCCGCCGGCGCGCCTCGGCTTCAAGGGTGAGATGCTGGGTATTCCCTTTCGCAGCGGGCTGCGCTTCGATCCGCTGGACGCCGGCGCGCGCGTGACGCAAATCGGCGAAGTAGTCATCCCGCCGCTGCTCTTCCTGGTCGAGCCGACGGCGCGCCAGGTGCTCGCTACTACCTTCGAGAACGATCTGCGCAAGCTCAAGCAGGTGCTGGAATCCGATGGGCATGCGTAAGGGCAGCGTGGCCGGTGTATGGCTGGTGGTCGCGGCGCTGGCAGCCTGTACCGCGCCGCCGTCCGGCCCGCGATCTCCGGCCATCCCGGAGCCGACGGCGATCCCAACCGCTGCAGTTGCACTTACCGAACAGCCGCTTGCCTCGCCGCTGCTGACGCCTGGGCCGCCCGCCGTCATCACCTACACCTACACCGTCGTCAACGCCTACCCGCACGACCCGGGCGCGTTCACGCAGGGCTTGGTCTATGCGGGTGGCGTGCTGTATGAGAGCACCGGGCTGTACGGTCGCTCCAGCCTGCGGCGCGTCGCACTCGAGACGGGGGAGGTGTTGCAGCAGCGCGATCTGCCCGCGGAGTATTTCGGCGAGGGGCTGGCGTTGTTCGACGGCCAGCTGATCCAACTGACCTGGCAGAACAACACCGGTTTCGTGTACGACGCCGAATCGTTCGAGCTGCAGCAGACCTGGGCGTATCCTACCGAAGGCTGGGGGCTGACGCACGACGGCGCGCATCTCATCATGAGCGACGGCAGCGCCACGTTGCGCTTCCTCGATCCGACGACCTTCAAAGTGCAGCGCGAGGTGCAAGTGACCGACGGCGGCCAACTGGTCGTCCGGCTGAACGAGCTGGAGTATGTCAACGGCGAAGTGTTCGCCAACATCTGGCAGACGGACTGGGTGGCACGGATTGACCCACAGACCGGCCGCGTGTTGGGTTGGATTGACCTGAGCGGCCTGCTAACGCCCGAGGAGCGGCAGGGTGTGGACGTCCTCAACGGCATCGCCTACGACGCGCAAAACGATCGCCTGTTCGTCACCGGCAAACTCTGGCCCAAACTGTTCGAGATCACGCTTGCGCCGAAGCCGTGAAGGCGCGGCGGGCACTACAATGAGAGCACATATGCCGCAGGCGCTTTCACCGTTCGATCAGCCGGGCAAGCTGTATCTGGGCCGTGAGTATGACTTCGACGCCGGCCAGCCGACTGGCGATCCCATCGTCCTCGGCCTGCGCGACCTGACCACGCACGCCGTCTGCCTGGGCATGACCGGCACCGGCAAGACCGGCCTGGGCATCGTCGTGCTGGAAGAACTGCTGCTGCAGGGCATCCCGTGCATCATCGTTGACCCGAAAGGCGACATCACCAACCTCGCGCTCAGCTTTCCGCGCCTGCAGCCGGCCGATTTCCGCCCCTGGCTGGACGTGGACGAAGCGGCGCGTCAGGGCATGACGCTCGATCAATTCGCCACGGCGACGGCGCAGAAGTGGCGTGCCGGCCTGGCGCAATGGGGTATAGGATCGGAGCGCATTGCCGCGCTGCGCGACCGCGTCACGTTCGACATTTACACGCCTGGCAGCGACGCCGGCATTCCGGTGAACGTGCTGCAAAGCCTCGCGCCGCCGAACGATCCCAGTCTGACCTGGACGAGGAATGCCGAGGTTCTGCGCGAGCGCATCGCCCAGGTCGTCCAGGCTATCCTCAGCCTGGCCGGGGTCGAGGCCGATCCGCTCAAGAGCCGCGAACATATCCTGCTGGCCACGATCTTCGAGGCGTCGTGGCGCGCCGGCCAGCCGCTCGACATCACCTCGCTCATTCGCCAGATTCAAGATCCGCCCATCCGGCGCGTCGGCGCGTTCGACATGGACGTGTTCTACCCGCGTAGCGAGCGCTTCCAGTTGGCGATGGCGTTGAATAACCTGGTCGCGTCGCCCTCGTTCGTTGCCTGGACGCAAGGCGCCCCACTCGATATCACCAGCATGATCGCGCCCGATCGCAGCGCGGGCGGGACGAGCCCCGCCGGCAAGACGCGCGCCGCCATCTTTTACCTGGCGCACCTAGGCGAAGCCGAACGGCAGTTCTTCGTTGCGCTGCTGCTCTCGCAGTTGGTGTTGTGGATGCGGGCCCAGACCGGCACGTCGTCGCTACGCGCGCTGGTGTATTTCGACGAGGTATTTGGCTACGCGCCGCCGTTCCCGCGCAACCCGCCCACCAAGACGCCGTTGATGACGATTGTCAAGCAGGGGCGCGCCGCCGGCCTGGGTGCCTTCCTGGCCACGCAAAACCCGGCCGATCTGGACTACAAAGGCCTGGCCAACATCGGCACGTGGTTCATCGGGCGACTGCGCACCGGGCGCGACCGCGATCGCGCGCTGGAAGGGCTGGAGGGCGCGGGCGCCGGCTTCGACCGGGCCCGCTTCGAAGCCCCGTTGAGCACGCTGCCGCCGCGCGTGTTTTTATTGCAGAGCGCGACCGGCACCCCCCGCTTCTTCCACTCGCGCTGGGCGATGAGCTTTCTGCGCGGTCCGCTCACGCGCGACCAGGTGGCGACGTTGGCGGTCAAGGACGGCGTGGACGCATGGCAAATCGCACATCCCCTTTTCGGTAGCGAGCCTGAAGGAAAAGATCGCGTTGACGCGGCGTCGGGGGTGCCAAGCGCTGCGCGTCCCGCATTGCCGCCCGGCGTGAACGAGGTCTTCCTGCATCCCGCGCCGTCGCACGAGGGCACACAAGCGATACGCCATGCGCGATACGTGCCGCATCTGCTCGCCAGCGCCTCGGTGCGCATCACCGACCGGGCCAGCGGCGTGAACCACGACGAGCGCTACACCTATTTGCTGCCGCTCGACGCTGCGGCCTACGCGCTCGATTTCACCCAGGCGCGCATGGCGCCCGGACTGTCGCCGGCGGCGTTCGCGCGAGAACCGGTCGTGGGCGCGCGGTTCGCGTCGCTGCCGCCAGGCATTGACGCACGCTGGATGAAGCGTGCCGAACGCGCCCTGATCGAACACGTCTATCGGCGTGGCGCGACCACCATCCTGTTCAACCGGACGCTCAAGGTGTACGGCCAGCCAGGCGAGACCCAGCTCGACTTCCGTCGGCGCTGCGAGGCGATCGCTCGCGAACGGCGCGACGCCGAGGCGCTCAAGCTGCACGACCAGTTCGATCGGCGCATGAAGACGCTGCAGGACAAGCTGGCGCGCGAATATCGCGAGCTGGAGTCCGACCGGGTGGAGCTGAGCGCACGCAAGCGCGAGGAGTTGCTGGGCGGCGTCGAATCGCTGTTCAACCTGGTGGTCGGCCGCCGGCAGAGCTACGCCGTAGCGTTCGGTGCGCGCCGCCGGCGCGAGGTCGAATCCGCCGAGCGCGAGGTGCGCGAATCCGAAGAAGCCATCGCCAAGCTGAACGCCGACTTGGAGGCGCTGGCCCAAGACTACAAATTCGCCCTCAGCCAGGTGAGCGACAAGTGGATGCGCGCGCTGAGCGACGTGACCGAATTGCCGCTCGCTCCGAAGAAGAGCGACATCTTCGTCAACCTGGTGGCGATCGCCTGGATGCTACAGGACGATTGAGGTCGCTCGGGTCAGGGGGCGTCAAGTCGGTCAGGTCATTCAGCTCGGTCAGGTCGTGAGGCGTGACTTCTTGAGTGGCTCAGTTGCCCGTGCTCGGCCGTGATCTCGATGACGACGCCGTGCTCGCGTTCGGTCCGCACATGCACCCGCGCCCAGATCGGTTGCAGGCGCTCGAACATGTCATCGAGCACGCGGTTGGCGGCGCTCTCCAGCGAGATCGGCACGTCCTCGAACGAACGCAGGTACGCCATGAAGCTGGGGAAGTCGAAGATCACCTCGTTCGGGGCATAGGTGATCGTCATCACGGCGAAGTTCGTCTTCTCCGGCTCCATCTCGTAACGGCAGCGAAAAGCCGGGTAGGTCAGCGTCACGGTGTAGGTACGCAGGCTCTTGGTGTTGGGAATGGTCTTGATGTCGGTCTGGATCATGGCATCCCACCTAAAGGATAGGATAATAGCGTGGCAAACGGGAGGTGACCTATGTTGCAAGCGCTGAGCCGCGTCGAGGTCGTCGAGCGCATGACGGCGCGAGAGTTCTTCCGCCGCGCGCCGGAGGATCGCAAAGCCGAGTTGATTGACGGAGTGATGATCATGCCTTCACCGCCCACGGATCGCCATGAACGCCTGGTTGGCTTCTTGTTTACGCTGCTTCGAATGTATTGTGAGGATTGGGATCTCGGCGAAGTGCGCGGCTCGCGGACGGCGGTCGAGCTGGCCGAGGATCAGGTCACCGAGCCGGACGTGCTTTTCGTGGCGAAGGATCGGGCGAGCATCATCAACGATCAGGGCGTCTTCGGAGCGCCGGATTTGGTGATCGAAGTGCTGTCGGCCTCGACGGCGGCCTATGACCGCGGCGCGAAGTTCCGCGCCTACGAACATGCCGGCGTGCGCGAACTCTGGCTGATTGACCCTTATGGCCCGGCCGGCACCGAGTTCTACCAGCGCGTCGGCAGCATCTTCCAGCCGGTCATGCCGGATGTGGATGGCTTCGTGCGTTCGGTTGCGTTGCCGGGGTTCAAACTCAAGGTGAGTTGGCTATGGCCGCAGGAGCGTTTCGTCCCCGTCCGCGAAGCGCTCGAAGCGATGGGCAGGGCAGGCTGAGTCGGACGCAGCCAACCGGGATTACCCCACGGCGTCCTCGTTGCGCAATGCGTCGGCGAGAGTGCTCCTGACGTTCGCTTGGCCTACCTGCGTTGCGCCGGCTGCGACTTTGCGAGCGGATCAGGTCTTCACCTCATCGCTTCTAACATCTCTCTTGTAGCGTTGACTCGTGGCATCTGCCAAATCGCACGCTGGTTCACGAGCTGCCTTTCCGTGAGCGAAGCGAGGTAGGCCTCTTCAGCCATCTCGTCCAGCACGCGCTTCACGCGCTGCCAGATGCCGGCTTTCTTCCAGCGATAGTAACGGCTGGCCACCGTGGACCACGCCCCATAACACCGTGGCATCTGCCGCCACGGCCCCCCCGTCCGCTCCACCCAAAGAATCCCGCTGATGATCGTCCGATGGTCATGCGCCGGCCGTCCCACCCGTTGTCGCTGCGGCGGCAAGAGTGGCCGGATGCGCTCCCACTCTTTATCGCTCAGATTAATGCTGCGGATGACCATGTTTTCCCCCGTTCGATGTATGACTAGGGCCGCACGCGCTCGAATTGGGCGGTGTCCACGGCCAAGTTGCGGTTGTTCATGCCGGACTGAATGGCAACGCCGGCGGCGGCCAGCACCAACCAGACCAGGATGGCAGGGATGGAGCTATCGCCGCTGGAGAGCGGACCGTAAATGCGCCCCCAGCCCAGCTCCTCGACCGGCCGGCCAAAGAGCAGCAAGACGGCGGAGAGCACCATGGTGGCGCCGGCGCTGGCGGTGAGGACGATCGGCAGATACTTCTTGAACTCGGCGCGCGAAGCGAGGATCACCATGATGATGGCGCCGACGATGCCGAAGAAGGTGACGATGAGCCAAGCGTTGACGCCTAGGGCAGAGATGAGGCCGGCACCGAGGGCGAAGCCGACGGAAGCGGCCCAGAAGAGGACGACGAAAGACCACCAGACGTAGGAAAGAAGGGCGAAGATCAACCCGAGGAGGACGCCGGGGATGCAAGCGATGGCTGTGCTGAAAACATTCTGGCCGAAGATGCCGGAGACGATGGCCGTGACGGCAGAGAAGCCGACGAAGAAGGCCCAGAAGGGTAAGAGGATACGGAACCAGCGGTAGCCGTAGACGAGCAGAGCTAAGCCGATGATACCGATCACGAGCGCGCCGAGAAGATTACCTAACTCACGTTACGCAGTCGCGAACTGACTGCGCGACCATAGAATGGCGACATGACACAAGACTTGCTTGACCTGTATAGCGATTATCTGTTGTGCACGTTTGGACAGGCCACGGCAACCGGGTTGGGTCAAGTGGTCGAAGGGAGCGTCAGCCATGACCAAATCACCCGCTGGCTGAGCGGCCAACAGCGCGGCGGGGCGGCGTTGTGGCAGGTGACGAAGCGATTTGTGCGGCAGATTCAAAGTGAGGATGGGGTGCTGATCGTGGACGACACGATCAGCGAGAAACCCTACAGCGACGAGAACGACATCGTGTGCTGGCACTATGATCACACCAGCGGCGAGGTGCTCAAAGGAATCAACCTGATGACGGCGCTGTATCACGTGCCCAGTCGGGGGCTGTCGTTGCCAGTGGAGTTTCGCTTGATCGCCAAGACCGAGCAGTATGTGGACAAGAAGAGTGGCAAGACCAAGCGCCGAAGTCCGATCACCAAGAATGAGTATTACCGCATGATGCTGCAACAAGCGGTGATCAACCAGATTCCCTTCAAATACGTGCTCAACGATGTGTGGTTTGCCGCGGCCGACAACATGAATTTCGTCAAACACAAGCTGAAGAAGGAGTTTGTCATGCCGCTCAAGGCCAATCGCAAGGTGGCGCTCAGCGCGGACGACAAGCGGCACGGCATCTACGTGCGTGTGGATGAAGTCGTGATCGAACCAAACACGGTGCGGCCAGTGTATCTGGAAGATGTGAGCTTCCCGCTGCTTTTGGCCAAGCAAGTCTTTACAAACAAAGATGGCTCTACCGGCGTATTGTTTCTGGTCACCAGCGACACCACGCTCACCTACGATGGGATCACCTCGCTCTATCAAAAACGATGGACGATCGAACCCTTCCACAAGTCGCTCAAGCAGAATGCCGCGCTCGAACGCTCGCCTGCCCACACGGTCACGACGCAGACCAATCACATCTTTGCCAGTTTGTGTGCGTTCATCAAGCTCGAGATGCTCAAGCGTAAATCCAAGTTGAATCATTTTGCCTTGAAATCGCATTTGTATCTGCACGCCGTTCAATCAGCTTTTGACGCCCTGCGCCAGCTGCAGCCCGTCACACTGGCTGCGTAACGTGAGTTACCTAACATTACGTTCTGCTCCTTTTCGCATGTGTAGTTGTCTCACAGTTCGCACGGTTCGAATATGTTTCCCCGGTGCAATGGGTTACTTTCAATTGATGCGCGGCGTTTGCGCTTCAGACTCGTTCGCCTGGCTTGCTTCCGGCCTGTGCTGCACGCTGAGCAGCGGTATGCCCGATGCAAAAAGCGCATTGATCAAGCCAATCAGAGCCGATTGGTCCGCGTTGCGCAGCATCAAGATGGTCAACGGGCCTTCGGGCGCGTCGTCGGCTTGGATGATGGCGTCGGCTCCGATGTAGTCAGCCCACGACGCGTCCAACCGGCCCGGCACGCGAATTTCGTATGTCGTCAATGCATGCAGGGTCAACCGAGAATTCGCCATGCCTCGGTGAGCATTTTGGGTATGTTGGGGTCGGCTACCCGACGGAAGTTGAGTAGAAATTCAGTATTTCGCGGGTTTTCGGAGGTGCCGCTCTACGATTGAATACCCGCCGAGGGATGCATCTGCGCTTGAGCGAGGAGCGCCCTCGTGTAGCCGCCCGACCGCGTTCAGGTGTTGAGGATACCCAGCGCGCGGGCCCGGACGACGGCCTCGCGCCGGCCGGCGACGCCCAGCTTGCGGTAGATGTTGGCTGTGTGTTTGGACACGGTCAGCCGCGAGATGCAGAGTGCTTCGGCGATTTCTTTGTCCGTTCGGCGTTTGTTCAGGAGTTCAAGCACTTCGACTTCGCGCTGGGTTAGGTTGGTGGCGGGCCGGACGCGCATGCTCTGGCCGGCGGGCGTAGCTATGGGCGTCGCCGAGCCGTGGAATGCGCTGAGCACGCTGGTGAGGTATGACTCACGAAGACCATAGTGCGCAGCGCGCGTCGCTAGCCGCTGTATTACCTCGTGCACATCTGGTCCCAGGTCGGCAAAATAGCAAATGATCCTGCCGTGCTGGCCGATTCTCATCGCATCGGCCATGAGTTGAAGCGCCTCACCACAACGGTTCTGCGCATACAGCAACGACGCTTGCACGGCCAGGATTCTGGCCAACGGGAGAGTAAAGTGCCACGCCTCGGCTGCGCTGCGCAGCTCATGCACGAGCACCGTCGCTTCGGCCAACGCCTCAGGAGAGCGCTGGGCGATCAGGATTTGCGCCCGTGTCAGATCGGGGATGTCGTTGAACAAGAGCGTGGCCGAGTTGCGCATCGGGAATGACGACCGGACCCACGCCATTGCGCCGGCAATATCGCCGCGCAGCAAGCGCAGCCGCGCTGCTGTTGCATCAATCCGGTTCCAGATCTCCACCGACTGCACCGGGCGTGCGAGCGTCCGCAGTACATCCAGCGCTGCATCGGCGGCATAGGGTTGCCCGGTCGCCTCGTAGGCAAGTGCCAACTGCGTTTGGGCGTAAATCCGGCAGCGCAAGCCCACTTGTTGACCGTACATGGTGACCACTTCAAGGTGCTCGATGGCCCGGTCGAGGTCGTTCATTGCATAGCGCGTCAGACCGACCATCGTGTGTCCCCAGCCTATGGTGACCATTAGCCCGATTGCTTCGGCTGCTGCGACATGTCGCTCGGCAATTGCGTTTGCTTGAGCGACTTCCCCAGCCAAGAAAGCGACGATCCACTGGTTGTGTAGGATACGCAGCGTGAACGAGCTGGGCGTGCGTGGGCGGGCCGCTTCCTGCCGCAAAAGCGAAGCGGCCTCGGCCGTTCGTCCGGCCATACGCAAGCCCAGCGCCAGGGGGGTGAGCGCTGTGGCGCGGGCGTAATGATGCGACTCCGGCAACAGGCGGAGGGCGATTTCGGCCGGCTGGATGCAAGCCGATCCCTTCCCTGCATCCAGCATCGCTCGCGCGCGCACCGCCCAAACGTCGCCCATCGCTGCAGCGCGTTCGTCATCGGTCAACTCGGCGTCGTCTTGCAGCAAACGCTCGGCTTGATCGGCGAGCAGTTCGACGTCGGCCGTCTCCTGGCGCACGATCTTCAGATAGGAATGGGCCAGCAACAGCCTGGGGCGGCACTGCACAGTCGCGTCGGGCACGCGGTTCAGCCAGCGCTCTAACAGGATGATCTCTTCTCGATTGAGCAGCGCGTGCACGTTGTCCTCGATCAAGCGGGCAACGCGATCCACATTGCCTGCGGCTTGGGCGTGCTCCAGCGCTTCCTCCAGAAAGCCATGCGCGGCCAGCCAATCGCTGGCGCATCTGTGCAGCCGCGCGATTGCCTGAAGGCTCATCCGCGATCGCAATTTATCGCGCAGGAAGTTGTGAAAGAGGGGATGGAAGCGTAGCCACTCGCCGGCGCCATCGAGCAAGATCAGAAATAGGTTTCGCCGTTTGACTTCGTCCACCAGCGCCTGGCTGTCGGGAGCGTCGTCGTGAACGGCGGCTGGGTCGCACATGCGCAACGCGTCGCACAATGCGGCGCAGAACTGGTCGGGTAGCGCTGCGCGCAACAGGAAGTCTTGAACTGCAGGCGGCAACCGATCGAAGACCTCGTTCGTCAAATAGTCCGTGACATGTGCTCCGCGCTGAAAGGCGTGGGGTTGTGGGTCGCCGGCGACCGTTGACGAGAGCAAAGCTAGGCGCAGGCCGGCCGGCCAGCCTTTCGTTTGATCTTCCAGCGCGCGTATTGAGGCCTCGCTCAGCGGTTGCGACAGGATGCTGCTAATGAAGGTGCGGATCTCGTCGGGCGAGAACCGCAGATCGGCGGCGCGAATCTCGAGTAAATCATCCGCTGTGCGCATCCGGGCCAGGGGAAGCGCCGGGTCGCTGCGCGTGACCAGTACGAGATGCAGGTGAGGGGGCAGGTGCGTCGCCACACGCGACATTAACCGAATGATCTCCGGCGATCGGATGAGATGGAAGTCGTCCAGGACTAGGATCAGTTCGCCCGGCAGTGCGTCGAGTTCGTTGATGCAAATGCTGGTCAGGTCATCCAACGAAGGCAACTGCACCACGCTCAGGAGCATGGCTGTAGTTGGCATGCTATCGGCATACACGGTGCGCACAGCATAGGCAACGTATGTCAGGAAGACGGCGAGATCGTCGTCGGCCTCGTCCAATGACAGCCAGGCAGAAGGGGTCGGCTGCGCGTGCAACCACTGCGCGAGGAGCGTGGTCTTCCCGTAGCCGGCCGGCGCATCCACCAGGATCAGCCTGCGTGTGAGACCTGCGTCGAGCGCGTGGAGCAGCCGAGGCCGTTCGATCCATGCGGCAGAGACGCGCGGCTTGTACAGCTTGGTCAGCAACAGCGTCGGTTTGACCGACGGGTTGTCGTCCATCAACATCGTGGCAATGCAAACTTACAGCCCGAATCGGAACAACGTTGCCGAAATAATACACCCGTGTTTGAAAATGAGATGAAGACTCCGCGATTTGCAAACCGTCGAGTAGCGCATCGTTGAGAATAGGCCTTGATGGACATTTTGAAGAAACTACTCGCTGTGTTGGCGATGATCCTGGCCGTCATCGGCTTGGTGATTTGCGTCGCCGGCGTTATCGGCGCATGGGCGCTCAACGCGCCGGCCAAACAGACGACTGCCGGCGCGTTGGCTGCCGTCGAGGCCTACAGCGCGTTGGGGGGTGAGGCCGCACGGACGGTCGGTAGCAGTGTTGGTGAGATCAGATCCGTAGCGGATCAGGTGAATCAGGCGCTGGCGGGCGCATCCGGCAACGACCAGGCACGGTTGCTCGCGTTGGTTCAGGCGCGCCTCGATGAGACCGTTGCACCCAGGCTGGCGCGTGCCACAGAGACGGCGCGCACCATCGAGCAGACTGCGCTCAGCATCAACCAAACGCTCGAGTCGGTCAACCGGTTGCCGGGCGTCAACGTACCGACCTTCGGTGACGAGTTGCAAATCGTTGGCGCGCGTCTACGCGATGTCGCGACCGCCATAGAGAGCGTGCGCCTGACGTTGGCCGAGTCGAACCTCGACAAGGTGCGCCTACAAGCAGCGACCGATCAGACAATAACCCAGCTTGGCGCTGTGGAAGCGTCGCTCGGCGTCGCGCAAACCCAGCTCGAGGCGCTGTCTGCTGCGTCGGCCGAGATCAAGGTACGCGTGCCCGGCTGGTTCGATAGCCTCAGCCTGATCGCCTCGCTGCTGTTCATCCTGTTCGGCCTCGGGCAGGTCTTCCTCTTCAAGGCCGGGTTAGATGGAGTCAGGCGCGCCTAATTGAGTTGGAGAGAGGGTTCACGTCCACGCGCGCCGGCGCAGCTCGCGCGGCGCACAGCCGTAGCGTTGCTTGATGAGCCGCGAGAAATGGAATGGCGTCTGAAAGCCGCACTGCGCGGCGATCTCGCCTACCGGCAGGCCGCTCTGAATGAGCAATTGCACGCCGCGGCGGGCGCGCGCGTCCCAGGTATAGCGCATCGGCGTGGTGTGTAGATGCCGGCGGAAGAGCTTGATGAGGTGAGCCGGCGAGACGTTAGCAGCGCGTGCGACCTCGTCCAGCGTGATCGGCCGCGACAGATTAGCTTCGATGAATCGTTGCGCTCTTACCACGGCTTCGGGGGTGAGCGAATGCAGCGCGGCGCGTTCGGCCTCGAAGGCATAGGCGTGTAGCGCGCTCAAGCCCAGTTGAATCAGCAACGCCTGGGCCGAGGGCAGATCGCTCGGCGCGAACGACAGCCCCATCTCGATCAAGCCGTGCAAGCGCGGCGTGATGGGCAGGCAGAACGGCGTCGCGGCCAACGCCTCGCGCAACGACACGTCCACCAGCGATGGGTGCACGGCGCACCAGGTGTGATGCGTCTGTGCCGCGGCGGCAAAGTGAAAACACTCGGCGTGCCCGGGTCGCATCAATGCGATGTGCTGGCCGGGCAAGTAGCGCAGCTCCTCATCCACTTGGATGTGCGCTTCACCCTCGTAGATCGCCACCAATTGGAAGTCCTGCTGCACGCGCGGGCCGCATTGGCCGCCCGGCCGGTAGGTCACGTCACCGAAAGCGACGGCGCCCGAGGCGCAGATGCGATGAACGCTAGATAAATTCCGAATCAGCGCAGACATGGCGCGCGCGAAAGAAACGTGCTATCAAGTCTCGCATGTCCATACGAGAAGCACAAACCGATTCGCTCGACCCGCGCGTTCCCTTCCCACCTTTCGGCTCATGGAAAGCCGGACGGCCCGCCGGCTGGTTCGATCTGCCCATGACGCCTGACAAGGTGCAGTTCTACAGGGACAACGGCTTCCTGGTGATCGAGGACGGTGCCGATCCCGATGTGTTGCACAATTTAATCCGCGAGACGGTGGCGCTGTGCCGCGGCGATCGCGGGCCGATCAAGGGCGTCACGCCGGCCGATCCCAGCGAGAGCGACGACGACGTCATGCGCCGCTACTTGTGCATTCACTTTCCACACAAGCTGTCCAGGGTGATGTACGACGCGCTGTCGTTGCCGGCCATCGTCGCGGTGCTGACCAGCGTGATCGGCCCGAACGTCAAGTGCATGCAGAGCATGCTGTTCATCAAAGCCAGCGGTAAGCCCGGCCAGGCCTGGCATCAGGACGAGTTCTACATCCCTACGCGCGACCGCTCGCTCACCGGCGCGTGGATCGCCATGGACGACGCCACGGTCGAGAACGGCTGCCTATGGGTGATCCCTGGCTCGCACAAGCACGGCATCCTCTGGCCACAGCACCAGCAGCGCGACCCGCGCTTCGACTGCGCCGGTGAGGCGACCCTGTTTCCCTACACCGATGCCGACGCCGTGCCGGTGGAGGTAAAAGCCGGCAGCATCGTGTTCTTCAACGGCTATCTGCTGCACCGCTCGCTGCCGAACTATGCCAGCAGCGGCTACCGGCGCGCGCTGGTGAACCACTACATGAGCGCCGAGTCGCTGTTGCCGTGGCATTGGGGCGACAAGCCCTATGGCTCGATCGCCGGCCTCGACTATCGCGACATCGTGATGATCGCGGGCGTGGATCCATATGCGTGGAAAGGGATCGAGGAGCGCGCGGCGGCGCACGTGCGGCCCAGCGGCGAAGGCGGCTGCGGCAACATCGAGCGCAACATCGAGGCGCTCAAGTTCCGCAACATGGTGCTGCTGGCCGAGGACGACGATCACGATCATTAACGCGCCCGGCGACTGAAGTTGCGGGCAACCGGAAGCGAAGTCGCCTTGCGGCGACTGAGAAGCTGCCGCTCGAGCCGGCGCAGGCCGGCTTGGCCATGGGTTGCGCGCGGATTCATCCGCCGCGCGGTGTCGAAGTCGCCCTGCGGCGAGTGGGGAGTGTTGATATGGGCGGCGCGGCGTTTGCCGCCCGGCGACTGAAGTCGCGGGCAACCGGAAGCGAAGTCGCCTTGCGGCGACTGGGAAGCTGCCGCTCAAGCCGGCGCAGGCCGGCTTGGCCATGGGTTGCGCGCGGATTCATCCGCCGCGCGGTGTCGAAGTCGCCCTGCGGCGAGTGGGGAGTGTTGATATGGGCGGCGCGGCGTTTGCCGCCCGGCGACTGAAGTCGCGGGCAACCGGAAGCGAAGTCGCCCTGCGGCGACTGAGAAGTTGCCGCTCAAGCCGGCGCAAGCCGGCTTCGCCATGGGTTGCGCGCGGATTCATCCGCCGCGCGGTGTCGAAGTCGCCCTGCGGCGAGTGGGGAGTTGTTGCTCAAGCTGGCGCAGGCCGGCTTCGCCATGGGTTGCGCGCGGTTTACAACCGCCGCGTACAATCGCAACATGCGTGCGCCCTACACGCAACTCTTTGTCCATCTCGTGTGGGCGACATGGGATCGGCTGCCGCTTATCCGCCCAGAAGATGAATCCCGCCTCTACTCCGCCATCTTTGCTAAGTGCGAGGAGCTGCACTGCAAAGCAATCGCTGTCAATGGGGTGTCTGACCATGTGCACGCGCTCATCCGTATCCCTGCAACGATCACTATCGCGGACTTGGTCAAACACATCAAAGGCTCAACATCGCACTTGATGAATCATGAGACGCTCCACAACGTCAGTTCAAATGGCAGGGTGCATACGGCGCTTTCAGCGTCAGCAAGACGGCGATAGATAAAGTGGCTGACTATGTGCGCAGTCAGAAGCAGCGCCACGCTGGCGGGCAGTTGATTGGCGAACTTGAACGATGTGAGGTGGACGAATGAGCAGGGACGTCATGTCACCCAGCAACCGGGGGTGCCTCGAGCTGAGGTGTTGGTTTGGATGTGGTGGGTTGCCCGGCGACTGAAGTCGCGGGCAACCGGAAGCGAAGTCGCCCTGCGGCGACTGGGAAGCTGCCGCTCAAGCCGGCGCAGGCCGGCTTGGCCATGGGTTGCGCGCGGATTCATCCGCTACGCGGTGTCGAAGTCGCCCTGCGGCGAGTGGGGAGTGTTGATATGGGCGGCGCGGCGTTTGCCGCCCGGCGACTGAAGTCGCGGGCAACCGGAAGCGAAGTCGCCTTGCGGCGACTGAGAAGCTGCCGCTCAAGCCGGCGCAGGCCGGCTTCACCATGGGTTGCGCGCGGATTCATCCGCCGTGCAACGTCATGCAACCCTGTCTATCTCTTGACGCGTAAATCCGCCCCCGGTGACCCAGTGCTGTCCCTTGCGAGGCAACGTATTGCTCTGGCGCAATATCCTTGCCGATCAACCACCGCGCGATGCCCGCATTCAGGCTGCCGGTCACCGGGTCTCGGCGTTGCAAGTTGGTTTTGAGCGTAGAGGCGCGATATGTGCGCTTCTACGATTTCACCGATGCCGATACACGCCCCAGCCGAGGTACTTGCCCAGGGCCTCGGCCACGGCGTCGGCGCAGCGGCTCATGTTCATCGCCACGTGGTGCTCGAAGCCGTTTTCGCAGATGTAGCGCAGGAGCGCCTGCATGTTCTCCACCTGAACCACGCCGTAGCCCCCGAACGTGCTGAGCGGATCGTCGGTGGCCACGCCTTCGCCCACGTAGGCTTCGATGCGTCCTCGGAAGTCGTTGGTGCTCACGCGGCAGAAGGTGAACGGCTCGGCCTTTACCCGGCCGTACATCGTGCCGTAGGTGTTCTCCGCACCCACCGTGCCGGCGATGATCTCCTGATAGTCCATCACCGGGATGTCGGTGAACACCTGCGCCGGCAGATTCGAGCAGTGGAACACCACGGCCTTGTTCGGGTCGTCGCCGTAGTTGTTGTTCCAGTCCACCAGCGCGCTGGGTTTGCCGCTGGCCAGCGCCATGGCGTACATGCCGACCACGCCGGCCACGTCGGTCTCGCACGCGCTGCTCTGCAGCCGGTCGCTCATCATGCTCATGATCGTGCACGGCACGACGCCAAAATACTCCTCCATCGAAGTCCAGCACTGGATGGCCGTCATGTCGAGCTGCGTGTCGTCCATCCAACGCTCGATGACGACGCCGAGCTTGGCCATCTTGGTCAGCGCCTCCGCCGGCACGTTCGGGCCGACCCTAGCGTAGGCGCGGATGCGGTCGAGGTAGGCCTTGACCGCCGGATCGTCGTCGCGCAATTTGCCGATGCGCCCGAAAGCCTCGCTCAAGTCCAGCGTCTCGACGCTGATGCCGCTCAGCTCGAACAGCTTCTCGCTGTAACGCACTGTGTTGAAGGCCTGTGGGCGCGCGCCGAGCGCGCCGACGCGCGCGTGCTTTAGCCCCTTCACCACGCGGCAGGTGCCGACGAAGCTGCGTAGGTCGGCCTTGAAGCTCTCGCTATCTGGATCACAGGTGTGCAGCGTGGTCAGCGAAAACTTGATGCCATACTGCGTGAGGTTGTTGCACACGCTCATCTTGCCGCAGAAGCTATCGCGCCGGTCGGCGATGGTCATCTTGGCGGCGTCATCGTTGAACGCGTGCACCAGCACCGGCACGTCCAGGTCGGCCCAGCGGATGGTGTTGGCGACGGCGCGCTCGTCGCCGAAGTTGGGCAACGTGACCAGGATGCCGTCAATCTCATCGCGGTGCTGCCGGAACAGGTCGGCATACAGCCGTGCCTCGTTCATGCTCTCGACCGAGCCATAGGCCGTCGCATCCTCCGGCGCGATGACCGCCTCGATGCCCAGTTCGCTCAGCGTGTGGAGCACGGCCTTGCGGCCTTCGACGCACAGATGTTTGGGGAAGAACCCTCGGTTGCCGACGATCACGCCGAGGGTGGGTCGTTTGTTTGTGACTGGTGCCATAGCACAATAGGTTTAGTTGACCTATGGCAACTTGGCAAGTGCGGTTATCACCACTTTACCTCCTGCACGCCCGGTCATCCACGGTGAGCGCTGCTCGTTCTCGCGCGTTTCATTGCGTCTCCGCCTCCAACTGCTCGATGGCGTCCAGGATCGTCACGAATTTCTCGCCGAACGGCGTGAGGCGATACTCGACGCGCGGCGGCACCTCCGGATAAGCCAGCCGTTCGAGGATGCCATAGCTGACCAGCTTCTTCAGCCGCTCGTTCATCACCTTGGTCGTCAGGCCGGGGATGCCGCGCTCCAACGCGCCGGGTCGGCATATCCCTCGACGCACATGCTGCAAGATCGCCAGCGACCATTTGCAACCGATGACGTCCTCCACCATCCGGCTGACCGGCGTGCGCTGCGTGGGATTCGCAGTCGCGATCGTGCTCATCTCGCCAATCCTTACCGTTTCGTGCCCAGGTTACCGAATTGTGCCTGCTTGAATCGCCGGCGCTTCTCGTTAGGCTATTGCACGGAGATTTTAACAACAGAGGTGAGTGCCATGACGCAAACTGCCATCGCCGGTTACACCTACGGCACGCCGGCTGTGCCGCGCGCGCCGATCAGTCTGGAAGAGTTCGATAAGATCAAGACCGCCGTCCTGTTCTCCGACGAGGACGTGAAATACCTGCGCATGTCGCGCGACGTGCTGGCCGATCAGATCGAGGCGGTGCTGGACGTGTGGTATGGCTTCGTCGCCTCGCACCCACACCTCGTGTATTACTTCACGGACAAAGCTACCGGCGCGCCATTAGGCGACTATCTGGCTGCCGTGCGCAAACGCTTCGGCCAATGGATCCTCGACACGGCATCCGCCAACTATGACCAGGCCTGGCTGGACTACCAGTTCGAGATCGGCCGGCGGCACCATCGCACTGCTAAGAACAAGACCGACGGCGCGCACTCGGTAGAGAACGTCAGCTATCGCTACCTGCCGGCGTTCATCTACCCGATCACCTTCACGCTCAAGCCCTTCCTGGCCAAGAAAGGTCACAGTGCCGCCGACGTAGAAGGCATGTATCAGGCTTGGCTGAAGTCGGTGATCTTGCAGGTTATCTTGTGGAGCTATCCGTATGTGAAAGCCGGCGATTTCTAGGCGAGACGAGCCGGCGGCGCAACGCGTCGGCGGTCGCGGCGATGAACGCCGGGATGTTTACGCTGCTCATGATTTGCACGTCCTCGAGGGGTATCGTGTCCTCATCCAGAAAGCGAAACACGCGCTGCGGCGGATTGCGCGCGAACAGGTCGGTGAACACGCGCCGGCCTCGTTCGCGCCCCTCGTCCAGCACGTTCAGCAGCGCGCTGTCGAAGAGTTCATAGCGCTTGTGCAGCAGCGGCGTGGCGACGTCGGGTTGGCCGGTTGCCTTCAGCGCCTGCGCGATGCGCTGCGCATGTCGCTGGATGCGCTGGAAGGTATAGCCGGTGCTGGGCTTGGTGCAGCCGCCGGCCGTGCCGATGTTGATCACACGCGCGCCGTGCCGGGCGGGGAAGGGCGCGTCGGTCATCGGGATCGCGCCGAACTCCTCGTGCTGCGTCTCGTAGTCGGCGATTCGCAACCGGTCGTTGATATACCCGGCCAGTTGCCGGACGTATTCGGAGCGGGGCAGCAGTTCACCCGAGAATACGGTGTATTCCACCAGCGCCGTATGCGCGTCGAACGGCAGCACATAGACGAAGCGCGTGTCATCCCCCTGATCCACGCGAAAGTCCATCAGCGTCGCAACGTCGGGATCGAACGCGCGCGCGGCCGTCTGAATCACCCAGCCCAGGAAGTGCTGGAGCAGGTAATGGTATGTTGATCGCCGAACCGGTGGATCGAACGAGATGCTGTTGAAGGCCCACGCGGCGCGATAGGTGTGTCCGTCGCGCGTGCGCACGACGGCTTCATCGCCTTCGCTTGCCACGCTCGTCACTTCGGCGTAGGCACGCGCGACGTTTGGCTGCGCGTCCAGCCACTGGGCCATGAAGCGATAGAAGTCTGCCCCGCGGATCATCTTGTAACGATAGGGCGCGATCTCCAGCACGGTTGAGAAGCCTTCGCCGTGAAAGGCCAGGTGTTCCCATCGGCGGAAGACGACCGGCTCAAAGATGCCCTCGCCGACTTCCCAAAAGCACCATGTGCGGTCGTTCGTCGTCTTCGGCGCGCGGTCGAGCAGCAAGATGCGCTTGTCGGTCAGGCCGGCCTGATGAAGGTGATAGACCAGGCTCAGCCCCGCCGCCCCTGCGCCGGCGATGATGTAATCGAGGCGACCTTCAATCTCCAATCTCTAATCCCCAATCGTCAATCATCAATCACGACTGATGATTCGTAATTTACCCTACGTTGGCAGCGCTTCGCGCAGGATGCGCAGCCAGTTGCCGCGCATGATCTGCGCCACGTGTTGCTCGGTGAAGCCGCGTTCGAGCAGCGCGTCGCCGATCTTGTAGTGGTCACGAATGGTGTTCAGTTCGCGTGGAATTTCGTTGTAGCCCAGCCCGCCGTCGTAATCGCTGCCGATGCCGACGTGGTCGGCGCTGCCGGTCACTTGGCAGATGTGATCAACCATACGCACCACGTCGTCGAGCGTCACATCTTCCTTTTTGCCGCTCCACTCCTTCTTAAGAAAGCGGTTGTAGAGCACCACGCCGATCACCCCGCCGCGTTCGGCGATCATCGCGATAGCCTTGTCCGGCAGGTGGCGTGCCGTCGGCGCGTAGCGGTATGGGTTGCTGTGGCTGGCGATGACGTGCCTGCCCTCGAAAGCATCCAACGCCTCGTAGAGCGACTCGTGCGACATGTGGCTGACGTCGAGGATGAGGCCGAACTGCGCCATCACATCCAACAACTCGTGGCCCAGCTTGCTTAACCGGCCGCCGCTCCAGGTGCCACCGGCGTAGCGCGTCGTGTCCCAGGCCGGCCCGACGATGCGCAGCCCACGCTCATACCAGCGCTCCAGCTCCTTCGGCTCTAGGATCGGGTCGGCACCTTCCATGAGCGGCACGATGCCGACGCAGTGAGGGGTCGTAAGTCGGAAGTCGGTTGGGATTGCTTGCCCGCTCCCCGCGCCCCACCTTTGGCAAACCGTCTCCAAGTCCTTTTGCGTCGTCACCAGCATCACGTGCCGCTCTTCCTCGGCCCAGCGCCGGTAGAAGTCGAGCTGCGCCATGCCCAAGGCGTGCGCTTCGCGCGCGTCGCGATAGGCCGGCCAGCCTTCGCCCAGCTTGCGCGAATACGGCTCGACGAAGATCGTGCCGAAGCATAGCCCGACGCGCCCGCGGATCATGTCCGGCAAGCCGACCGTGCACTGGCCGGATTGTTTCTCGACCTGGCTGCCGCGTTCGATCTCGCGCGTCGCGCAGGCCGAACGGCGGTAATCGCGCCGCTTGTAGAGCACGTTATAAGCGATGTCCAAGTGCGCATCCACGATCAGCGGATGGCGAAGGGTGGTTCCTTGCATACCGCAGCGATTGTATTCGGCGCGCGATGCGAAATCGCAATCTGAGTGACTCTTATCCCAAATTCACCCATTTCGTGAGGGACGCTTGACTTAGAACGCTTGTTCTGAATAATAGATACTCCAGAACATTAGTTCTACTAGGTGGCTGTCCAGATGTATCGCAAGCTATATCACACCGCCGACCGCATCGAAGCCGTGCTGCGCGAACGCAAGGCCCCCGCTGCCGTCGTGGGTGGCAAGGTGCTGCCCGGCTTCGTCGAGATGCTGCTGCGGCCCGCGCCTGGCACAAAGGTCAACCAAGTCAAGGCACTGCAAGCCGATTTGGCACTCGCTTTGGGCAACTCGAACGTCCGCGTCACGCAGAGCGGCACGCATCTTGCCGTTCAGATTCCTCGCGAAACGCGCGCGCCGGTGCGGCTGACCACGCTGATGGCATCGGTCAAGGACGTCCCGCCCTACACTGCGGTGCTCGGCCTGGCCGAGGACGGTGCGCCGTTGATGGCTTGCCTTGCCTCGCCCGAGGTTGCCCACATATTGATCGCCGGCGCAACCGGCTCGGGCAAAACGTCGCTCGCACACACCATCCTGATCAGTCTGTGCCGGCTCCATCGCCCTAGCCAGTTCGGTCTGGTCGTCCTAGACCCCAAACGCAGCCACGACCCGACGTTCTCGCACGCCGTAGAGCGTCACATGCTCCTCGGCGTCGCGCATTCTCCGGAGGAGGCTTCCGCGGCGCTGGCGCGCGTCGTGGACGTGATGGAACGCCGGACGAACCTGAGCGACTCCCAGCCGCGCATCGCAGTCTACGTGGACGAGATGGCCGATTTGGTGCAGACCGGCGGCGCGCGCATCGTAGACTTACTCACGCGCATCGCCCAGCGTGGCCGCGAAGCCGGCGTCCATCTGATCGCCTGCACGCAGAAGCCCGCTGCGCGCGTGATCGGCACGCTGCTGAAGGCCAACCTGCCCCTGCGGCTGGTGGGTCGCGTGGTGTCGGCGGAAGACGCGCGCGTGGCAACCGGCATGCCCGGCACGGGCGCAGAGAAGCTGATGGGCAGCGGCGACTTCATCGCCGTAGCATCGGGGCGCGTGATTCGCTTCCAAGCGGCGATGCCGGTTTGAAAGGAGAGCAGCGAATGGACAAGCTCAACAAAGCAGCCGCAGCCAGCCTGGTGCTGTTTTCGGTCGTCCTCGCGGCGTTCATCGGCTCGCGCGTAGACCAGGTCACCATCGCGCTTCTGGGTGGGACGTTCATCGGCCTGCTCATCGCAATTCCATCGTCGCTGCTGGTGATGGTCGTGGTGCTGCGGCGGCGCGACGACGCGGATCGCGAGCGCTATGACCGGCCACGCTATACGCACATGCCGCCCAATCCACCGCAGTATTGGATGCTGCCGACGGTGGCCGACGCTCGCTACGACATGCGTGCAACGCAGCTGTCAGCCCCTACGCCCCAAATGCACTCGTCCGGAGTGGCGCCGGAGTATGTGTTGCCTTACACGCGGCGTCGCTTCTATCTGATCGGCGAGTCGGGCGAGATGCGGGAGATCGAGGCACCGCTCGACCAAAACCGGCCCGACGACCTTTCTGACGACTGGACGCGTTTGTAGTCACGCGTCGCGTCGGCGCATCGCTTCACCCCAGGTCTTCTTCGATGCACTGAGCCGCTGCGATGCCCGAGAGTGTGACCAACGGCACGCCGCCACCCGGATGCGCGCTTCCGCTGGCGAAGTAGAGCCGGCCGATTTCACCGTCCCGATTGCCTGGACGCATGAATGCCGCGGTTCGCGTGTTTGACGAAAAGCCGTAGATCGCGCCGCGATGACCGCCATAGGTCGCTTGCAAGTCCAGCGGCGTCAGCCGGCGCTCCACCCGCACCAGCGCGCGCGCGTTCTCCGGCGGGCAGATGCGTCCCAGGTTGGCGACCAACAACCCTTTGATGTGCTGTGCGTAGCGCTCGGCTTCCGCTTGCCAGTCGTAGGCTTCGCTCAGGTACGGCGCGTTGATGAGCACAAACCAGTTTTCGCAGCCCGGCGGCGCGTGATCGGGGTCGGTCTTGCTGGTGATGCACACGTAGAGCGTCGGATCGCGCGGCGCGATGCGCCGGATGAAGATGTCGTCGAACTCGCGCCGGTAGTCCTGAGTGAAGAAGATGTTGTGGTGCGCCAAAGGCGCATGTGTGCCGTTCACGCCCAGCATGAGCACGAATCCGCTGCACGATGGTTCGAGCGTGCCTTTTTTGCGTGCCCGCCGGAGCGTGCCGTTGGCAATGAGCGTCTCGCACGCCGAGGTGTAATCCACGTTGCATACCACCGCATCGGCCGGCAGAATCTCGCCGCTCTTCAGGCGAACCCCATACGCCCGGCCGGACGCGATGCAAATCTCCTCCGCCGGGCTGTTGTAGCGAATCTCCGCTCCCAGCTCGGTAGCGAGTTGCTCCCACGCTCGCGCCAGTTGGAAGATGCCGCCGCGCGGGTACCACGCGCCCTGCGCCATCTCAACGTAGGCGATCACGTTCAACGTGGCCGGCGCGCGATAGGGCGACGATCCGTTGTAGGTGGCGAAGCGGTCGAAGAGCTGTACGAGGTGTGGATCGCTGAAATGAGCGGCAACGGCCTGGTGCATCGTGCGCAGCGCATCAATCTTGAACACGTCGGCCAGCGGGAGCGAGACCAGGTCGCGCAACGTAGGCTTTTGCCGGTAGAGAAAAGGCCCACCGACCACGTCATGTAGCCGTTTGGCGTAGCGCATGAAGCGGCGATAGCCATCCACGTCACGCGGTCCAAAGGCGCGCCGGATGTTCTCGCACATTGCCTCTTCGTCGGCCACGGCATCAATCGTCGCGCCGTCGCGCCAGAAGTAGCGCGTGATCGGTTGCAGAGGAACGAGGTCGAGGTAGTCGTTTAGGTCGCGGCCGGCTTCGGCGAACAGCGCCTCGTATACGTGCCGCATGGTGATGACCGACGGGCCGGTGTCCCAGCGAAAGCCGTCGGCGCGCACCTCGCCCATCTTGCCGCCGGGACGATCGAGTTTCTCGACGACCGTGACCCGATAGCCGCGCGCCGCCAGCCGGATCGCTGCGCTCAACCCGCCGATGCCGGCGCCGATGACGATGACATGTGCTTTCATGCCCGTCGGCCGTCGGCGAGCTTCACCTCGTCCAGCCGCAGGCTCAGCGCGGTGCTCGCGCCGTCTGCGCCCATGCTGATGCCGTAGATCGTCGTCGCGGCCTCCACCGTGCGGCGGTTGTGGGTGATGATGATGAATTGCGTGCTATCGCTCAGGCTTTCCAGCATCGCGCGAAAGCGTCCGACGTTCGACTCGTCCAGCGCCGCGTCCACCTCGTCCAGCACACAGAACGGCGTTGGCTTTACTTGCAAGATGGCGAACAGGAGCGCCGTCGCCGTCAGCGAGCGCTCGCCGCCGGAGAGCAGCGCCAGCGACTGCGGGCGCTTGCCGGGCGGTTGAGCGTGGATCTCGACGCCGCACTCGTCAATGTTGTCCGGGTTGATGAGCGAGAGCCGGGCTTGGCCGCCGCCGAACAACACCTTGAACGTGCTCTGGAAGGCGTTGGCGATGGCGTCGAACGTCTGGCGGAAGGTATCTTTCATCACGTCGTTCAGTTCGGCGATCACCTGACGCAGCGCTGCCGAGGCCTTCTCCAGGTCGTCACATTGCTCGGTGATGAAGCGGTGGCGCTCGCTCAACGCCTCGAACTCGGCCTGCGCCTCGTAGTTGATCGCACCCAAGCGTTTGATCTGCCCGCGCAATTGCGCGATGCGCTCCTCGACGCCGGCGGGTAGGGCTTCGACGAGGGGCAGCGCCTCCAAGATCGGGGATTGGAGAATTGAAGATTGGTTTTCGGCTGCCCCATCTGCATTCGCAGAATCGTCATCGGCTTTCTCCATGCTCGAATCTTCATTCTCAATTTCGACCAGGGCGCGCTGGCGCAGACTTTCTAGCTCGTCGTTGTGCCGTGCTAGCTCTAACGTGACAGCGTTCAGGTGGGATTCGCGTTCGCGCAGTGACCGCTCCGCTTCGCGCCGATGCTCGTCCAGCTCGCCGAGCTGTGCCTCGACTGCGGCGATCTCGCTGTGCAACGGCGCAATCGCCGCATCGGCCTCGCGCCACGCGGCCTCGGCTTGGGCCGCGGCATCCGCCATCTGTTGCAAGGCAGCCTGCGCGGCCCGCAGTTGCGCCGTCAATTCGGCCAGGCGCTGCATGCGCAGCTCGCGCTGCGCCAGCGCGTTGGAATGCGCTGCGGCGCGCTCACGGCTGAGCGCTTCGGCGTTCTGCATCGCGCTCAGCGCAGCCGAGAGCATGGCCTGTGCCGCGGTGAGCGACTCTAGCCAGCCGCCCTGAAGCTGCTCGCTCAGGCGGGCGTCGAAATCGCGCAGCGTCTGCTGTGCCTGTGTGTGTGTCGCCTCGCGTTGCGTCAGCACGTCGCCGGCCTCTATCAGTTGCCGGTCGAGCGACTCGATCTCTTCGGCCAGGCGCTCCATATCACCGGCCAGCGCGGCCAAGGACTCTTCGAGCAGGTTGATCCTGCGCTGCGCGTCCTCGATACGGTTGCGGCGGTTGGCGCTTTCGCGGTTGAAGATATCGCGTGCCTGGGCTGCCTGTTCCAACATGTGGCGAGCGGCCTCGAACTCGCGCTGCGCCTCGTCACGGTGTTGCCGGGCGTGTTCGAGGTTGGCCAGCATAGTTTCGTAGTCCGGCGCTTCCATCGCCTCGCTCTCCATGCCTAGGATGATGGGCGAGCGCGCACCCGCCGGCAACGATAGCGTGCCGATCGCATGCGCCACTTCGCCGTCGCGCGTCACGCACAGGCAACCGTCGGGTAGCTGCGCAGCCAGTGCGCGCGCTGCGTCGAGGTCGCGCGCGATGAACTTGCGTCCGGCGATGATGCGCATGGCCGGTTTCAACCACTCCGGCGCGCTGATCGCATCAAGCAGCAGGCGGGCGTGGTGCGCGCGGGCATGCTCGTTCAGAATGCGGTCGTTCGCCTCGCGCTCGTCGTCGAACGGGCGCAGGTCATGCGTCATCACCACAGCAATCCGTCCAGACGCCTGCTCGGTGAGCCAGGCACGCAGGCGCGTCAGGCCGGCTTCGCCTGCTTCCGGCTCGTTAGGGGCGATCACGACGGCATTGAGCAACTCGCCCAGCGCCGCCTCAACGGCCTTCTGGTCGTCGGGAGCGATTTGGATGAAAGACGATAGCACGCCGCGCACACCGGGGAGTTCGGACCGCGCCGCTGCAGTGGCCAGCTCATCGGCGCTGCGGGCAGCCAGTGCGCGCATGTCGGCGAACAGCGTCATGCGCGAAGTCAAGCGCTCCTCTGCCTCGGCCGCGGCCAGAGCCGATTGCGCCTGCTCCAACGACGCGCGCGCCGATTCGAGCGCCTGCGCCGCCGATTCGTACTGCGCCTCGAACAAGTTCGTCTGCGATTCCTCGCGTTCGATTGTGGCGCTCAATTCGCTCAGCTTCGCCAACTCGGACTCGCGCTGCGCGCTCAGATCGGCAGCCCGCCTGGACATAGCATCGAGCTGCTGACGCAGCGCATCCTGCCGGGCGCGCAGGCCGGCGATATGGTCACGCGCCGCCAACACGGCATCGCCGGCTTCGGCCAGGCGCTGCTGGGCCTTGGCGCGTTGCTCTTCCAACGCTGCGCGCTCCCTGCGCCGCTCGGACACGGCCAGTTCCGCCGCCTCGACCTCGCGCTGCCGCTCGAGGTAGGCGGCTTGGGCTGACGCAAACGCAGCCTGGGCTTCGTTGGCGCGCGCGGCAAGCGCGTCAATCGCTGCGGCGGATGCTTCTAACTCGCGTTGCGCGTCTGCGACCTGTCGTTCCATCGCTGCGACGCGCTCGCGCATGACGGCCAAGTCGCGCGATGCAGCCTCGGCGGCCTGGCGGGCAGCGTCGCGCCGAGGTTGCGCCTCGGCCAAACGCACTTGCAGCGTCCGGCGCGCTTCGCGCAGTGCTGCACCGCGTTCGTCCAGCGCGTTGATCGTATTCAGTGCTTCGGCAACGGCGCATTGTGCATCGCGTTGTGCCGCGGCGGCGGCTGCGATGGCAGATTGCACGCGACGGTAGTGGTAGCCCAGCCACGTGCGGTTGAGCTGATTGAGTTCATCGGCCAGAGCGCGATACTGGCGCGCGCGCTCGGCTTGTCGTTCGAGTTGCTTGAGGCGCGGCGTGATCTCGTTGAGGATGTCGCGGGCACGCTCCAAGTTGTGGTTGGTCTCCTCCAGCTTGCGCAGGGCGTCCTCGCGCCGGTCGCGGTAGCCGGCGATGCCGGCGGCTTCCTCGAACAGCGCGCGGCGCTCCTCCGGCTTTTGCGCCAGTGCCTCGTCCACCAACCCTTGGCCGATCACCGTGTAGGTGCGTTCGGCCAGGCCGCTGTGGGCCAGCAGATCGGTCAAATCGCGCAGGCGCACACGGCTGCCGTTCAACACGTATTCGTTGGTGCCGTCGCGGTAGGCGCGCCGGCCGATCTCGATCTCGCTGAATTCGATCGGAAAGAAGCCGTCGCTGTTGTCGAAAGTCAGGATGACCTCGGCCATGCTGGCGCGCGGTCGTCGGGCGCTGCCGGAGAAGATCATGTCGTCGGTCTTCTTGCCGCGCAGCAGGGAGAATTGCTGTTCGCCGAGCGCCCAGCGGATGCCGTCCGCGATGTTGCTCTTGCCGCTGCCGTTGGGCCCGATGATGCAGGTGATGCCCTCGCCGAACTCGAAGCGCGTCTTGCTGGCGAAGGTTTTGTAGCCGTTGAGCGTGAGTGTCTTCAGGCGCATCGCGAGGTTGATTCTAACCACACTTGCGCCATCAACCGGGCCGGCGCCGCGCTGCTTCCATCGTCGCCTCGTGCTCTCGGATCACTTGTAGCCACATCTCGGCGTGGATCTCCAGGCCGAGGTCGGAGAAGTGACAGCCGTCGTAACGATATTCCGGCCCCAGCTGGTCGGTGTCTGGGCCGAGGAAGATGCCCAATCTCGGATCGGCCAGCCCCATCTGCGCCGCGCGGATCGATTCGTTGGGCGGATACTGGCCGCAGCGCGTCGCGATTGCCACGAACGCCGGTGCGTTCACGCCCAGCGCGCGAATCGCATCCAGCATGGCCAGGAAGCGCCGCTGATAGACGTCCGTCGGCGTGCCCAGCACGGCGTCGCTTTCGCCCTGATGCCACAGCAGATGGGTGAAGACCAGCCGAGCCTGCCGCGCTTCGCGCACGTTGCGCAGCAGATCTTTGTGCAGGATGCCGCCCGGCGCCCACTGCGCGATCTCCGTCGCGCCGATCGAGGCCGGCACGAACACCACGCGGTCGTAGAGCTTCGCGGCGATGATCTTGTCGCCCAGACGAGTCCACACGCTGCCGCCGTTGCCGTTCGCGCCGGGCAACGGGTCGCGGGCGCGTTCATAGCGGCCGCGAAAGAAGTTGAACACGCCTGGGCCGGCGACGCGTCGGCTCTCGCCCCAGTTGCCGGCGTTCGACTGGCCGAACACGAGCGCCACCATGACGCGGGGGCGCGTCGGTTGGGTCGGCGTAGGCGATTGGGCATGCGCGGCAGGGTGCGTGACCGTTGCGGCGATCAGCATCACCAGCGCTGCCGTCCATTGCAGGAGGAACTGCCGTCGGCTCATCGGGCAACGATGTTGGCGAGGATGATGACGAGCGCCAGACCGGCCAGGGCTGCTGCGGCTACGACGAGCGCGCGCGATAGCCACACGGCCCGTCCATGGCGGCGATGCATGGCCGAGCCGCGCTGTAGCTCGGCTGTGTTGGCCGAGGGTGCGCCGATCACGCTGCTGAGCCACCACGCCCGCGCGCAATAGGCATACTGGGCAATTTCGCTCGCTTGGATCACGCGCTGAGGCCGGAAGTCAGACATCAGAAGTCAGATGGTCAGAAGTCGGAAGTCAGAAGTCAGAAGTCAGAACCCAGAACTCAGAACTCACAGCTCACAGCTCACAGCTCACCCAACCAGTTTGTAGCCGCGGCCGCGCAGCGTAATCAGGTAGCGCGGCTCTTCGGCATTCGGTTCGAGCTTGCTGCGCAGCCGGCTGACCAGCTTCTCGATTCGCGCGTCGTCCACGGCGTCGAGGTAGGTTTCGCCCCACACGTTTGTGACGATGGTGTATTTGTCCACGATCTTGTTCAGCCGGCCGTAGAGCAGCAGCAACAGCTTGTACTCAAGGTCGGTCAGCGGTTCGATCTTGCGGCCGTCAACATAGACCTCGCCGGCGTCCACGTCCACCGTCACGCCGCGCTGCAGATCCTCGCGCGCCAGGCCCTGCCGGTGGATGAACGCGCGCCAGATCTCGCCGACGAGCGGCTCATCTTCTCGTTCGTCTTGACCGAGCAGCCGCTTGTCGCGCAGGACATCCAACGCTTCTGCCGCAGCGGGCATGCCGTGCACGTGACTGATCAGCGCCGATTGTTCGGCCTCACTCAGTTGCGACCACAGCTTGGCGCATTCGGCGCGGATGGGGAGCTGGTCGTCCAGCGCCTGGCGCACGAGCGTGAGCGCGCTCTCGCGCGCGCTATCCGGCACGCCACCCGCGATGCGACGCCACACCTCGGTCGTCGTCTCCAGCAAGCCGGCGTGCCCGCCGGCCTGCTGCACGATGAAAGCGATGTCGGCTTCGGCAGCCGGCGCGCCAGCCGTGAACTCGCGCGCCAGGGCAATGGCGTCGTTGCGATCGAGGAAGCCGATCCAGCGTTCGCGCGTGTCGAATAACTCGATGAACTCACCTGCGTCGGCGCTTTGGCTGATCTGTGTCAGCGGCCGCTCGGTGGCCGTCACATAGACCAGCGCGTTCTTGAAGCGATCCTTCATGGCGCGCAGGTTGAGGAAGATGCGGCCGGATAGCTTCTCGAACGGATCGTCGAACTCGTCGAAGAGTATGACCAGATGCCGGCCGGATTCATCGCACACCCGCTGCAAGGCGTTGTCGAACGCCAGAGGGCTGCGGATCGGGGCAGCCGGCTGCACCACCTGGTGATACGAGTGATCGAGCTGCTCGGCCAGCGCGTCTTGCACGCCCGAGCGCCGCAGCGCGGTGATGATGCTGCGCAGCGTGATCTCGTGCAGCGCCTGCTCGCTGAGTTCGGGCATCAAGTTGCAGTCCACATAGGCGAACAACCCTGCGTCGTTTTCATCGCCGAGCAATTCAGCCTGGACGGCCGGTGTGCAGACCGCGCGCAGCAGCGCCGATTTGCCCGTGTTGCTCAGGCCGACGATCGAAGCGCAGTTGCCCTGCCACACGGCATTCAGGATGAAACGAGCGTCTTGTTCGCGGATCATAGGGCGATCGAGTCGCTGCAACGTATGCGTGTGTATACCGGCGCTCAGTATAATCGCGCCGGCATGCCGGTCTGGCTTTCGGCAGTCATCATCGCTTTCCCCACCTATGGGTATGCGCGCTTGGTGCGCAGCATTGATCGTTTCGAGCAAGAACCTGCCAAATACTTGATCGTCGCCTTCTTGTGGGGCGCGATCCCGGCGGCGTTCATCGCGCTCGTCTTGCAACTGATCTTCTCGCTGCCCATGTCCTACATGTGGGGCGAATCAACATCCGCGACGGTCACCGCGGTCGTCTTCGCACCGTTGACGGAGGAATGGGCCAAGGGCCTGGCCGTTGCCGCGGTTTACCTTTGGCGCCGGCGCGAGTTCGACGGTTGGGTGGACGGCATTGTGTACGGCTCGACGGTGGGCTTCGGTTTCGCCTACGTCGAGAACATCATCTACCTGGCCGGCACGGAGTCACTCGGGGAATGGATCCAACTGTTCGTCGTGCGCGTGATCGTGTTGGGCTTTATGCACGGTTTCTACACCTCGCTCATCGGCATTGGCTTTGGCCTAGCGCGCCATGCGCCATCGCGGTCGCGCGCACTTGGGTTCATCGCACTTGGTTGGATCGCGGCGACCGTCACGCATGCGATCCACAACGCATCCGTTACGCTGGTCGAGGCGAGCAGCGGTTCGACGTTGCTCGTCACCATGCTCAACTATGGGCTCTTGATCGCCCTGATGTTGGGTCTGCGCTGGCTGAGCGCGCGCAACGATCGCCAGATGTTCCGGACGTATCTCGCCGATGAGTCGCCGGAGGTGATTACGCCGGAGGCTTATGCCGCCCTCGTGGGCGTGCGAGCGAACGCTGGACCGCGCAATGTGCCGCGACTCGATGGATCGTTTTATCATCTCGCAGGCGAGCTGGCGCAGCGTAAGCGACAGCTCATCCAATACGGCGAAGGGACGGGCGAAGAGATAGATCGCCTGCGCGCCCAACTCCGCGGCCTGAGCTCCCCGCGCCTCCAGATGGCGTCCACGTCGAGGTCACTGGATGCTGCCGATCGCGACCAGGGCGGATAAGGTGGGCGTCTCGCTGCCGCCGGCCGGTTCGATGGTCACGCCGGCCTGGTCGAATGCACCGATCCGATCGGCTGCGCGCACGATCAACTTGCCTGCACCGTTGGCGTCCACGCTAAACGTGCCGGCCGGCACGGGCTGCCCGCTGCGCAACAGCCAGAATTGATAGGTCTGGTTTGGCGTGAGTGGTTTTAGCCCACTGACGGTCAACAGGCCGGTCGCTTCGGTTGGCGCGGCAACAAGGATGATCTGTGCAGCTGCCGGCGCGTTCTCGGCGACAGGCAGCGAGACGACGCGCAAGCCAGGGGACTGCAACAGTGCCAGCTCCTGCTGCGCCTGAGCCAGTTGGCCCTGCAAAGATGTCGCCCACACGCCGAGGCCGATGGCAATCAGGATCGCGGCTGCGGCTAGGGCTGCCGTGATCGGGAACAATGCCTGCTTCAAGCGTTCCCACGCGCTTTCGCGTCGAGCCGGCATGCCTTGAGAAGCTAGATCGGCGTCTACCCTGGCCATCAGCCGTCGCTTGATGTGCGCCGGCGGCTCGACCTCGCCGGCGCTTGCGTTGAGCCGATCCACTGCTGCGCGCATCTCGTCGAGCAAAGCGCGCGCCCGGGCATCGGCCGCCAGCCGACGCTCCACTGCGGCGCGGTCGTCGGCGTCAAGCGCGTTCAGCGCATACAGGGCGATCAGATCCTCGACCGGATCGGCGTTCGCTCTGGTTGAATTCTCGCTCATGTCACTCATACTGCCTTACGCCTCAAGCGTTCAGGCCGGCCAGCAGCGCCTTGAGTTTGATCAACCCCAATCGGGCGCGCGTGTGGATGGTGCCCAACGGCTCGTTTAGTCTTTGCGCAATCTCCTGGCGCGTGTAGCCTCCGAAGTATGCCATCTCGATGACAGCACGTTGCGCCTCCGGCAATCCGGCCAATGCCGCCTGGACTTGCTCGCTTTGCACGTTGGCCCAGACCTGATCCTGTGTGTCGGCGCTGGGGTCGGGGAGCGGTTGCGTTTCGCTTTCCGGCGCATCCAGCTCAACGGTTGCGCCGCGGCTGCGCTGCCGGCGCAACTCATCCACCGCGCAATGATGCACGATCGCCAGCACCCACGCCGACACGCCCGCGCGGTTGGGGTCGTATGATTTGGCTGACCGCCACACCCGCCAGAAGGCTTCCTGAACCACGTCCTCGGCGGTGGCGCGATCGCCTACCAACCGTATGGCCAGGCCGAAGGCCTTCGCGGCATACCGGTCGTAGAGCTGCTCGAAAGCGTCGCGATCGCTTCTCGCAATCCGCGCAGCGAGTTCGGCGTCGCTGACCGCGCTGAGTGATCTCATGTGCTTGGCCGATTCATCTGACATCGTGTTGATCATCACGCGTTGTCGGCGGGCTGCTGCATTCTCTGCCGAACCAGCCAGTACAGATCCATACGTTGTCGGGCCTGCGTTGTATTTCCGGCGGAATATCTCATTTTGATTGGTTCCCCCAATTATTGATGGATTGTTCCCATGTTTCGTGTGCCGCGCGTAGCATCCACGGTTTGCTCATGTGTGCGCCGAGGACGGGCTCAGCTCCGCCTGACCAGCGCCCGAATCACGCGGCTCGTGGTCGGTTTGCTTCGGATGGACGCGCCACCCAGCACGACGCTCATTAACTTCCGGCGTAGATCGTCGCGCCGGTTCGCCATGGCCACCAGCACGTCGAGCGCGAGCGGATGCCGACACCACGTGCGCACCCATACGCAGAATTCGAACAACGCCTGGAAGCGCTCACGCAGCGCCCGGTCGTATGCTGTATGTCGTTGCGGTGAGAAGTCGCCGCTTTCGAGCATGGCGTAGGCGTGGTCGGCAGCGATGCGTCCCGATTCCAGCGCGTAGTCAATGCCTTCGCCGGTGAGTGGGTTGACCAGCCCGGCTGCTTCGCCGACCAGTAAGATGCGCCGGCTGAAGGTGGGCGATGTCAGAAAGTCTTCGCGCAGCGGGTAGCCCCGAATCGGGCCTGCCTGCTTTGCGCCTGCCAGCAATCGCTGCATTGCCGGCGACCGGCGAAACGATTCGAAGAAGCCCATAGCGGATGCCTTGCGGTCGTGTTTGAAGTATCCGACGCCGATGTTGGCTGCGTCTGCAGCGATGGGGAACACCCAGCCGTAACCCGGCAACGGCGCGCCGTCGAAGCGCAGCGTCCAGGCGTCCGTCAATCCGCCCACCTGCTCGAAGTAGGCGCGCGCGGCAACGATGACCCTGGGCTGGGCGCGCAAAATGCCGGCGCGCAACAACAGGCCAGTGTTCGCGCCGGTCGCGATCACCGCCAGGCGCGCCCGCAAAGAAATGCGACGCCCGTCGCGTTCGCCCGCGATCTCGATATGTTCTCCGCCGTTCAGCTCTTCGACGCGCGCGGCGTTCACGTGCACGCGCGGCTCGAAGCGCGCGCCGCTCTGCATGGCGCGCCGACGAATATGATCGTCCAGGATCAAGCGAGGCACGACCAGGGCATAGTCGGGCATGCCGTTGTGCAGAACCACAGCGTCGCCGGTGGCACGGCCGTTCGGCGCGAATACCTCGAAGCGCCGGATGACATGGCCGACGCGGCGGAGGTCCTCGACCAGCCCCATGTCTTGCAGCACGCTCACGGCGCGCGGCGTCAATCCGTCGCCGCAGGTTTTGTCGCGCGGGAAGTCGGCCTTGTCTATCAGCAATACGTCTACTCCGTGCTGCGCCAGGTAATGCGCCGTGGCCGAACCGCCCGGGCCGGCGCCGATGATCGCTACGTCATGCATGCCGCAATTGAACCATGAAGTCGTTGGCCTGTCCCCCGTCGTACGTCTTGCGCGTCGCGTAAGGTCTATCGCGCATTGGCCTAATCGCACGGTGCAGTGCATCAAGCGACTGCGCGGCGCAGCGCCGCGTAGCCCTTCGCCAGTTCCGTTTCGACCTGCGACAAGCGCCGATCGTTCGGATCGCGGCTTTCTTTGACCCACCGGTCGGAGTGAATCATCGCCTGCGCCCGATAGTAGGCCGCTTCGCAAACGTCTGCCTCGGCAACCCCATACGAAGCTGCGTAGAGCGCCGCGATGGCATCCACCAGCGGCTCATTCTCCGGCTCGCCGAAGTGCCGGCGATGGATCACCCACCAGCGCACGTCCAGCCGGGCGACCTCAGCGGGGTCGAACTGCTCTCGATCACCCTGCGCCGATTTGATCAGCTCATAGAAGCGGCGTTGGTATGCTTCTGCCAACAAGACATCGTTGTCCGGGAAGGGCGCAAAGGCAACCTGGGCGCGCGTAGCCAGATAGGCAGCCTTGATCGCTTGGAACAGCGACAGCCCGAAAGTCTCTCGAATCAGGGCGAGCAAATGGCGCAACAACGCAGGCCAGTCTCTCTGGTAGTACGCCACCCAGCTTTGCATCTCGTAGCGCGCGACTTTGTCGGGATCGAATGCGCGCATGGGCGATACCGATTCTTGTACCGGCATATGATCTATCGCCATCCTTCATCCTAAGCTGAACGCCCCGCGTTAGGATGTGAATACGCTGTTCGTAGTTGCGCGTTGATCGGCCTGGCTGCCCTGCTTGATCGTCCAGGCAAAGGTGGGTTGAGGCGGGACGGGCACGCGGGCGCGTTCCTCGGCGGTCTTGGCGTGGCGACGCTGCAACTCGAGCTTCAAACTCTCCTCGCCCTTGCGCATCGCCCAACGATGATTGGCTGAGAAGATCGGCTTCATGATGAACGAAAGAGTCTTGAGCAGGCCTTTCTCGGCGCTGATCTTCCAGTCGTAGGTGATATTCACGAAATCGCCGTCCTGCTCGAACGTCCAGATGCCGTGCCCGACGAAGTCGCCGGCAGCATCGAGGCGGAAGCCGTGCGGGGTGTTCACCTCGGTCACCTTGAACTGCCAGCGCAGCGTGTAGGGCAGCCAGCCCTTGGTGAACAAGCTGATCACTTTGCCCAGCCCGCGTGCGTCGCCGCGTTCGAGTTCCTTCACGTCCAGGTACACCGATGGCCACCAGCGCACCAGATCCGGCGCATTCCCGATAATCTCGTTGATCTCGTCGAGTGTGCTTTGCATCCGCCAGCGGGTGATGAAGTGATAGTCGTTCGTTGCCATCATGGACGGCGATTTTGATTCGCTGCATGCTCATTCGCCAGCCCAAAAACTGCTCAATTTAGAATGTGTCTGTGGCGATCATTCTCGACGGCGCGATGGGCACGGAGCTGACGCGGCGTGGCGTGGACACGACTTTGCCGCTGTGGTCGGCCATCGCGCTCGACGCCGCGCCGGAGGTCGTCGCGCAAATCCACCGTGATTACTTGGACGCCGGTGCACACGTCATCACCACGAATACCTTTCGCACCAACGTGCGCGCGCTGGCCAAAGCCGGCATCGCACACCGTGCGCGCGAGCTGACCTTTCGTGCGGTCGAGCTGGCGCGGCAGGCTGTCGCTCAATGGAGACAAGGGGACAAGGGGACGGGAGGACAGGGGGAGCGTCTCCTGGTCTCCTGGTCTCCCGGTCTCCCTGTCCGAGTCGCCGGCAGCATCGCCCCCGTCGAGGATTGCTACTCGCCGGAGCTGGTTCCGAGCGACGCCGAATTGGCCGAGGAGCATGCCATCCTCGCGCGCAACCTGGCCGATGCCGGCGTGGACTTGATCCTGGTCGAGACGCAGAACACAGTTCGCGAGGCGGTCGCCGCTGCGCGCGCCGCGCGTGCTACGGGCAAGCCATTGTGGGTGAGCTTCACGCTGGACGACGGGAATCGCTTGCTGAGCGGCGAGTCGCTGCCCGACGCCGTTCGCGCCGTGCTGCCGTTCGCGCCAGAAGCAATCCTGGTCAACTGCATTCCGGTGAAGCAGGTGGCTTCGGCGCTGACGCTCCTGCGCCAGGCCGCGCCATCTCACATTGCCATCGGCGCGTATGGCAACGTCGGCCATGTGGATGAGATAGTCGGCTGGACGCTGACGAACGCGGTTTCGCCGGAAGCGTATGCGGAGGCGGCCCGCGAGTGGCGCGACCTCGGCGCGACGATCATCGGCGGCTGTTGCGGCACGACACCGGAGCACATCGCGGCGCTGCGCGACATAGACCGACATAGACCCTGAGTCAAAAGAAAGGTCTCGCTACTTCACTTCACAGCCGGCGGCAGGCCGGCTGACGGCGGTGCGCGCCCAGTTGGTGAACTCAATGGGACGGTCGGGAGTGCGCAGGCGGTTCATTGCTCTTTCTCCATGAAACGATTTAGGACGCACGCCGACATGGCATGCGTCCCAGATCGTTCGTGCTAGGGCGCTGCATCTGGGCGCGGGCCGACGAACTCGATCCCGTGCTTCGCAGCGATGCGCAACACGCGCGCCATGTCGGGTGGGCCGGATGGTCGGGGTGGATTGGCCGGATCGGTGATATGCACACCCAGTTCGGCGAAGAATCGGTCCATGCCCGCTGGCGAGATCAGGGTGATGAAGTGCAGGGGCTGGCTGCCGTAGTTGCGATAGGTATGCGGCGTCATGCCGGGGATGTGCACGATGTCGCCGGGCTTGGCTTCGATCTTCACCAGCTCGCCGCCGTGCAGCGTCTCGAATGTTGCGACACCTTCGAGGATGTAAAACGTCTCCTGCGGTTGGTGCGTATGCAGCGCGGGCGGGCCGCCGCCGGGCGGGCTGATCACCTCAACGACCGTGTATGCGCCGTTGGTTGCCTCGCCGGGGATCTTGATGATGACTTGATCGGCCATCACCTGATACGCCTCGCCCCCTCTTGCCACGATGGTTTGAATCGTCCGATGAATCGTGTGATTGAGAGTTGTCATGAACGCCATTGTGCGCACGGCGATGCTCAGGCGACAGGCCAGGGAGTGCTCAATTTCTGCTCACGTTGGTTGATCGGTTACCGGTCAGCGCCCAAGTTGCTCGACGCTGGCGTAGCCGTTGGGGTAGGTGCGGTTCTTCATCTGTGTCAGCAGGCGCGGCGACTTATAATACCGCTTGCGGAGTCAAGGTGTGCTAAATCAACTTGGCGTATGAGAACAGGACGACCGCGACAACCGATTGAGATCGCTGAGAGCGTCGAGCAGTTGTAAGCCCTGTATCGCCAGGAGAAGGATGGCCTGAAGCGCCGGCGTTACCAGTTCGCCTACGAACTCAAACGCGGCACCAGCACCGATGCGGCCGCTAAAGCATGCGGAATCAGTGGCACGGCTGCCGATACGTGGGTGCGATGGCTACGCCAAGGTGGATTGACAGAATTGATCGCGGGGCATAGCTGGGGCGGGCGGCGGCATGTGGGCGGGCGGCTGAGCGAAGAGCAGGAAGGCGCGCTAGTGCAAGAGGCGGCCGCGGGCAAGATTCGGAGCATCCACGACGGCGTGGCGTGGGTGCAAGCGCGATGCCAGGTGCGATACACCTACTGGGGCATGCGCGGGGTGTTCGCGCGGCTGGGACTGCGCAAAAAGGTGCCCCGCCCGGCCAATGTCAAACGGAACGAAGCACGCCAAACGGCGTGGAGAGAGGGGGCTGTGTTACCAGCTGGCCCAAGCGGGCGTCAGGTTGGACGGCGCGATCATCATGAGCGATGAGATGCGGGTGGGTTTACATAGTCAGGTGCGCCGGCGCTGGTGTCCAGTCGGCATGAAGCTGGTGCAGCCGCAGCAGATGCGGTTTGACCACCGCTGGCTGGTGCTCGGATTAGCCGTTACCCGGCTCAAGCTGCGCTGGCGTTGGCAGGCCAACCTGCGTCAAGACAGCATGCTGGCGACGGTGCACGCCTGGCAGCAACATCCGGACGGCTTGGATGCTGTGGTGTGGGACAACGCGCCCGCTCACAAGACCAAGGCTGTTCGTACGGCCATCGCTGGCACTAGCACTGGCACTGGTGGTGCGGTGATCTTCCAACCGCCGTATGCGCCGGAGCTGAATCCCGTTGAGCGCATCTTCGAATACCTACGTGACCACATTGAAGGCGAACTCTACGCCACCATCGAGGCCAAAATCGAGCGAGTCGAGCAGATATTGCATGCGTTAGCTGACGACGCCGACGCACTTCGCAGGCTGGTTGATTGGCGTTGGATCAAAGACAACGTCCAGGCCCTGTCCTTATTTAGCACGCCTTGATGTGGCAGTTGGTATAACTTAGACGAATCAATATAATGTCGCTATGGAAACCGAGCCTCTCGCGCCTTTCACTGTGCCGATGTATGTCGCTACGGTGGACGAGGATCACAAAGTGGCGCTGCCGGAACATCTGCCCGTCGGCACGCGCGTGGGCATTATCATCTTGCCCTTTTCATCTGAAAGCGGCGCGCTCGCGCGCAAGGCTCACTTTGAAGCGGCGTTGGCCGATATCGAAGCTGCGATTGATCGCAGCCGAGCCGAGCCGATCACGTTGCCGCCCGACGAAGAGATTGACGCACTTATTGAAGACGCCCGTAAAGCGCCCCGCGATTAGTTCGCGCTCACCATGCGCGTCGTTCTTGACACCAATCAACTCGTGCGCGCGCTGGCGCGACCACCGCAACTTGCCACGTTCGTCATGGCATGGCAGTCTGCGCGATTCGATGTGATCTGTTCGTTCCAATTGCTGGACGAATACGAACACGTGCTGAAACAACCGAAGATCAGGGCCTTGATCTATCCCGAATCGTTGCGTGCTTTCCGCACAAGATAGCTGCGCAACTGATCATCTACCAGCCCGAAACTCGATCACACCTTGATCATCGCAGGTGTGTCTGGATAATCCTCTCGCTTGCGCGCCTCGTCTTGGATGACCTTCATCGCTGCCAGCGCGACATGCTCCTGCCACGGCCGGGCGGCCACCTGCACGCCCACCGGCAAACCGGTGCTGCCAAGGTCTACCCTGCGCGCTGCCATGCTCACCACGTCCGGCGAACGCGGCCGCGCGAGCGCCTCGTCGGGCCGCACGCGCGTCACCGGAACGACGCCGGCCGGATAGCCGATCAGGTTATAGACGATGCAATACGCGCCGCCGGTGATCAGCTCTCGGCTGGCGCCGTGAGGCCAGGCAGGGGAGAAGCAGGGCGGACTGAGCACGAGGTCCAGCGGCCCGCCATCGGCGCGATCCAGCGCCGCTGCGAAGGCACAACGATAGGCCTCGGCTTCGTTAGCGAGCCGCGGTATATCCTCAGCCGAGAAGCCGATGTTGTCGAGTTGCCGAGCGAAGTTCGCCTGGCGCAGTGCGGCGAGCATGCGCCGGATGCGCCGCACCGTTTGCGGCGAGCGTTGCGCGAGCCAGTAAAGCAAAGCGAGCTGAGGCTCGGGCTTGTCGTGCGCTAGGGCAGCGCGAAAGACCGGCGCGCCATTGGCGGTGAGCATGCGCACATAGAGGGCTTCGGCCTGGCGCAGGTCGGGTGGCTCCCATTCGGTGACCTGCGCGCCGGCAGCGCGCAGCGTTGCCGCCGCCTCGCGCACGGCGCGCGCGACGGCGGGAGACGGCCGCATCAACCCGTCGCAGGTGAAGAATCCCACTCGCAACTTCGACACGTCAACCGCGTCCGGGTCGCCCAACGGCTGCGGCGATGGCAGACGTGGGTGAGGCAGAGCGCCGATCAACCGCAGCGCCAAGGCGAGATCGGCGACGTCGCGCGCCATCGGTCCGACGACGGAAGTGATTGGCCCGAACTCGAACGCGAGCTCGGAGAACCGGCTGTAGTCGTGTGTGCGCGGCGGCGTGGGCTTGAGGCTGACGATGCCGCAGAAGTGGGCTGGCAGGCGCAGGCTACCGCCGATGTCGGTGCCCAGGCCGAGGGGCGAGCCGCCGGCAGCGATGATCGCGCCTTCACCGCCGCTGCTGCCGCCGGGCGTGCGCGTCACATCCCAGGGATTGTTTGTCCGGCCGTAGAGTGCATTGCTACTTTCGTTGTAGATCAACGCCTGCGGCACATTGGTCTTGCCGAGCACGATCGCACCACACTCGATCAGGCGCCGGACGTAGGGATCGTTGGCTTGTGGCGCATCATCGCGCCGCGAGGGCATCCCGAATGTGCTCGGCGTGCCCACGAGATCCAGACACTCCTTGATGGTGATCGGCACGCCGTGTAGGGGAGGCATCGGCTCGCCGCGCGCGCGTCGGGCGTCGGCTGCGTTCGCCTCGCGCAGCGCCAGGTCGAATCGCCGGACGACGACGGCGTTGATCGTGGGGTTGACTTCCTCGATGCGGGCGATGTGCGCCCGGACGACCTCGGCAGAGGAAACCTCGCCGCGCGCGATCAATTCCGCCAGTTGGGTCGCAGCGAGACCGGTGAGTGTGCTGGCCAGTGTGCGCGCCATACAAGCAATCATGGACGCACCTGCGAGCACGCGCAAGCGCCACCTGGGTTCGTGCAGCACCGCGCCGCCTCAAGCAAAAAGCGGCCTCGAGCCACAGCAAGGCCCGAGGCCGCCTTATGCGGAGCATTTCATCGGCTCAAATCGCCAGCAGCAGGTAGGCCACGAAAAGCACAGCAGCTACCAGCAACGCACCGGCCAGCCCAATGGCGAGATTGCTTAGCCCGGCTCGACACTCCTCTGTGATGGGCAATCGCTCCTCGGTGGAGGCACGATAACTGGTCAGCGCGTAGCGCTCTACATCCGAGCCGGTAGTGGAATTGAGCATGTCCCCTCCTTGCGCATCGAACGACTTTCAAAATCCCCCAAATCCCCCAATTCTTGCAGCTTCGATCCGATAGTCGCACATCAGCTGAAAATCATCACGCGTCATGGCGAAAACTTTTTGCCTTTTTAGTAGGAAGTAACTCGGCAAACTTAGACCCACCGGAACGGCGGCGGAGCAAGCGCTGAGAATTCACCTTGCGTATACTTCGCCGGTGCGACACACTCGAATCTGACGATAAGGAAGCATCACTCATGGGACTACTCACCGGCAAGACCGCGCTGATCTTCGGCGTCGCCAACGACCACAGCATTGCCTGGGGCATTGCGAAGGCCTTCCATCGCGAGGGCGCGACGCTCGGCTTCAGCTATGCAGGGGAGAAACTCGAACGGCGCGTGCGCCCGCTGGCCGAATCCCTCGGTTCCGACTGGATCGAGCCCTGCGACGTGAGCAAGGACGAGGACATCGTGACGGTGATGGAAAAGGCCAAAGCGCGCTTCGGCACGATTGACGTCCTGGTGCATTCGATCGCCTTCGCCCACCGTGACGACCTGACCGGCCCTTACCTCAACGTCTCCCGCCAGGGCTTCATGACCGCTATGGACATCAGCGTGTATTCGTTCACGGCGCTGGCCCGCGCCGCCGCGCCGCTCATGCGGCCAAACGGTGCGCTGCTGACAATGACCTACATCGGCTCGCAGCGCGCCGTGCCGCACTACAACGTGATGGGGGTGGCCAAGGCCGCCCTAGAGGCGAGCGTGCGTTACCTGGCTGCCGATCTCGGCGCCGATGAGCGGCGCATCCGCGTCAATGCGATCTCTGCCGGACCGATTCGCACGCTGGCTGTGGCTGGCATCGCCGGCTCGCGCGCGCTCATCAACGAGTTCGGCAAGGTCAGCCTGTTGCGCCGCAACATCACCATCGAGGACGTCGGCAACGCGGCGGCTTACCTGTGCTCTGACCTCGCCGCCGGCGTCACCGGCGAGGTGCACTACGTGGACGCCGGCTTCAACGTCGGCTTCCCGCTGGGTGGCGACGACACCGGCGGATGAGGCCTCGATTCTGATCCTGCGCGGGCGCGTTTGCCTCAATGCGCGCCGTCGGTACAATTCCAGAGGTTACGCTCGCAATTCGTACGACATCCTTCAAAACAGGAGAGCATCGGTGATGAAAACCAAACTGCACGTGCGTGCGTTGTCGGCCATAGTGCTGGCTTCATTGATCTTGACGGGCTGCGGTGGAGGCGGTCCCTTCCGGCTGGTCTTCCCTCGCATCTTCGTGGAAGTAGATAAGGAGGGCTTCCCAACCGTCGCCGGCATCAATCCTGGCATGCTGCGCTTCTTCGGTATGGATCCGAATCAGTTCAAGATAGATCCGGCGACCGTGAGCAAGCTGACCGACTCCAACCTACAACACGTCGAGTTGCTCTTCCGAAACGACGGCCTGTACTGGTGGGCCAATGGCAAGTCACTCGTCCCCCTCACGTGGGACGACGCCTCGTTCGACAATACGAAAGACCTGATCACCCGCTTCGTCAAGTTGGACGAAGCCACGAGCGGCGTGTTGAACAACGTGCTCCTGCCGGCGGCGCGCAGCATGGAGCAAAACGTCATTATCCGCTTCCCGATCAAGGACGGCCAGGCCGAAATTCCGTTGCGCGAGATGGGTGGGCCACTGCCTGAGCCTGGCGCAACGGTTGACCCCTCACTCATCGGCGGCCTGCGCCTGACGTTCGATGACGCCGGTGTTCCCTCCGTCGCCGGCTTGTCGTTCAGCGAGATCGAGAAGCTGGCCGGCGCCGACCTCAGCTCCGCCAAGCTGCCGCCCGACACGATCCAGCAGATGAAAGACGCGGGCATCCAGCACGTCACGATTCGCACCACACCCGAAGGCATCAAGATTTGGTCGAACGACAAGCTGCTGCCGACCCTGCGCTGGAGCGAGGAGACGCTGACCAACACCGCCGATACGTTGGCCAGTTTGGCGTTGATCGAGCCGGCGCTCGGCACCGTGATCAAGCAATTTCTGCCCTATTTGAACCGTGCCGACGTGGATCTGGTCCTCAAGTTCCCGACCGGCGGCGCCGCGCCGATCCCCGAGCCGGCGCGATAGCGGCTGGCCCTGACGTTCGAAGCCCCCGGCGCCGCCCGGGGGCTTCGTCGTTCATGCAGGCATAGGCAGGTCTGGCAGCAGACCAATGTGCCGGAGCATGCCGGCGACGTCTCACACGCGCAGGCTGTGCACGATCTTGCCCGCCTCGACGGTGATCACCGAGATGCCTTTCACCTCCACCCGCGCACCGGTGGGTGGAATGTTCATCACCCTGCCCTGGTGGGTGCCGCGCGCCGTCCAGACCATCACTACGCGATTGCCCTGCGCAATCGTCTCGTGCAACTCAAAGTGCAGATCGGGGAAGCCCAAGATGTTGTAGGCGACGTAGCGCATCCGCACAGGAAATGGCAACGCTCATCGAGCGAATTCGGGGAAGCCCAAGATGTTGTAGGCGACGTAGCGCCGCACATCCCGCCGACCATGTAACCGGCCGGCGAGGGCGACGTCATCGCCGGTGTAGGCGTCGGCGAAATACGAAGCTACGCGTCGCGGGTCGTGGGCGTTCCAGGCCGCGATGAGGTCGTGCGCGAGTTGGATGAGATCGCCGTCATCGGCCGCCCGCGTGTGGGAATCGAGGGGTGACGTCATGGGTTCTTGAAATGATCTGAGGCATGCTGATCGTTTGCCAGGCCGAAAAGTGCTCACTCGCCCAGTTCCTTCTCACAGAGCGACTCGGTAATGCGCTCGATAGCGGCATACAGATGGCGGCGGTAGGTGCTGAAGGGTATGTTGAGGATCTCGGCAGCTTGTTCTTGGGAGACGGCCGGCTTGAGGTAGGTGTGGTAAAAGGCGCGGTAGAGCTTGACGTCGCGTGGCGAGGCATAGCGTCCCTCGGCGGTTTCGGCGATCAGGGCCTTGAGCGCAGCGATGCGCTGGTTATCGTCAGCGTTTTGGCCGGCTCGGTCGGTCACCATACGCGAGCCGAGCAGTGGGTTGCCGCGCAGCGTTTGCGAGCGCGACATCTGGCGCAGCGCGTCACGCACGGCCGCTTTGAAATCCGGCTCGCTCAAGGCAATCACCGGCGACGCCGGTTTCGACTGCGCGTAGTCAGACAGGTGGGTCGCCATTTCGCGCTCGGCCATCAGCTCGAGCCAGGCCGCCGGCGGTCTGGCGCGCCAGTCGTGCACAAAGACGCCAAAATGCTTGTCCTTCACGTCCCACTCGAGCTGTCTCACCCGCTCCAGGTCGGCATAGGCGCTCAGGGGTTCCCAGAAATCCGGATCAGCACAGGTGAACAGCGTGTAGGCCAGGCGCGGCGTCGTCAGGTAATACTGCACAACGCTGACGAAGATCAGGCTTTGCACGGCGCCGATTTGCTGGTAGCCATCGCGCGCGCCCCAGAAGCGAAACAAGGTGACGCGTTCGCCCGGTCGCAGTTGTACCTGCATTCGCACATACGCCCAGGCTTGCGCCGCGACCGGATCGGCTTGCCAATCCGCTTCGCTCGCTTCCTCCAACGCCAAGCAAATGAGATACCCCACGAGCTGATTCGACTCGCGCAAGACGAGGATGCCTTCGGGCTGGCGCGCCAGCCAATGGGCTGCACACGCTGCTGATGTCTCGCCTTCGTAATCGCGCACCAACGCCACGATCGCTTCGCCGTCGGATGGGCCGGCCAGATCCACGCGCATGACACCGCTTTCTTGCCAGTCCACATATTGCCGGACGATCGGGTTGTCGCGGTGCAGGAAGGTGAAATCGAAGAGCACCCGTTGCTGTTCGCTGCCCTGCGCTTCCTGCAGACGTTGGTTGTAGTAGGTGCGTGCGCGTTTGTGCAGCGTCGTATACCACTCGGGGTTGCGCCAGCGTACATCGGCAGCGATCGCCTCGCGCGCCAGATCGTGGGGAAAGAGACCGAAGCGGCCAGCGTCAATGAACGATAGATCGCGCAGCCATTCGAATAACTCGTGCGCCTCTGGGACGTTGAGCATTCGGCACAACAGGTCTTCGGTCAGCGCCCGCACCAACGCGCATGCTTCGAGCGCTGCGCGATGTGCCGGACTGGGCGTTTTTTGTACAAAGCGCTCGAGCAAGGCGCGGACGACGTCAGGCGTTTCTTCGGGTTGGAACGCAGCACTGATGTTGCGGCGTTGCGCGAACGTTTCAGCCACCAGCGATAACGCCAGCGGGTGGCCGTGTGTGAACGCCAACACGTTCATATGTTGCTGGGCCGGGACGTTCCGCCGAGCCAAGTAGGCGCGACTCTCTTCGGGTTCGAAATTGCGCAGGGGCAGTGCCCGGACCAGTGTGTTCCACAGCGGGTCGGTGCGCCAAAGCAATGACGGCGTGCGTCGCCCGGCCAGCACCAGCAAGGTGTTCTCCGGCATGCTCAAGAGCAGCTCGTCGTGCAGCCATCCATCCAGCGGCATGAGCGTCTCGTAAGTGTCAACCAGGATGGCAAAGCGCTGACCATACGTCCTCAGGTTGCTCCAGCCGGCTTCCAGCGCTTCGATCGCAGATAAGTCGAGCGATGGCTCGCCGGCCAGTGCGGCGGAGCGCACCGCGCGGGTGAGCCCAATGGACGTCGGCTCGATGTTGCGCCCGTCAATGTAGAGCGCTATGACGCCTGCGCGCGAGGCGAGTGCGGCGAACTGTTTGAGCAGGAAAGTCTTGCCCACGCCGCCAGGTCCGAATACGTGCAGCACGTAGAACGGCCACGCTTCCGCGTCCAGCGCGGCGCGGAATAGCACGATCTCGGCGTCACGGCCAACGAACTGCTTGAGCCGCGCCGCCTGGAGCTGGCTGCCGAGTGATGACATCGGGATGGGGCGTAACTATATATCCGATTGCTTATCACAAGGGGTATATCTTCTTGCAGGGCAGACCGGTAGGCCTGCCCCATTGACGTCAAGCTAAGCTAACCGGACATGGGCAAATGCGTGCGGGGCGGACAGATGAGCAATCTGCTGTTAGAATCTCGCATCCATTTTGCAAAGTGAAGTAAGCCGCACATCATCATGCGCGTTCCAATCTCCTGGTTGCGAGAATACGTCGAAATCACGCTGCCTATCGAGCAACTGGCCGAAAAGTTGACCCTGGCTGGCTTCGAGGTCGAGCACATCGAGTATGTCGGGTTGCCTGGCAGCGAGCTGCCGTGGGATCGCGACAAGATCTTCGTCGGCCAATTGCTCAAGGTCGAACGCCATCCCAATGCAGATCGCCTGCTGTTGGCCACGGTGGACTATGGTGCAGGCCAGCCGATTACGGTCGTCACCGGCGCACCGAACATCCGGCCCGGCGACAGTGGGCAGAAGGTCGTGCTGGCACTGAAAGGCGCGCGGTTGTACGACGGTCACAAAGAGGGCAAGGTCATCATGACCTTGAAGGAGGTCACGCTGCGCGGCATCAAGAACGACTCGATGGTATGCAGCGAGAAAGAGCTGGGCCTGAGCGACGAGCATGAGGGCATCCTGATCCTGCCCGACGATGCGCCGGTCGGCGCGCCGCTGGCCGATTACCTGGGCGACGCCGTGCTGGAGATCGCCGTTTTGCCCAGCACGGCCCGCGCTGCCTCGATCATCGGCGTCGCGCGGGAAGTGGCTGCGCTCACCGGCCAGACCGTCCGCTACCCGCCGATGGATTTCGTCGCCGACGGCGAGCCGATTGAGCGTGAGCTTCGAATCGAGATTCGAGATTCGAGATTGAATCCGCGCTTCACCGCCGGCATCATCAAAGGCGTCACGATTAGTTCCTCGCCGTTCTGGATGCAGCGGCGCTTGGCGTTGTGTGGCATGCGCCCGATCAACAACATCGTGGACATCTCCAACTACGTCATGCTCGAGTTCGGCCAACCGACGCACGCCTTCGACCTAGACGCGGTGCGGGTTGGGCCGAGCGGCATCCGCACGATCATCACGCGCCTGGCGCAAGCAGGCGAGACGCTCACCACGCTCGACGGACAGGTGCGTGTGCCGCAGCCGACCGACATCTTGGTGTGCGACGAAGTCGGCCCGCTCAGCTTGGCCGGCGTGATGGGCGGCTCAGACAGTGAAGTGAAAGACACTACCCGCAACGTGCTCTTCGAGGTGGCGTCCTGGGACAACATCAGCATTCGCAGGACCGCGCGCCACCACAACTTGCACAGCGAGGCCTCGTATCGCTTCTCGCGCGGCGTGCATCCGGCGCTGGCGATGGTCGCCCAGCGACGTGGGCTGCACCTGCTGCAAAAGCATGCCGGTGGCGTGATCTGCCGAGGCATCCTCGACGCCTATCCATCGCCGGCCCAACCCGTCACCGTGGCGCTGAATCCCGGTCGCGTGAACAGTCTGCTCGGCGTCGAGATACCGGCTGAGGAGATGGTGCGCATTTTGCGCGCACTAGAGTTCACAGTCAAAAATGCCGATCCGAGTCACTCCCCATTCCTGACCGTCATCGCGCCGGATCACCGTCTCGACATCGAGGGCGAGCACGACCTGATCGAGGAGATCGCGCGCATTTACGGCTACGACCGCATTCCGGAGACGCTGATCGCAGATGAGCTGCCGCCCACACGCGGCAACCCCGAACTCGACTTCGAGGAGCGTGTGCGCGACCTACTGGTGGGCGCCGGCCTGCAAGAGATCGTGACCTATCGCCTGACCACGCCCGAACAAGAGGCGCGCACCTATGCGCCGGGCGCGCCTAGCGATAGCCGGCCTTACGTCACGCTGGCCAACCCAATCAACCCAGAGCGCACGGTGATGCGCCACACTCTGGTAAGTGGCGCACTCGAAACGTTGGTGGCGAACCTGCGTCACCACGCGCGCGTAGCATTGTTCGAGATCGGTGCGGTCTTCCTGCCGCGCGGCGATGGTCGTCTGCCCGAAGAGCAGGCGCGCCTGGTGATCGCCATGAGCGGCGCGCGCGTCGAACCTTCCTGGCGCGCCGGCAAGGCCGACGATCTCCCCCACATGGACTTCTACGACCTCAAGGGCGTCGTCGAATCGCTGCTCAATGGGCTGCACCTGGGCGAGGTGAGCTACGAGGCGACCACGCATCCGACCTACTATCCGGGACGGACAGCCGCCGTGCGCGCCTGTGATCCGCAGCAGACGATGTTGGGCCTCTTCGGCGAGTTGCACCCGCGCGTGCGCGAGATGTGGGCGCTGCCCGCCGACCGGCCGGTGCTGATCGCCGATTTCGACCTAGAGGCACTGCGCCGCGCCGTGGCGAAGGACTATGTCGTGCGCGACGTGCCGCGCTTCCCGGCCACGATTGAGGACTTGGCTATCGTGGTGAATGAAGATGTGCCTGCCGCGACGGTTGCACAGGTGATCCGTCAGGCCGGCGGCGCGCTGCTGCGCGATGTGCGCCTGTTCGACGTCTACCGCAGCGAGCAGATCGGCGCCGGCAAGAAGAGCCTGGCCTACTCGCTGACCTATCAGGCCGAAGACCGGACGCTCACCGACAAAGACGTGGAGAAGCTGCGTGCGAAGATCATCCGCGCGGTCGAGGGACAACTGGGTGCCACGGTGCGGCGGTGAGTCAGGGATCAGAGATCAGAGATCAGGGATCAGGGATCAGGGATCAGGGATCAGAGATTAGAGATTGGCGTTGCCAGGCGTTTCGCCATCCGGCGAGCCACTCACAAGTGAGATTCGCTTCTGCAGACGGCATCGCCCCACGCGAGGTTTAGCGCGGAACTAAGTGCGCCTCACAGCCGTCTCAGGATGAGCGCGTAACCTCATCGCGCGGCCATTTGCAGGTGTGAACCTCCGTTCCGAGTCACGGTCATGAACAACAATCGCAACGCCTGGATCGCCATCATCATCGGGTTGATGTTGATTTGCGCCTGCTTCGGCCTCGTCGGCGCCGGGCTGACGTGGCTGGCAGTGCGCACCGTCACCAGCGCCGAGTTTCGCGACTTCCCGCCGGATGTTGACAGTCCGCCCATCGAGGACGGCAAAATAACGACGAACGCGCCGGTGGTTTCGCCGACGCCGATCCAAGTCATTCGCCCAGCGTCGCGGCCCGCCACCGGTGCGCCCGATGACCCGATCGAGGCGATTACCGCTGCTGTGCTACCGCGCGAAGACCTGGCCGAATTGGCGATCCGCTTCAAAGGCGTATCGCCGAAAGAAGCCGAGGTCAGTTGCCCCACGCTCGCGCCGGAATATCAAATCGGCGCGACGCGCACCTTCACCTTAACCAACTCAGACACCGACGAGTTGTTCCAGATCGAGGCGCGCCTGGAGCAGAAGGGCGACCACGTCTACATGTGGGTGCAGAGCGCGCCTACGCGCGTGCGCTTGAACCAGGACAAGCTGCGCCGCGCGGTGGAGATCTTCGATCGCCAGATCTATCCGCGCACGCGCGCGTTCTTCGGCAGCGAGGACACGCCCGGCGTGGATTGTGACCCCCGCGTGCACGTGCTGCATGCCATTGGCCTGGGCCGCACCGTTGGTGGCTATTTCTCCTCGCCCGACGGCTATCCGCGGGTTGTGCGCAGCGACTCGAACGAAGGGCAGATCTTCGTCATGCACGCCGCGCGCGGCTACAACGGCTCCGATCCGGCCAGCGAAACCTACCTCAGCACCCTCGCGCACGAGTTCCAGCACATGATTAGCTTCAACCAGACCCACACGCCCGATCTGTGGCTGGAAGAAGGAGCGGCGCAGTTCGCGGAACGGCTGAACGGCTACGGCGATGCGGTCACCACGGTGTATGACTTTGCCTCGGCGCCGGAGACGCAGCTCAACACTTGGCAAGAGGACAGCGCCGGTGGCAACAGCGCACACTACGGCGCCGGCTATCTGTTCTGGTCCTATCTCTACGACCGCTTCGGCGAGGAGATCCTGCGCAAGTTCGCCCGCTCGCCGGAGCGCAGCGCGCGCGCCTTGATGCAAGTGCTGGCCGACAATGGCGTGGTGAACCCAGACACCGGACAGCCACTCACGTTCGAAGCGCTGTTCGCGGACTTCGTCATCGCCAACTACATGAGCCGCGAGGCGATCGAGCCGGGCACAAATCGCTACAACTACGCCACGATCCGCGTGCCGCCGATGGCGACGCGTGCGGACCTCAACGCCGGAGACTATCCGTTCGCGGTGCGCGAAGGGCTGGCACAGTTCGGCACGCACTACTACGAACTTGCGGGGAACAAGCCGGTGACGATTGAATTCACCGGTTCGACGGTTGTCCCGCTCCTGCCGACCGAGGAAGCCGATGGCGCTTTCTGGTGGTCGAACCGCGCCGATGCCAGCAACTCGCGCCTGACGCGCGAGGTAGACCTCACCGGCGTCACGAGCGCCACCTTGACCTATCGGGCATGGTATCGGCTGGAGAAGAATTACGACTACGCTTACGTCACTGCCAGCGAAGATGGCGGACTCACCTGGAAGGTGCTCTCACCGACTTCCTGCACCACGGACAATCCGCAAAACGCCAACCTGGGCTGCGGCTACACCGGCCCATCCGGCGGCACCGAGAAGACCGACGCGCCGCGCTGGCTGAACGAGCGCGTCCGCTTGGATGAATTCGCCGGCAAGAAGATCCTGTTGCGCTTCGAGATGGTCACCGATGCAGCCATCAACCGCGAGGGCCTGGCGATAGACGACATCGGTATTCCAGAGATCGGCTTCCACGACAACGCGAGCGCCGATTCGGGCTGGCAGGCCGAAGGCTGGGTGCGCGTTGGCAACTGGCTGCCGCAGCGCTGGCAGGTGCAGGTGATCGTCACCGGCCGCGACGGCAAGCGCCGGCTGCAGCGCATGGCGCTCACCGACAATGCCGGCACGCTGACGCTCGACCTCGGCGGGTCGGTGCGCAGTGCCGTGCTGGCCATCTCGCCCACGACGCAGGGCACCACCGAGCCGGCCGGATACGAGCTGCGCATCAGGTGACCGAGCGCGCCTCGATGCGCGCCGGCTGCGTGATGAGCCGCTCGGCAGCAGTGATCTGGTCCGCGTCGCCGATCAGGCCGATGTGATCGCCCGGCAGCAACACGGTGTGCGATTTCGGGTTGGGCATCACCTGTTGGCCGCGCAGGATGACGACTACGGACGCGCCCGTCTGCCCGCGGATGTCCGCCTCGGCCAGCGTTACGCCGGCCACCGGGCTATCTTCTGCCAGCTCGAAGAGCGTGATTTCGAGGATCTGGGCGGCTTCCATGAATTGCCGCAGGGCGTGTCGCTCCGCGCCGGCGCCCACGTCGTAATGCTCGCGCCGCACCGCATCGGCATATCGCTGCACCTCGCGAATCGGAAAGCCCAGCTGCAACAACGTATGGCGGACGATCTCCAGCCCGCCCTCCAGTTCCGGGTGAATCACGTCCTGCGCGCCTAGCGCCGCCAACCGCTTGACGCCATCCGGTGTGATCGCTCGCGCGATGATCGGTAAGTCGGGGGCAAGCCGGCGCGCGATCATCACTGCCATCTCGGTCGCAGCTTCGTCCGGGAGCGCGACGACCAGCGCCCGAGCGCGTGGCAGGTGCGCATGCGTCAGGATCTCCGAGTTAGCGGCATCACCGATCAGCGTTGGGATGCTGCGCTGCTCCAGCGCCGCGATGCGCGTCGCATCCGAATCCACGACCAGGTGCGGGACACCGAGTGATCCGAGCACGTCCACAATGTGCCGGCCCACGCGCCCGTAGCCGACGATCACCACATGGTCGCTCAGCGTCTCGCGCGGCAGCGGGTGTTCTGGGCCGTGCTTGTCCAGCCGTTGCCAGAACGTCGGCCAGCGACGCAGGAGCAACTCGAGCGGGCGAATCAGCCGATACATGAACGGGTTCAGCGTGATGGACAGTAGCGATCCGGCCAGGATGAGCGAGTATTGATCCCGGTCGAGCAGCCCCAGCGTTAGACCGGCCTGACCGATGATGAACGAGAACTCGCCAATCTGGCTCAAGCCGGCGGCGACCACCAGCGACGTGCGCGCCGGTGCCGGCAGAATCGTCCCCAGCAGGATGGTGATCGCCGATTTACCGACCACGATGAGCGCGGTGAGCGCCAGCACGTATCCGGCGTTGGCGATCAGATAGGCCGGATTGACCAACATGCCGACCGACACAAAGAACAGCACGGCGAACGCCTCGCGGAAGGGCAGCAGATCGGCGCCGGCCTGATGGCTGAGCGGAGATTCGCTGATGATCACTCCCGCCAGGAACGCGCCAAGCGCCAGCGACACACCGAACAACTCCGAGGAGCTCAGGGCTGTGCCCAGCGCGAGCACCAGCACCATCAAGATGAAGAGCTCGCGCGAGCGCGTGTGCGCGACGCGCAGTAACACCCATGGCACGACGCGTCCGCCGACGAACAGGGTCAACGCTACGAAAGCGCCCGCTTTGATCAAGGTCAAAACGACTTTCTGCCAGTCGGTGTTCGGCCCGACGGCCGCAGCCACCGGCAGCGTGACCAGGATGAGCACGCTGGCTAGGTCTTCCAGCACCAACCAGCCCACAGCCACCCGACCATGCTTGGTGTTCAACAAGCCGTTGTCCATCAGCCCGCGCAGCAGCACTACCGTGCTGGCGACCGAAATCGCGACGCCAAGCACCAGGCCGGACGCGATTGACCATCCCCACACGCGGGTCAGCCCAAATCCCAGCATCGAAGCGCAGATCATCTGCAGGATCGCGCCTGGCAAAGCGACGCTGCGCACTTGCCACAAATCGCGCAGCGAGAAGTGGATGCCGACGCCGAACATCAGGAAGATCACCCCCAGCTCGGCGAGCTGGCTGATGGTCTCCACGTCGCCGACGAACGCCGGGCTGAACGGGCCGATGGCCACGCCGGCGAGCAAATAGCCGACGATGGTCGGCAGGCCGATGCGCCGGGCGAGCACCCCGCCCAGGAACGCCACGCCGAGCGCGACGGCGATGTTGATGAGCAGAGGAATGTCGTGCATCAACCCCGATCTCTTCGACTCGAATCGAAAGCCGCTGCCTGTTCAGATTTGCGCAGCCACGGGAGAGCGTTGGGACTTGGACGGTTGCCTTGCATTATCCGCGAAAGCTGATTCCCTTACACAAGTTGAGAATAAGGCTTGACGACGGGATCAAGCCGTCGGTTGGATAAGCGGGCATGAAAGTAAGGCAAGGCGTCGATCATGACATCCAGGCAACGTTTGAGCCAACGCAAGCCGAGTTGAAACAGGCTCAGTTCGCGGTGCGGGCTAGGATCAATCTGGCGACGACAGGCTTCGCCTTGGTCCAGGACATGCTCACCCAGTTCATGACACCACACTGTGGCGATGGCGACCGCCAACAGCAACCGTTCGAGGCGTTCCGGGTGATGCAGGCGGGTATGCGCCAGGTCGAAGCCCCCGGATTTGTCGTCTCGGAAGCTCTGTTCGATACCCATGCGCCGAGCATACTGGCGCAGCGTCTTGGGACTGGCATGCTGCCCGGTCATGACCGCCACCAGTTCAGGCGGGTTCTGGGCATCCCCGACCGACCACGTCACGGCCAAATGCGTCAAGAACGGATCGCTACGAGTCAGCCGGATGGCCTGAAAGCACCGCACGGTGCCCGGTTGCACCCCAAGTTGATCAATCCGACACGCCCGACCATTGGGGAAGGTTACGATCGTGTTCTTGGGCACGCGGATGCGGTAGCGCCAACCCACCAAGCCGCACAACTCGGCCCAATCATGGTCACGAAAGCCGCGATCGGCTAGCAGAGTGACGTGTTGGGCGTAGGCCGCAAGAAAGGTTGCCACCCGTATGAACAGTTCCGCCATGCGTTTGGCCTCGATCAGGCCGGTGCCCCGGGTAACGATCCACCCCAGCGGCACCGCTCGGCAGCCGTGCAGCAACGACACGCGGTAAATCTGCAAGCGATCTCCAAACACCAGCGTCCCGTCGATCACCACCGTGATCTTGGTGCGATACCACCCCGCCAGCACCTGCTCCAACAGCGGCCGATACACGGCCCACACGTCAACATGGGCGTTGCTCAGCCAGCGCCGGATGCGCGTCACTCGCGACTCGGCCTCAGCCATGCCCGGCCAGCTGTTGGCGATCTCGCTCAACGCAACCGACCGGGCGTTGATTACCCCAACCACCAACCAGATCAGGTTCACGATCTGCTTGATATTCGTCGTCTGATCACCACACACTGCCATCCGCTTGTGGCTCAATCGGTCATACAATACTTGGCTGCTGCCCATCGGGTGTGCTCCTTGCTTCAGTTTTGGTCAACCAAAGTATGGTACCCCGATGGGTGGCAACTCGCCACCTTAAATCTGTAAGGGAATCAGCCGCGAAAGCTAAGCCGAGCGGCAGGCCTGCCGAATCTGGCATACACTTTGGCACGCTATGAGACTCATCACCTATGAACTCGACGGGCGCGCCGGCGTGGGCGCATTGCACCCCGATGGTGGCGCCGTGGACCTCACCGAAATAGGCAGCGTGATCGAAATCGCGTCGAATCCCCAGGCGCGGGCGCAGGCCGAACGACTGATGGCCGATCCATCGCGCCGGCTGTCGGCCGTGCCACGCCTCCGCGCGCCGTTCATGCCGCGCTCGTTCATCTGCATCGGCTTGAACTACATGGATCACGTCAAGGAGAGCAACTCCCAGCCGCCGGCGCGGCCGGTGGTGTTCGCCAAATTCGCCAACGCGCTGGCCCATCCAGGCGACGCGATCACCTGGTATGCCGACGTGACCCAACAAGTGGATTGGGAAGCCGAGTTGGGCGTGGTGATCGGCAAGCCGTGTTACCGGGTGAGCAAGGAAGAGGCGATGGCCTACGTCGGCGGCTATACCTGCGTGAACGACGTGAGCGCGCGCGACATCCAGCTCACCGACAGCGCCAAGCAGTTCACGCTGGGCAAGACGCTCGACGGCTTTTGTCCGGTCGGCCCGTGTCTGGTCACCGCCGACGAAATCCCCGACCCACAGAACCTGGCCATCCGCTGCCTGGTGAACGGCAAAGTGGTGCAGAACTCCAACACCCGCGAGATGATCTTCGACGTGGCGACGCTGGTATCCTACCTAAGCAAGTTCATGACGCTGATGCCTGGCGACCTGATCGCCACCGGCACACCACCCGGCGTGGGCATGGGCATGAAGCCGCCGGTGTGGCTGCAGGACGGCGACGAAGTGACGATCGAGATCGAGAGGATCGGCGCCCTCACCAACACCTGCCGTGTGTGCTGAGCGGGAAGCTGCCGGTCCGCCGCACAGGGGCAAACGTCATTCAGCGCCCAACGCGCTCCGAGCCGTTGGGCGCTGAATGGGCAGCCTAGGAGCTGCCCGCATCGCAATATAATTTGCCGTACGAGAGCAGCGGCAAACAGGCGCGTCATTGCCATCCCCAGCCGTTCGGAAGAAGCCTTGGTTGCGCTGTGCACACGATAGTGAATTTTCGAGCAGGGTGCGTTTAGACTAGCGAGGTGAAGTCGAAGATGAGCAGGGTGAGTCGTCTCTTCAACCATCTCTTCATCGGATTGGGCATAGCGATGCTGCTTATGTTGACCGCATGCGTAGGCAGCCCCAGTTTCGGCAATCTCTTCAACCGCCGGGTGACGCCGGCCGTGCCGGTGGATGTGTCGCCCAAAGTGGCCGCCCAACTGCGGGACTTCGACTTCGCCGTGCAGAGCCTGCGCGATACTTATCTCAACGCGGATGCGCTCGATGACCAATGGCAGACGGCCGTGGATGCCGAGCGCCTGAAGATCGCGCAGGGCAATGGCGACGAGGAGCGATTCATCGAAAGCCTGCAAAAGATCATCGCGGAATTGAACGACGAGGAGGTGATCGTGCTCCCACCGGCGCAGAGCCAGCCGCAATCCGGCAGCTCAGGGGCCTACTCCGGCATCGGCGTCTTGATTGACCTGCCGCGCGAGGGCAAGGATCGCTTGCTGGTGCTGGCGGTGTATCCCGACTCGCCGGCCGACCGCGCCGGCATCAAACCGCACGATGCCATCATCGCCATCGAGGGCGAGCCGGTCACGTTCGCCAAACGCAACGAGCTGATCCCCAAACTGCGCGGCGAGACGGGCAGCAAGGTCACCGTCACCGTGCGCACGCCCGGCCAGCCCCCACGCGATGTCACCCTGACACGCCGTCCGGTCGAGCCGCGCAGCCCGATCAGCTACAAGCGCATGCCCGATACGAACATCGGCTACATCGCGCCGAACCCGACGCAACTGGACACCATGCGTGCCGACACGGCCAACGCGCTGCGCGATTTGAGCGCCGACCGCAACGTGGACGGCGTGGTGCTCGACCTGCGCATCATCCGCGGCAACGAATTCCCGCTCGAAGAGATGCTCACCCTATTCGTGAACGGTCAGGTGGGCACCGTTCAGACGCGCGGCAAGAAGGAGAAGATCGAGATCGCTGGCAAAAGCATCGCCGGCTCGCAGGAGCTGCCGCTGGCGGTGCTCGTTAGCGAGCTGACCAGTGGGCAGGCCGAGGCGTTCGCCGGATTGCTGCAAGACCTAGGCCGGGCGCAGATCGTCGGAACCAAGACGAGCGGCCAGATCGCGCAGTTCACCACCGCCACGCTCCCCAGCTCGCGCTTGCGCATTCAGATTCCCACCGGCGACTACATCGGCGTAAAGAACAACAGTTGGCGCGGCAAGGGCGTGACGCCGAATGTCTTGTCCGAAGCGGCCTGGGAAGACTTCACCGCTGAAAATGACCCGCACATCAAGCAGGCCATTGACGTTTTGACGGCGCCCTGATCAGTCGCGAGCGCGATGATCAACCGCCTTCAATTCTTGACGATCGCACCTTCCGGCGGCGTGAAGTCCGGCCCGTAGCGATAGACTGCCTGCCAGGGCACATACTTGCTCACCACGCGCTCGTTGATCAACGTCTCGCCGTTGCGCGTGACGACGCGCGTGAAGAAGACCGTCGCACCGTCCACGGCGTAATCCACCTGTCTGGCCTGGCCGGGCGGCACCTCGCCCTCGGTATCACGCTCGTAGATGTCCGGCCCGTGCGGCACCACGTCGGTGATCGTCGCCGGGCTGATGGTGACCTGCCGGCCGTCGGGCGTGCCGTAGAACTTGAAGGTGAGTGTGACGCGTGCCGGGTCGTAGACCGTCTCGATCAACAGATGGGCGCTCGTGTCGTTGATGAACTTGAAGTCGGCGTAGGGGGAGAACACCGATGCGTCGAAGCCGGGTCCCATGCCCCGCTCGTAATAGCTGACGCGATAGCCGTGCGGGTAGCGCTCGACGATGGGGAATCCGGCGCGCAGTGCGGCCTGGTAGGCCGTAGTCGAGACTTGGCACACGCCACCGCCGACGCCTTTCACCGTCCGGTTGCCCACGATGATCAGCCCTTCCTGAAAGCCCTCTTTCTCTGACACGTCGCCCAGGTGCTCGTTGAACGAAAATACCGCGCCGGGAGGCACGACGACGCCGTTGAAGCGTGCCGCCGCGACTTTGACGTTGGCCAGCCGTGCTGCGCTCGACCCTTTGAAGAAGGTCGTGGCCTGGGTGATGAGCTGGGTGATGCCGAGGTCTTGCGCCGTGGCCGTGGCCGGCACCGGGGCAGGCGTGATGTTGACCACGAGCGTCGCAACCCGACGGGTGCTGCGCGCCGCGGCTTCCAGCGCGTCGAGCGTGGCTTCGATGTCGAGCGCGCGCGCGTCGCGCGAGGGGGCGATGGCGCGCAACTGGCCGGTGGCCGGGTTGAACGCGAAGCGCGCATTTTGCGGCTTTTGTGCTACAGCCTCGCTCAGCGGCTCTACCAGCGCGCGCAGTTTCTCGCGCCGCAGACGCACGCTGATGTTGGCCGGGTCGTCCGGCGGCTGCTCGATCAGCACGAAGTCGCGCAGGTTGTCTTTGCGAATGCGGAATGCTTCGAGCGGCGGCAGCGAATTGCCGGCGTCGTCCCAGCGCGGCGTCATCACGACCAGATCGTCGCTCAAGATACGCGCGATCTCATCGGCCGCCGCAGCGACCGAGGCGACTCTCGGCTCGAGCGTCTTATAGGGCAGCACGATGTCCGCCGGCCGATGCGCCAGCACTGCCGAGCGGATGAGCTGCATAGCCATCTCTTCGTCCAACTCGCGGCCCACCTGGGAAGGCGACGCGCGCGGAATGCTGCCCTCGAACACGATACGCGCATCTATGGCCGGCCGCTCGGTCTGCTTGGCCACGTGCCGCACGATGTGCGCAATCTCGCTGCCATCCACCCGCACGACCGGCGACACATCTATGCCATGCCACCACGCTTCGAAGCGTTGGCGAATTTGGGTTTGCAGGTCGCCCTGACGCCCTACGCTCAGTGCCACGCGCGCCGTCTCCGCCGGGTCGAGGCCAACGCCGAAGTCGGCCGGACGAAAGACATAGCGTTGATCGGCGGCGTGCACGGTGATCGCCGGTAGGTGGAAGTATTTGGATTGGAGCTGCGCGATGGCGAAGACTTCCTCCGGTGTCAAGCCGCTCAAATCTATGCCTTGCAAGCGCACGCCGGGAAAGACGCGGTTCTGGTAGTTGACGTGATGGTAGGCCAGCATGCCCATCCCATACATCAAGCCGACGATCAGCGTCGCGAATAGCAGGTAAAGCGGCCGAAACCAACCTCTGAGCATCGTTCGTGCGTCACCCGTCCTCGGTGGGAGTGACGCATTGAATTGTATCTGGTCGTGCGCGCGAATCGCCGCCGGTTGGGCGATGATTCGCCGTCACGGCGGATGCTTTCTACCTCGATCAGTTACGCGGGGCATTCGCTCGTAGGAGCAAATGGTAGGAGGAGATGCGCTCCTCATGCGGCCCTCGCTGTAGCGCGCGCTTCGTCGAGCATGGCGCGGGCTGCAGTAGCGAGCGCATCCCCGTCGCCCGACTCGAGCAGATGAATTGGCAGCGTGCCGGCGTTCAAGCCCACGAGCTGCGCACCGGCGGCCAAGTAGGTCTGCGTCTCACATGGCTGTACCGCGCCGCTCACCCACAGCGGAATGTCGGGCAGCGGGCCACGCACCGCGCGGATGAAGGCCGGACCGCCGATGGCGCCTGCGGGAAAGACCTTAACCACGTGCGCGCCCAAACGCCAGGCGTGCACGATCTCGGTGGGCGTCATGCCGGCAGGGATGGCGACCACGCCGGCTTCGCGGCTAGGGCGGATGATGTCGGTCTCGCAGATGGGCGAGACGAGGAACTGCGCGCCGGCTTCGATGCACCAGCGCGCCTCGACAGCGCTGGTCACGGTGCCGGCGCCGATCAACACACCCTCGGGTGCATCTGCGCACAAGGTTTTGATTACGTCCAGCGCGCCGGGCACGGTCATCGTGACCTCTACGCACCGGAAGCCACCTGCGATCAGGGAACGCGCCAGTCCCAGCGCGCGTTCGGCTTCGGCGACACGGATGATGGCAACGACCTGTTCGTGAAACAGTGCGCGCAAGCGGTGTTCGATGGGGAGCACGGTGGTTACGGGTGCGTGTTGCGTGTCACGGGTTTGCGTATCGCGTGCCGACGAAGTACGTGATACGCACTACTTCCGCTGGTCCAGCGGCACGTAATGCACGTTCAGCGGGCCGATGTATTCGGATTGCGGGCGGATGAGCACGTTGTCCTTATATTGCTCGATCACGTGGGCAGCCCAGCCGGCCATGCGCGCGCAGGCGAACATCGGCGTGAACAGATCTATCGGGATGCCCGTGTAATACAGCATCGAGGCGCTGTAGAAGTCCACGTTCGGATAGAGTTCTCGATGGCGATGGACCGCCTCGACCACTTTGAGCGACATTTCGTAATACTTGGGCTGGCCTACCTTGCGTCCGAGCTTCTCCGCCCACTTGTTCAAGTGCTCCGAACGTGGGTCGCCGCTCTTGTAGATGCGATGGCCGAAGCCCATGATCTTGCGCTTGGCGGCGAACATGGCATCAATGTAAGCGTCAACGTTCTCGATCTCGCCGATCTCCAGCAGCATGCGCATGGTGGCTTCGTTGGCGCCGCCGTGCAGTGGCCCTTTGAGCGATGCGAACGCGCTCGATACCGCCGAGTGCAAATCGGCTTGCGTGCTGGCCACCACGCGCGCGGTGAACGTGCTCGCGTTCATGCCGTGATCGGCCAGTAGGATGAAATACATATTCAGCGCCTGCACGAAGTCGGGATCGGTGTCCGCCCCCAACATATAAAGCGTGTTGGCGGCGTGGCTCAGGCGTGGGTTGGGCGCGATCGGCTCTTTGCCGGTGCGCAGGCGCTGATACGCCGCGCACAGCGTCGGGAGCTGGGCAATCAGCCGCACGGCCTTGCGCTGCGTCGCCTCGATGCTGATGTCCTCGATCTCGGGGTCGTAGAACGACAGAGAGGACACCGCTACCCGCAGCGCCTCCATCGGCACGGAATCGCGCGGCAGGCCGCGAAGCAAGTCGTATACCGGTGCAGGCAGCCAGCGATTGGCCACCAGGCGCGCGTTGAAGTCGGCCAGCTCTGAACGGTTGGGCAGATGGCCATTCAACAACAGGAAGGCCACTTCCTCGTAGCTCGCCTGCTCGGCCAATTCGTGGATGTTGATGCCGCGATACAGCAACGTGCTGTTCGGGCCATCCACTGCGCTGATTTCCGTCTGCACAGCGACCACGCCGTCCAGCCCCTTCACGAAGGGCGGCTTGGTCGTCGTCGGGCTGCCGTTGGCAGAGGCAGCGGGGGATGAAGTCGTCATACTCAGCTCCTGATACTTTTCTTAACGTTTGGCTTTCTACGTCGCGCCGTTGCCGGCGACGGGAGGTTCGAGTGCATCGTCGAGTGATAACGGATTATAGAATCGAGTTCGGATTCACTCAGGTCGCGCCATTGGCCGGGCGCCAGCCCGGCGAGGGTGATCGGGCCGATGGCGACGCGCACCAGCCGCAGCGTCGGTAGACCGACCGCCGCGGTCATGTGACGCACCTGTCGTTTCTTGCCCTCGCGCAGCACGATCTCCAGCCAGGCCGTCGGACCATGGGGGGTAATGGGTTTGCTGCGCGGTGGGAGATCCGGCTCGGCGCTCAGCACGCGCGCCCGGCAGGGTAGGGTGCGATAGCCTTTGATCGTCACGCCGCGTCTCAGCCGCTGCAGCGCGTCCTCGGTCGGGACACCTTCGACCTGGACATAGTAGGTCTTTGGTAGCTTATAGCGTGGGTCGGTGAGCCGATGGATGAGCGCGCCGTCGTCGCTCAAGATGAGCAGCCCTTCACTGTCGTAATCGAGCCGGCCTGCCGCATATACCCCCTTGGGCAAGCCGAACTCGCTCAAGGTGCGCTTCGCTGAAGAGGCATCGGCCGCACCGGCGGCACGTGTAGATTGCTCCTCGTGCGTGAACGACGACAAGACGCCGAACGGCTTGAAGAACGCAATCGCGCGCGGCATGCGTTTGGTATCATCGCCACGATATGTCGGAAGTCAAGCCTGCTTCTCCATCCGAAAGTGCGCATGCGCCGAAGATCACCGTCAAATTCCTCGTTGATGGGCAGGAAGTCGGCGTGCTGGTGTTGAGCCCGAAGCAATTCAGCACCGGTAGCACAGGCTTCTTCGCCAGCGGCAAGTTGTCGCTGGGTGACGAAGCAGAGAAAGGCTACCAAGCACAAGTGCAGTTGGTGCGCATCGGCAGCAAGCCGGCCAAATAGATGCAGAGCCGGCCGGCGGGCGCGACTGATAAGCAGGCGCGGCGTCGAAGCTGCAAGGCGAATCCGAATTCCATCGCGCTGACTGAATAGGAGAGCTATGAAAGTACTCGTCACCGGCGGGGCCGGCTTTATCGGCTCGCACGTGTGTGATCGGTTGATTGCGGATGGCCACTATGTGATTGCGATGGACAATTTCATCACCGGCTCACGCAACAACATCGCGCACCTGATCGGCCATCCGCAATTCGAGTTCATCGAATGCGACATCATCGAATCGTGTTGGGTGCAAGGGGCGTTGGACGCTGTGTTGAACCTGGCCTCGCCGGCCAGCCCGGTCGGCTACCTCGACAACCCGATCGAGACGATGCTGGTAGGGTCGCATGGCACGCACAACGCGCTGGAGCTGGCGCGCCGGAAGGGTGCGCGCTTCCTGCAAGCGAGCACGAGCGAGGTCTACGGCGACCCACTGGAACATCCGCAACGCGAAAGTTACTGGGGCAACGTCAACCCGGTCGGCGTGCGCTCTGTATACGACGAAGCTAAACGCTTTGCCGAGGCGCTGACCATGGCCTATCATCGCAAGTTCGGCGTCGAGACGCGCATCGCGCGCATCTTCAACACCTACGGGCCGCGGATGGACATCAGCGACGGCCGGGTGGTGCCCAACTTCGTCGCCCAAGCGGTGCGCAACCAACCGTTGACCGTGTATGGCGATGGCACTGCGACGCGCGCGTTTTGCTACGTCAGCGACCTGGTGGACGGCCTGTTGCGCCTGTTGTGGAGCGACGAGGTGATGCCGGTGAACATCGGCAACCCCCACGAGATGACGATCCTCGAATTCGCCCAGGCCGTGAAAGCCGCCGCCGGCCCGGAGTGCACCAGTGAGATCGTGTTCTATCAGCCCAAGCAGGAGCGCATCGCCGATGACCCGCAGCGCCGCCGCCCGGACATCACCCGCGCGCGCACCATCTTGGGATGGGAGCCCAGAATCTCGCTGGAAGAGGGGCTGCGCAGGACGATTGACTACTTCCGCACCCTGGCCCAGCAGCCGGCGTGAGCGGCTTCCGACCGGCAGCGCTCTGCCTTAGCAGCTGGGCTCGTCGAAGCCGGCTGAGTCCTCATTCGTCCTGATCTATCCCCACCTCGCGGATCTGCTCCTTGCCGCGCACAGCATCCCAGATGCGGTTGATGCTCCATGCACCTTGGATGAGCGGGGTAAATGAAGTCAAACGATAGGCCACCACGTCGTCGCGCAGCCGGTCGAGTTCCTCCGTGAGCGCCTGCTCCATGCGCACAGTGATCTGGCGTGGATCGAGCGCGTCTGCTCCGTCCTCCCTATGCACGATGATGGGCGGCGCAACGCTGATGAAAGCGTCGGGCTTTTGCTCGCCGATGAACTCATAGCGCAGCGCGATCGGATAGAGCGCACACGCGCCGGCTTGCACTGCCGTCTTACTCGCGATGCGGCCGGTGCCCTGGTAGAACGCGAGCGGCCGAACGTCGTTGGCGCGGATCTCACCCTGCGGAAAGATGAGCAGCGCGCGAGGCGACGCGTTGCGACGCGGCGATTCGGTCAACAGGCTGACGGCGTAGTTCATGCTCTCCACGGCACTGCGCGGGTCGCGACGGTTGACCGAGAACGCGCCGCACCAACGGAAGAACCCGTAGCGCGTGAGCTGGATGTCCTCGACCATCACGTAGCCATCGGTATGCCAGCATTCCTCGTTCAAGGCCATCGCCAAGTGCGCATCCCACCACGCGCTGTGGTTGCCGAACATGACGAGTGGCGGCGAATCCGGCCCGGGTGGTGGGGCGGCCTGCCTCAGGTAGATGCGGTGGAAGGCCGATCTCAGTTGCACTTTGATCAGGAAGAGGTAAATCAGCCGGTTGAGCAATGGGTGTTTGCGAGCCGTAATCACGTTCGAGTGTTGATATTACACAAGCCGGCTGTGTGTTCGATGATCTGCGATGGCAACCGGCAGATCGCTTCAAGCGGTCTGACCGATGCCGATCCGACCCGCTGCGCTAAAATCTGCGATCACACAGCAGATGCATCTGCAACGCCGCGTGAAATGTCTTCCCGTCGCATCAGCGGCTGACCGCGTAGTTGCAGGCAGCTCACCCATCGGTAAATTCCATTTCAAAACGAAAGGAGAGGAGAGTTCAATATGAACAAACCACGCATGATCGGATTGTGTGTCGCAGCGGCGATCGCCCTGGCCGCTTGCGCTGTCCCTCCCGCTGCGCCGGCGGCTCCGGCAGCGCCGGCGGCGACGGCTGCCCCGGCGGAGCCTACGGCGCAGCAACCGGCAGCATCGGAGCTGCCTGACCTGGGCGGCCGCGAGATCACCGTCGCCATCGAGAACGCCTACATCCCGTTCAACTATATCCGACTGGATACCGGCCAGGCCGAGGGCTGGGACTACGACGCCCTTGCCGAGATCTGCCGGCGGCTGAACTGCAAGCCCGTATTCCGTGAGATCGCCTGGGACGGCATGATCGCCGCCGTCGCTGCCGGGCAGTTCGACATGGCGGCCGACGGGATCACCATCACCGAGGAGCGCAAGAAGACGGTGGATTTCTCGGATGGCTACATCAAGGTGGATCAGCGCCTGGTGGTCCGCGTGGATGAGGATCGCTTCACCACCGTCGAAGAATTCAAGGCAGGCGACTTCAAGCTGGCCACGCAAAAAGGCACGACCAACTACGACGAAGGTGTGAAGCTGGTCGGCGAAGCGCGGGTGATCGCGTTCGACGATTTCGGTTCGGCCGTGCAGGCCGTGATCTCCAAGGACGCCGACGCCGTGATCATTGACGACGTGGCCGGCCAGGGCTATGTGGGCGTGAACGCCGACAAGCTCAAGCTGCTCGAGGGCATCGTGAGCGAAGGCCAGGAACTCGGCTTCATCTTCCCCAAGGGCAGCGACCTGGTCGGGCCGATCAACGCTGCGCTGAAGGCGATGCGCGAGGACGGCACGCTGCAGCGCTTGCAGGACAAGTGGTTCCCGAAGGGCCGCCAGGTGATCGAGTACGAGCAGATCGGCCCAGGCGCGTACGGCGACCCGACGCCGACCCCGAACCCGTAGCGGTTGCAAAGCGCTTGCGCGATTGCGCGCATCGAGTACAACAGGCGCGCAACCGGTACATGACGTCCGGTTGCGCGCTTACCTTTTCATCATGTCGTTGACGACCGGGCCGCAACGGCCTGCGGCCATCCCGCTCGATCCCACGGCCGACCGCTCGGCTCAGGGCCGGTTCGTGGATCGCATGTCGCAGTGGCCGTGGTGGCTGCTGATCATCGTGTTTTTCGGCGTGCTGATCGTCTGGAACGCGATGACCAGCGAGCTGTATTCCGCAATCTTCAGCCGGCTGCTGCTGGGCATCGGCGTCACCATCTTCACCACGCTGGTCGCCTACAGCTTGGCCATCCTCATCGGGCTGATCGCCGGTCTAGGCCGCGTGTCACACAACCCGATCATCTTCAACATCGCCACGCTCTACGTGCAAGTCATCCGCGGCGTGCCGATTTTGGTGCAGTTGCTGGTGATCGCGTTCGTCATCGTGCCCATCGTCATTGACGGTGTCAATCTGCTGGGCAACGCGCTCGCGCCGCTGATCGGCATGGAAAACTTCCTGACGCGCACCAAGCCGCAGGATGTGCCGTTCCTCAGCCGTAGCATCATCGCGCTGGCCATCGCCTACGGCGGCTTCCAGGCGGAGACCTTCCGCGCCGGCATCCAGTCCATCAGCAAGGGACAAATGGAAGCGGCGCGCTCGCTCGGCATGAGCTACTTACAGGCCATGCGCTATGTGATCCTGCCGCAGGCTATCCGGCGGGTGCTGCCACCGCTGGGCAACGACTTCATCGCTATGCTGAAGGATTCGTCGCTGGTCTCGGTGCTGGGCGTGCGCGACATCACTCAGGAGGCACGCCTCTACGCCTCGGCCTCGTTTCGATTTCTGGAGACCTACACATCGCTGGCCTTCCTGTATCTGGCCATGACCATCGTGCTATCGTTGGGCGTCAAGTGGCTGGAGAACCGGCTGAACAGCGAGGGGCGCGCACAGGGGTGAGAGCGATGAGCGCGATGCATCATGACGAACCGATGATCGTCATCAAACACCTGGTCAAACAGTTTGGCCATCTGCGCGCGGTGGATGATGTGAGCCTGACGGTGGGCCGAGGCAAAGTGACCGTGATCATCGGCCCCAGCGGCAGCGGCAAGAGCACCGTGCTTCGCTGCATCAACCACCTGGAGACGCCGACCAGCGGCGAGATCTGGGTGGACGGCATCCACCTCACGCACGACGCAAAGAACATCAACGCCGTGCGGGCCGAGGTGGGCATGGTGTTCCAGCAGTTCAACCTCTTCCCGCATCTCACGGTGCTGGAGAACGTCACCCTGGCGCAGCGGGTGGTGCGCAAGCGCAGCGAAGCCGAGGCCCGCGAGATCGCCATGCAGCAGCTCACCCGTGTCGGCATCCCGGAGAAGGCCACCGCCTACCCCAGTCAGCTCAGCGGCGGCCAGCAGCAGCGCGTGGCCATTGCCCGCGCGCTGGCCATGAACCCGAAGATCATGCTCTTCGACGAGCCGACCAGCGCGCTCGATCCGGAGATGATCAAGGAAGTGCTGGACGTGATGCTGGAGCTGGCGCGCAGCGGCATGACCATGGTCGTAGTGACGCATGAGATGGGCTTCGCCCGCAACGCTGCCGACGAGATCGTGTTCATGGATCGCGGGCGCATCGTCGAGCAGAACACGCCGGAGGAGTTCTTCACCAACCCGCGCGAGGAGCGCGCACGGGCGTTCCTCAAGCAGATCTTACGATAGCTTTACATACGCACCGGGCGCGGATGGCCCGGCCGGTACAACCGAACGGTCTGGGGCCGATCTGTCCAGATGCCGGGGATGCGCGTCTCGCACCGCGGACACGCTCCCTCGGCGGTGAGGTGATAGCCCAAGATCACATAGCCGTAACGCTCGATCAACGTTGCGCCGCAAGTAGGGCAGAAGGTGTCTTCGAACTCGCCGACCTGGCCGGGCAGGTTGCCTGCATACACGTAGCGTAGACCCGCGGCGCGCCCGATCTCGGCCGCACGCAGGAGCGTGTGTGCATCGGTGTTGTCCGGGTCGGTCATCTTGTAATCTTTGTGAAACGCCGTCACGTGCCACGGGATATCGGGCGAGATCGAGGCGAGGAAGGTCGCCGCGTCGCGTAGCTCGGCGTCGCTGTCGTTGAAGCCGGGAATGACCAGCGTCACGATCTCCATCCAGAACCCCAGTGTGTGAACCAGCCGGATGCCGTCGAGCACGCGCTGTAGCACGGCACCCAACCGGCGGTAGTTCTTGTCGGACATGGTCTTCAGGTCAATCTTGTAAGCGACGACGTAAGGGCGGATATATTCCAGCACGTCGCGGGTGGCATTGCCATTCGAGATGTAAACGCATTTCAGCCCAGCCTTCACCGCTTCTTTGAATATCGCCACCGCCCACTCGCTGGTGATGAGCGGCTCGTTGTAAGAGGAGCCGACCAGTTGAGCGCCCTGACGCTTGGCCAGCGCCACGAGCTGCTTCGGTGTGACGAGGATCGGCTGCGCGCCGGCCAGTTCGGACGCCGGATCGCGCAGGGCCTGCGAGGTGACCCAGTTCTGGCAATAAGGACAGTGCAGGTCACAGCCCAGCATGCCGAAGGTGAGCGTGTCGGAGCTGGGATAGACGTGAAAGAACGGCTTCTTCTCGGTGGGGTCGCACTGCAGGGCACCGACATAGCCCCACGGCACGCGAAGTGTGCCGGCCGCGTTGAAGCGCACCTTGCAGATGCCGCGCCGCCCCGGGCGGATGAGGCAGCGGTGGCCACAGGCGTAACACTCCACCGATCCGTCGGCTTGCCGGGTATACAGCTCACCCTCGACCGTCAATTCATCGAGCACTTGCCCGAGCGTCAGCCCCGCCATCGCATTTCCTCAAGTGATCAAAGACACTTGCGTGAGCTATCTGTCGCTTCCCGTGGCTACACACGACGCGATCGCGCCGTGCGGATAGGCGCGCGTCATGCCGCCGTTCGGCATGCACGCCGCCCAGACTACGAAGACGATCTATCCATTACACCAGCCCTTCGTCCAACGGCCGGCGCCCCAACTTCTTGCGGTTGATCTCGGCGCGCGCCTCCGGCGACGCCTCGGCCAGCGGGTCGGCGAACTGTCGGTAGATGGCTTCGCCGTACTCGGTCGTGCGCACCACCACCGGCATCGGCACGGCATGTCCCATGATCAGCGCCTGTTGTTTGCTCTCCAACGCGGCCAGCACGCTGCGCAGTTGCTGCGCGCCGCTCACGCCGGTGAACACTGCGGCGATGTCGCGCTCGTCGCTCAGCGCGCAGGTGATGCGCGTGCCGATCTGGCTCATCACCTCGGCATCAATCTGGCTGGGACGCTGATCCACGATCAGCAGCGTGACGTTGTATTTGCGCAGCTCGCGAGCAATCGTGCCGAAGATGGTCAGGTCGGCCACACCGGGCTCCAGGAACTTGTGCGCTTCTTCGACGGCGATGACGAGCTTGTTGGGCTCCTCGCCCCCACCGCCTTCGGCGGCTTCCTTCATCTCCACGTAGCGGCGGTGGATGCGCCGGGTAAGGAAGTTGGCGACGAAGACGTAGGCCGGCAGGTCGTTGCCGTAGCGCCCGAATTCCACCACCACGCTCTCGCCGCGCGTCAGATGGTTCAGCACCCGCTCGGCGAAATCTTCGGTCGTCTCTGCGCGCAAGAAGTCGAACTTCAGCAGCCGTCCGAGCTTGCGCTGCATGGCGTAGTAGGTGCCTTCAACGATCTTATTGCTGTCAAACAGCGCTTGCACTTCCGGCGGGACGTCGTCGCTGAGCAATTGGCGCACCCAGGCGCGCGGAAAGCGGCGCTTGAGCGCATGCAACGCATTCACCTGCACATCGCTCAGGCTGAGCACGCCGCGCAGCATCTCGATATCTTCCGGCTCGATCTGGTCGTAGCCGATCTGCAGGGCAAACTCCGGCCGGGAGCCGCGCGCTTTGGACGATGCCTCGTCCAGCGTGACGATCACCACTTTCTGGCGGATGGCGTTGAGCTGCTTCAGCCCCTTCAGCTTGCGCCCGCCGTCGCCTTTGAGCGTGTAGCCGTAGTCGTTGTGCATGTCGAAGATCAGCACGCTGGCCAGGTCGCGCCGGATGACGCTGGCGAGCAGCGGCAGGGTGAGGAAGGTCTTGCCCGTGCCGCTGCGGCCGAACACTGCGCTGCTGCGCTCCACGAAGCGCTCCAGGTTGAGCTTGATCTCGATGTTCTCGTCTTCGACCGAGGCGCCGATGCGATACGCGGTGCGCTCATCGGCGGCGAAGATCTCCTGCACCTCTTCGGGCGTGGCGCGGTAGGCGACGGTGAAATGCGCCGGCACGCTCTTCACCGGCTTCGCCTCGCCCTGTCCCTCCTTCACCAACATCGGCTTGACGTGCAACACGCCGTAGGCCACCGTACCGCGATAGATCTCCATGCGCAGGTCGTCATCGGCCGGCGGCGATTGCGCCAGGGCGGCGTCGGTCGTGTCGAGCCGAATGTCGGTGACCAAGCCGAAGAATTTGCGATCGGTCTGCCCCTTGATGGTGACATAGGAGCCAACGTTGACGCCCTCGACCATGACATCGCCATCCAGCTTGACGAGCACGCCGTCGTTGAGCGACCCGCCGATGACCACGCCGAGCCGCGCGGGCAATCCGTCGCGCCGCAGCCGCGCCAGGTCACCGGGCACAAAGGGGTTGAGGTCGGAGAGAAGCTCGGCGGTCATGGCATCGCTCTCCCTACCACTCGAAGCTTTGGAATACCGGCATGCCGCGCGCACTTGGCCCTTGGAGGAAAGCCGGCCGCGCGTCGTGCGTGCCTAAGTTCGGCATGATCGAGCGGTGCTATCACTACGAAAAAGATTGTAAAGCAAATGGGATGCAACGAATCACATCAACCTTCGCAACAGCCTATCCAACCGCGCGCCGTCGCCGGCCAACAGCCGGGCCAGCTCGCGACCGCACTGGCGCAAGAAAGCGCGCGGATCGCTGTGCGTCTCCGACGCGAGCCGCAGGCTGGCAGCCAGCAGCTCGTCGCACGGCGCGTCGCGTGCTTCGAGTACCAACCGAAAGAAATCCAGCCTCTGCGTGAATTGCTGCACCTCGTCCTTGGTGCAACTGACCACCTCATCGAGCGTGATCGGTGGCTGCGGTGGGATGACCTGTCGGATCGGGTTGCGCGCCGAGTCGCCATCGCGATAGCCTACGCACAGTACGCTCACTTCGATCGGCACGCGCCGGCTGCGCTGCCAGGCAATCTCCTCCGGCCGCACCAGGCCATCTTCGGCGACCGAGAGCATGCGGGTCATGCCGTCGTCCTCGATGACGATATCGTAGATCAGCCCGAACACCGTCGCATCTTTGCGCTGGATGCGCGTTTTGACGAACGCGCCGAAGACCGGCACATCTTCCTTCGGCACGCGCGTGCCGAAGACGAAGGTGCGTGTGTTGGCGCGCAAGACCCTGCCGTTGACGTTCATACCGGTCGAACAATTGTTCAGATTATAGCCAAGCGCAGCGCGCCGGCTGAGGCGAAAATACGGGCATGACGGAACACTTCGATGTGATCGTGATCGGTGCCGGCGTGATGGGCAGCGCCGCCGCTTATCACCTCGCCAAAGACGGCCAGCGCACGCTGCTGGTCGAGCGGTTCGAGATCGCCCATACCCTCGGCAGCTCGCACGGCGAATCGCGCATCTTTCGCTTTGCCTACAACAACCCCGACTACGCCCGGCTGGCGATGCAAAGCTACCCCCACTGGCGCGCGCTCGAAGCCGACAGCGGCGAGCGATTGCTGGAGGTCATCGGCGGCCTCGACCTCGCGCATGAGCCGGCGCATCACGCGGACGTGGACGCTGTGGCCGATGCGCTGACCCAAGTGGGCGGGCGCTTCGAGCGGCTGGACGCGGCGCAGATCCGCGCGCGCTACCCACAATGGCGGCTGGGCGACGCGGCGGTTGCCGTGTTCTCGCCCGACTCTGGCTTCCTGCGTGCGACGCGCTGCGTGCAGGTGATGGTCGAACAAGCCGTCAAGCATGGCGCGACGGTGCGCGAGCGCGAGCCGGTCAAAGCGATCACTCCCGGCTGGCCGGTCGCAGTGATCACCGACGCCGGCCGCTATCGCGCCGATAAGCTCATCATCACCGGCGGCGCATGGATCAACGAGTTGATCCGATACGTTGGCCTGCAGTTGCCGGTGCAGATCGAGCAGGAGCAGGTGACGTATTTCACCCTGCTGGCCAACGCCGAGAGCTTTCACCCCCAACGCTTCCCGATCTTCATCCACTGGCGCAGTCCGATCACCAGCTACGGCTTCCCGATCATCGAGAAGCCGGGGATCAAAGTCGGCTTCCACCACGAGGGGCACTTCATTGACCCCGATGGGCCGCGCACGCCGCGCGACGAGACCACGCAGCGCGTGCTGGCTTACGTGCGCGAACACCTGCCCGATGCCGCCGGTGCGCCGTTCGAGCCGACGGCCTGCCTCTACACCAACACGCCGGATCAGAACTTCGTGATTGACTTCGCGCCGGGCTTCGACAACATCGTGATCTGCTCAGCCTGCAGCGGCCATGGCTTCAAGTTCGGTGCCGGCATCGGCCGCGCGCTGGCCGACTTGGTCGAGCACGGCAGCACCGAGATGAACATCGGCCACGTGCGACTGCGCTCGTTCGCTATGGGATCCCCTTCTCGATGAGATAGTAGATCAAGTCAATATTGCCCGGCGAATAACCGAAGTTGGTGAGGATGGCCGCAGCTTCGCTGCGATGTTGCATGCCGTGGAAGACCATGTGCGTCAGGCAATGTTCCACCGTGTGCTGCCGCTCTTGTGGATTGACGAGGGTCGTATAGGTCACCACGCGCGATAGGTCGTCGTCGCTCAGGCCGGATACATATTCCCGCATGCGCTGCTCTTCCGTTTGCCAGCGCAGCAAGAGTGCAGATAGGTTCGGGAACTCGACCGGCTTCAACGCTGCGGCGGGCGAAACGCCATGCTGCAGCCGCATACGCCACGCCCATTCGGAGCCCATGATGTGGACGAGCGTGCCGTGTAAGCTACCCGCGCTGAAGCCGGGCGGTTGCGGGGCGACGAGTTGCTCGTCGCTTACTTTGGCGGCTTGGTCGAGGATGCGCCGGTTGGCCCAGTAGTTGTAATCGAGCAAGAGCTCGAGATCTTTCGTGTTCATGCTGCTACTTTATCACCGGCGATTGCCCATGCAACGTCTTCGCAAACGACGCGGCGTGCAGACACCGGTGCGGCAGCGAGTTTCATCGCGCCAAGCGCAGCGAAACGGTGAACGTGCTGCCGTGCCCGGGCGCGCTGGCGACGCGGATCGTCCCGCCTTGTGCCTCGACGAGTGATTTGGCAATCGCCAATCCTAGGCCATAGCCAGTCGGCGCGTGTTTGCCTCGCGCTGCGCGGTAGAAGCGTTCGAAGATGTGCGGCTGGTCTTCGGGCGGGATGCCGATGCCGGTGTCGCGCACGTGGATGTGCGCTCGGTCGCCATCTATATCAAGCGCAACTACGATGTGCCCGTCCTCCGGCGTGAATTTGACGGCGTTGTCGAGCAGGATCATCAACACCTGTCGCACGGCGTCGGCGTTGCCGATCACGATGGGGCGATCGGCCAAGTCGGCTGAGCGCAAGCTGCCATCCAAAAAGATGGCATGCCCTCGAGTCAGGGCCGTTGCTTTGCGCGTGACTTCGACGATCAGCGGCGCAAGCGGAATGGCGGACAGGGGGAGGGCGCGCGGCGCGTTGCCTTCTATGCCGGCCAACGCAAGTAGATCATTCACCAAGCGCGACATGCGCTCGACTTCGTCTATGGCGTCGCGCAGGATGGTGTCGCGTTCGATATCCGATATCGCCTCGCTGCGCTGTAACAGCCCCAGGTTGCCGCGTACGGTGGTCAGCGGCGTGCGCAACTCATGGGATACGTCGGCCACGACCACGCGCTGGGCCGCGAGCGCACGCTCGGCGCGTTGATAAGCTGAGTGCAACTCGGCCAGGGCGGTGTCCAGCGCCGACGCCAGGCGCTTGATCTCCTCGGGCATGCGCGCCTCGATGTATGGGCGCCGGTTGAAGTCGCGCTGCATGCCCATCGCCTGAATGGCTCTGGTCATGTGCGCGAGTGGATGCAGCGCCCGACCGGCAACTCCCCACGTCAGCCCGAAGGCGACCAGCGCGGTCAGGCCGCCGCCGAAGAACAAGAAATCGCGCAGCGCACGCAGCAAGCTATGATGTTCGGACATCGAGCGCGCGATCTGAGCGATCCCGACCCAACGTTGGTTCTCGATGATGGGCTGGCTGTAAATCATGTGCAGATCGCCTTCGAATTCGGACAGCGTCGCGACTTCGACCCAAGGCTGACCGCGCTGCAGCGCGTGCAAGCCGGCCTCGCTGACCGGCAGCACTTCTCCCAGGTTGGCGAGGCGGCGAAGCCGATTTGCGATTCGGGTGATCGAACAGCCTGGGCGAAACAGCTCGACGCGCGCCAGTTGCGCCGCTCCCAATTCCGGATCTTGCCGATCGAGTTCATGCAGATCTCCAGACGCGATGAGGTGCTGCACTTCCTCCGCCAGGTCGTGGGTCATGGCCTGGCGGGCGAAGTGATCTACCACGAACTGCACCCCAGCGCCGAACGCGAAGAGCGCGACGCTCAACGCTGCGGTGAGGAGCAGAGCCAGCCGAAGTCGTAACGACATTTACGATTCCTTCAACACATAGCCCACATGGCGCACGGTATGGATGAGGCGCGGCGACCCATCGCGCTCGAGCTTAGTGCGCAGATAGCCGATGTAGACGTCGAGCACGCCGCTCTGGTCCTCGGCATCATACCCCCATACGTCCCTCAGAATCTGCTCGCGCCGAAGCACCTGGCCGGGCCGGCGCATGAAGTAGGCGAGCAGTTCGAACTCGCGTGGCGACAGCGATAGGATGCGCTGCCCGCGGCGAACCTCGCGTGTGCGCACATCGAGCGCCAGATCGGCGAAGCCCAGCGGACGGTCGAGTTGGGCGAGGCCGGCGCGCCGGAGCAACGCGCGCACGCGCGCGACGAATTCCTCCGGGGCAAACGGCTTGACCAAATAGTCATCGGCGCCGGCGGACAGCGCGCGCACTTTGTCGTCGAGATCGGCTCGGCCGGTCAGCATCAGCACCGGCGTGCGGTCGGCGTTGCGCAGGCGCTCCAGCACGCTCAAGCCGTCCAGCGCCGGGATGTTCCAATCGAGCACCACCAGGTCGGGGCCGTGATCACGGGCCTGATCGAGCGCCTCGCGCCCATTGCGCGCGCTCAAGACGTGATATCCCTCATAGGTAAGCGCGCGTTGCAGCATTTGCGCGGCTTTGGGGTCATCTTCAACGACCAACACGGTAGGAGCGCGCATAGGCTGATGGCTGTTCCGTCTTGATAAACCACGACACGCTCCCGAGCTTTACGAGAGCGTGAGTAATCGTGAGTTTGACAGTGCGTGGTGAGCCTTTCCTGAAGCGAGGATGAGAGCGAGCTTGGACGCAGTTGAAACGGGCTACACTTATCCGCCATGAACGTGCTCATCACCGGCGGCGCGGGCTTCCTCGGTCGCAAACTGTGTATAGCGTTGCTGAAGCGCGGCGAACTGACCGATTCGCGTGATCAGACGCACGCGCTCGAGCGTATTCGGTTGTTCGATGTGGTGGCTGTGAATCATGACGATCCACGCGTCGAGTCGCTGATCGGCGACATTGCCAATGCAGATGATGTGCGCGCTGCGCTCGGCGACGCGACCGACAGCGTCTTTCACTTGGCAGCCGTGGTCAGCGGCGAGGCCGAGCAGAATTTCGACCTCGGCATGCGCGTGAACGTGGACGGTACACGCGTGCTGCTGGAAGCCTGCCGCACCATGGGGCGGTCGCGGGGCTATCCACCCAAAGTGATCTTCACCAGTTCGCTGGCGGTGTTCGGCGGCCCGTTACCTGACCCGGTGCCGGATGCCTGGCCGCTCACGCCCCAGAGCAGCTACGGCGCGCAAAAAGCGATCGGCGAATTGCTGGTAAACGACATGAGCCGCAGGGGCTTCATAGACGGTCGCGTGCTGCGCCTGCCGACCATCTGTGTGCGACCGGGCCGGCCGAACAAAGCGGCCTCGTCGTTCCTGAGCAGCATCATCCGCGAGCCGCTGAACGGCGTCGAGGCGATCTGCCCGGTCGAGCCGAGTTTGCGCGTCTGGTTGCTCTCGCCGCGCCGCGCCATCGAGAACCTGATCCTGGCGCACGAGCTACCGGCGACGGCGTTCGGCCACACGCGCTCGATCAATGTGCCTGGCTTGAGCGTGAGCGTCGGCGAGATGGTGCAGGCGCTGCGCGACGTCGCCGGCGACACCGTGGCGAATCGCGTGCGCTTCCAGCGCGACGACGCCATCGAGCGCATCGTGGCGAGCTGGCCGGCGGCGTTCACCGCGACGTTCGGCCGCGCGCTCGGCATGCAGGCCGACCCGGACTTCGCCAGCATCGTGCGGGCTTACCTCGAGGATGAATGCCGATAGAATGGACATATGGCGGGCGAATTCGAGGAAGAGTATCTGGACGTGCTGCAGGACATCGAGGGGGCGCTTGCGGGCGCTTACCGGCAGCACAGCAGCATGACCGACTACGACGCCAGGGTGGCGGTGGATGCGCTCATCCGCGACTATCAAGCGGAGATGAAAGGTCGCCCGGCACCGCACACCCGTATGAGCAACGTCGCGCGGGATGCGTACGAAGCCGCACGAAGCATGTGCGAATGGCGCATGGGGCGACGCGGCTACTTCGATTTCATCAGCCAGTTCGGCGTTTGACGAAATCCATTTCGGCACGCCCGTGAGCATCGCCGTTGCATAGAAGCGCCCTATGTCTAACCCTCTTGCGCCCAAGCCGCCGATCACCGAACTTCTAGAGCAGCGCATCCTCGTGCTGGATGGCGCGATGGGCACGATGATTCAGCGCTATCGGCTGCAGGAAGCGGACTACCGCGGCGAACGCTTCCGGGATCATCCCGTCGAGCTGAAGAACAACAACGAGGCGCTCAACCTGGTGCGGCCGGAGGTCATCCTCGACATCCACCGCCAGTATTTGGAAGCCGGCGCAGACATCATCGAGACCAACACCTTCAACGCCCAGGCCATCAGCATGGCCGATTTCGAGATGAGCGATCCGGCGCTGATCCGCGAGATCAACCTGGCTGCAGCACGCCTGGCGCGGCAAGCCGCTGACGAGTTCATGCGACGTGATCCGTCGCGGCCGCGCTACGTGGCCGGCGCATTGGGGCCGATGAACCGCACGCTCTCGCTCAGCCCGGACGTGAACGATCCCGGCTACCGCGCCGTCACCTTCGATCAGGTGATGCAGGCTTACTACGACCAGGCCAAGGCGCTGATCGAAGGCGGCGTGGATCTGCTGTTGCCGGAGACCACCTTCGACACGCTCAACCTCAAGGCCGCCTTGTTCGCCATCCAGAAGCTGTTTGCCGAGGGGGTGCGGCGCGTGCCGGTGATGGCCAGCGTGACGATCACCGACCAGAGCGGGCGCACGCTGAGCGGCCAGACAGTGGAGGCCTTCTGGGCCAGCATCCATCGCGCACCGCTCATCAGCATGGGCATCAACTGCGCACTGGGGCCGGACGAGATGCGCCCCTACATCGAGGTGCTGGCGAAGACCACACAGACCTACGTGTCGTGCTATCCCAACGCCGGCTTGCCCAACGCCTTCGGCGGCTACGACATGACGCCGCAAAAGTTCGCCGACGCCGTGGGCGAGTTCGCCCAGGAAGGCTGGGTGAACATCCTCGGTGGCTGCTGCGGCACTACGCCAGAGCACATCGCTGCCGTCCGCGAGGTGATCAAAGGCGCGCGCCCGCACGTGCGCAACCGCCCGTCAGGACGCACATACTTCAGCGGTCTGGAACTGCTCACGATTGAAAACGCGAAATTAAAAATTGAAAGAGAAGCGCCCAGCGACGCCGGCGACTTTTCTCAATTCTCAGTTCTCAATTCTCAATTCCTGTTGATCGGCGAACGCACCAACGTCACCGGCTCACCCAAGTTCGCCAAGCTCATCAAAGAAGGCAAGTTCGAAGAAGCACTGGGCATCGCGCGCCAGCAGGTGGAGAACGGCGCCAACATCCTCGACGTGAACTTCGACGAGGGCATGCTGGACGGCGAAGCGTGCATGACCAAGTTCCTCAACCTGTTGGTGGCCGAGCCGGACATCGCCCGCGTGCCGATCATGATTGACAGCTCAAAGTGGAGCGTGATCGAGGCCGGCTTGAAGTGTGTACAGGGCAAGTGCATCGTCAACTCAATCTCGCTCAAGGAAGGTGAGGCGGTCTTCAAGCAAGACGCCGAGATCATCAAACGCTTCGGCGCCGGCGTGGTGGTGATGGCCTTCGACGAACGCGGCCAGGCTGATACCTTCGAACGCAAGATCGAGATCTGCAAGCGCGCCTACGACATCTTGGTGAACGAGGTCGGCTTCCCGCCGGAGGACATCATCTTCGACCCGAACATCCTCACCGTGGCGACGGGGATCGAGGAGCACAACAACTACGCGGTGGACTTCATCCGCGCCACACGATGGATCAAGGAGAACCTGCCCGGCGCAAAGGTCAGCGGCGGCATCAGTAACATCTCGTTCAGCTTTCGCGGCAACAACAAGGTGCGCGAGGCTATGCATAGCGCCTTCCTCTATCACGCCATCCGCGCCGGCCTGGACATGGGCATCGTCAACGCCGGCCAGCTCGCCGTGTACGACGATATCCCTAAGGACCTGCTCGAACGCGTCGAAGACGTGCTGCTCAACCGCCGGCCGGACGCGACGGAACGTTTGATCGCCTTCGCACAGACGATGAAGCAGTCCGAGATGGGTGACTCTCCTCGGTCCTCGGTCTCCAACCCCCAATCTTCTTCCACCTGGCGCGCGCTGGACGTGGACAAGCGGCTGGAGCACGCGCTGGTCAACGGCATCGCCGACTTCATCGAAGCCGACGTGATGGAGGCGTTGGCGCGCTACGGCAAACCGCTCGCCGTGATCGAGGGTCCACTCATGGCCGGCATGAACGTCGTCGGCGACCTGTTCGGCGCGGGCAAGATGTTCCTGCCGCAGGTGGTGAAGAGCGCGCGGGTGATGAAGAAGGCGGTGGCGGTGCTGGAGCCATACATCAAAGCAGAGCGCAAGGCCGACTCCCCACTTCCCGTTCGTAAGTCGGAAGTTGAAAGCTGTGAATCGGGGGGCGGAAGTCGGGAGTCGAAAGCCAGGATCGTCCTCGCGACGGTGAAGGGCGACGTGCACGACATCGGCAAGAACATCGTCGGCGTGGTGCTGGGCTGCAACAACTACGAGGTGCACGACCTGGGCGTGATGGTGCCGGCGGAGAAAATCCTGAAAACGGCACGCGAGCTCGGGGCCGACATGATCGGCTTGAGCGGGCTGATCACACCCTCACTAGACGAGATGGTGCACGTGGCGCGCGAGATGGAGCGCGAAGGGTTCTGTGTGCCGTTGCTGATCGGCGGCGCGACCACCAGCAAGGCGCACACGGCGCTCAAGATCGCGCCGGCGTATTCGCATCCGGTCGTGCACGTGCTCGACGCCAGCCGTGCCGTCGGCGTGGTCGGCGCGTTGGCCAGCGAAGATCTGCGCGATGCCTTCGTGGGTCAGAACGCCGCAGAGCAGGAGAAGCTGCGCGAGCAATTCGCCGGCAAGGGCGACCGCAAGCCGCTGCTTGCGCTCGACGAGGCGCGCCGGCGACGCTTCCGCTGGACGCCGGAGACGCACGACTTCACCAGCGAGCCGGCTTTCATCGGCGTGCGCGTCATCGAACCGGCGCACATGCCGCTGCGCGAGCTGGCCGACTACATTGACTGGACGCCGTTCTTTCGAACCTGGGAGTTGGCCGGCCGCTTCCCTGACATCCTGAACGATCCTATCGTTGGCGAACAAGCGCGCAAACTCTACGACGATGCACAAGCGCTGCTCAAGCGCTTGATCCAGGCCGATCTCACCCATCGCGCCAGCACGCACCGACGTGGCAGCACGCATCCATCTCCTATCTTCGATCTCCAACCCCGGATCACAGCGCGCGGCGTCTATGGCCTATTCCCTGCCAACAGCGTCGGCGACGACATCGAAGTCTATACCGACGAATCGCGAACCCAGGTGCTCACCACCTTCCACACCCTGCGTCAGCAGCACGACAAATTGAAAATTGAAAATGCAAAATTGAAAGAGGCGGCAAAAGACGAGACTTTCAATTCTCAATTTTCAATTCTCAATTCCAACCTCGCGCTGGCCGACTTCGTTGCACCGAAGGAGAGCGGTGTGGTGGACTACATCGGCGCGTTCGCCGTCAGCATCCATGGCGCGAAGGAAATGGCCGATGCGTTCAAGGCTGCCGGCGACGACTACAACGCCATCCTGGTCGAAGCGCTGGCGGACCGGCTGGCTGAAGCATTCGCCGAACGCCTGCATAAGCAGGCCCGCGACGACATGGGCTACGGCCTAAGCGAGCGCTGCACCAACGAGGACTTGATCGCCGAGAAGTATCGCGGCATCCGGCCGGCGCCTGGCTATCCCGCCTGCCCCGATCATACCGAGAAGCGGCTGATCTGGGCATTGCTGGAGGTGGAGAAGCACACCGGCGCTACCTTGACGGAAAGCTGTGCCATGCTGCCGGCCAGCAGCGTCAGTGGCTGGTATCTCTTCCATCCACAAGCGCGCTATTTCGGCTTGGGCAAGATCGGTCGTGATCAGGTCGAAGACTATGCCAGGCGCAAGGGCATGAGCATGGAGGAAGCCGAGCGCTGGCTGCGGCCCAACCTCGGCTACTAGCGATGGACGAGCAGACGATCGGTGATGCCTACGAACAACTGAAGCAGGCGCGGTCGGCGTTGTGGGAAGCGACCGAGCGGGCTATCCGTGCCCGGCTGATGTTGGAGAAGGAACGCGCGGCACGCTTGATGACGGGCGAGATCACCGGCAAGAACGAGAGCGAGCGCGAAGCGCGGGCGCGCGAGCTGCTCCATTCGCTCTACGAGTCAGTCGAAGCGGCAGAGGCCGAAGAGCGCCGGGCCCGCTTGGAGTACGATCTGACCAAGCTAGAGGTCGAGCGCGTCGAAGCCTTGCTGCGCTGGTTGAAAGGATGAGCGGCGCGGCTAGCGGTCGAGGTGCTGGATGACGCGCGTGACGTTGCCGGCTGCGTCGGCTGCGGTGATCGTGATTGAACCGTGCGCCAAGCGCACGTTGACTTCGAACGAAAAGGTGCCGTCTGGCTTCGGTTTGACTGCTTCGCCGTTCACCCACACGCCCGCGCCAATCTCCGTGCGCCCGAAGATTTGCACCACATCGCCATCGCGCAGGATGCGCGTGATCGCCAGCGTCGGCGCCGTACGGTCAATGACGATCTCGACCGGCTGTGATGGGGCGCTGGACCGGCCATCGGATGCGGTCTGGCTGAAGCGCAGTATCATCGAGCCTGTGATGGGCGGGAGCGTGTCTTTCACCCAGCCGGCGTCATCGGCGATGTAGCGCGCAAACTGTTTGCCGGTAAGCGCTTCCTCCACGATCAGCGTCGCGCGCGGAAAGATGCGTGCGCGGAACGGGACATGCGACGTGTTGCTGGACACGCGATCTCCGGTATGGTGGAGGAATATCACATGCGGCACCTGTAGTTCGACTTTGAGCGGTGTGTTGGGCCGGAGATTGATCTGCTCGCCTGTGGACACGTTCACCGTTCCCAAGTCGTTGGCGACGACGACTCGGCCTTCATCGGTGAATTCACTCACGCTCGCATCGCGCTCGGTGCGCATGCGAAAGTGTGTGCCTTTCACGGTTGCTGAACCGGCAGCGGTCTCGACGTGGAAATTGACTGCGCCATCGTGCGATGGTGCAACGGCGACGGCAACCTCCCCATGGATGAGCGCGAAACCGTCGCGACCGAACAACATTCGAAGCCGCGTCCCCGGCGCTAGGATGGTTTGTGCCCCACTGTCGAACGTAATCGTCACCGGTGTCCTGGCGAGGAGTTCGTCGCCCTGATGAAGCGCATAGGCTTGCCGATCCGCAGCCGGGCGAGCGATGCTCCAAGTCAGACCCAGCGGGCCGTGGCGCATCTCTTTTAGCGCAGCTTGGCCTGTAAGAGAGGCATACGCCGGGGTGCGCGCGCCACCGAACAAGAGGTAGGCGACGCAGAGACAAACGCAGGCCGCGAACGTCGAAAGGGTGGCAAATGTGCCTGGCGATAACAGGCGGATGAGGACGAGTTCGACCTGGGCACGCCGTCGTATGTGACGGAGCTGAGCAGCCCTTAGCCGCGCAACCTCTGCAAGCAATTCGGCAAGCACGGCTGCGCGCCGCGCAGCACTCAAAGTCAGCGCGCGGCGCGCCGATTCGGAAAGCACCTGCTCAACGAAGGGCGCATCCCCCCAGCGTCCGCGACTCGGTGGGTGATAGATCGTCACGATCGAACGTCCATTTCGATCAGTCGCCGCCTGAGTTCGGCGCGACCTTGGGTAATCAGTAGCTCCGCTCTGCGCCGGGTGACCTGCATCGTTGCAGCCACTTCATCTACGCGCAGGCCGTTCACGTAGCGCAGCGTCAGAGCTCGGCGTTGTTCATCCGGCAGCGAGGCGAGAGCCCGACGCACGAGCATGATGTCTTGCTCATTCACGACATCTTCTTCGACGTCGGCGGAGGCATCTCCAACGAACGACACTTCGTCACTCGACATGTTCTCGATGGTTTCCTCGCGCCTGTTCATCACCTGGCGCCGGCGCAGGGCGTCCACGGCTTTGTAATGCGCGATGCGTAAGATCCACGTGCTCAAACTCGACTCTCCACGATAGTCTTTTGCTGACCTCAACACACCGATGAATGTTTCCTGGACGACATCCTGCAGGTCGTCTTCGGTGATGTCGGGCACAGTATGCACGATGTAACGCGACACAGCCGGCTCGTAATCGTGGAAGAGCTGCTCCACCGCGCTCGGGTCGTTATTGACCACGCGCTTGATGAGGGCCAGCTCGTCGGCGCGCTTCGTGTTCCTGCTGGAATTGTCGTCCTGCATGGATGAGTCTGCACCGCAAATAACTAGTTGAGATAACGAATGTAACTCAAGTGTAATTTATTGCGGTGAAGTGAATGTCGCTCGTTGATGTAACTTCATTGTCGTCCCGGCAAGCTAAATGCAGATTCCCCTTTACAACGCGACTATCTCAGCAAGCGAAGCCATTCACACACCGCTCATCGGGCTGGCGAAAGATGCATACGAGGCGGACCGGTCGTTTCGCACACGTGAGTAGCCGGATGGTGCATGGGAAAGATGGTATGCGGTGCATGGCTTCGACTGGTTGATAGGAGTTGTCCAAGAAAAATGATCAGTCAGGCACTCTATCTGACGAGCGAGGCGCACGCAGACCCGACGATCTTGAACTTGCTACGAACCCATTGTGCTGAAGTTCATGTCGTGTCCGCCGTTGCGCAAGCGACTGCCTTGATTTTCCCCTCAAGTCTGCCGTCTAGCAGCAGTTCCTGCTTACTAATTGTAGCAGACATCGAATCTGGTGGGTTGGCGTTGGCCGAATACGTTGCCGGATTGTTGAATCGTGCCTCACCCGAGGGCCGATCGAGTCCGGCGCAACCTTGCGTAAAGATCGTCTTGATTGATGACGTCGGCGATGTGAATGCTGCCCGAAAAGCCCTTCGTCTCGGCGTGGATGAATATTTGCTGCCCGGCGACTCGCTGGAGAAGCGCCTGAGCACGATTCGCTCGCTCATCGTCGAGGCGAGCCAGCGTGGTTCGGGCGACACTGCGCATGATGCCGGCCCCCAGGCACATGCCGCGATGGGCAACGGTATACACGCCTTGCATGCCCAAAACGATACGGCGCATTCATTCGACCTCAGCGCTCTGGACAACGTACGCCTGAGCCAGATCGAGGCAGCAATCATCCATTGCCTCAGCGCGCACACCGGTCTGCCCTTGTCTGCACGCGCGATCGTCAACCAGGTGATGGGTCGGGACCTGGATGAGGACAAGGCGGCAAGCCTGATCCGCCCGCACATCTCGCGTCTCCGTTCGAAGGTAGAGCCGACGCCACAGATGCCTCAGCGTTTGCTCACCGTGCGCGGCAAAGGCTATATGTTCGTGTGTTGAGGCGCCTCGCCATTGTGTTCACTCTGAAGACCGCGCATGACCTACCCTCCGCCCAATCGAACGTTCTGCACGGCCGGCTCCGGTTGATCGGAGCGGCATGCGCACTTACCTTGCTCGCCTCGATCGGGTTGTTGTCTGGCGCAACGGCTAATGCTCAGGGAGTCCGCCGACCTATCATCGCCCAACAGAGTGATATCACCCCTGATCCGATAGAGACGCCGGTCGGGGGTGTGACGCTCACTACCACCCCCGACGACAGCCGGTCGCCAACGCCGACCTTGACATCGGACGGTCAACCGACGGCCACTTGGACGCCTACAGCGGAACCGACTGCAACGCCGACGTCAACCGTGCCGACAAGCACGCCTTTGCCTCCGGATCCCACGAAAGCGCCCGACCCGACGACGACAGTGATGCCCAGGCCCAACCCGACGCACACAGCCACGGTGACGCCGGTGCCAATGGACACGCCGTTGCCTCCAACTTCCACAAAAGCGCCCGATCCAACGGCAACAACGACGCCCCTGCTGCCTACATCTACGGCGTCCGGGCCAACGGCGACCGCGACGTCCAGGCCCGACCCGACTCCCACGGCCACGGCGGCGCATACGGCCGAACCTGTGGTCACGAGCACGGCGACCGCTCCGCCCGTGCTCTCGCCGAGTCCTGTGACTGTATCTGCGCCGGTGAGAGCGTCATCGCCAACACCAGGGCCAGCCGGCGTCGTCGAAGCTACCGCGACGCCGCGCAATGAACCGCTCAAAACGACGCGGCCATCGGCGACCGCAACGCAGACTGCAACGCCGCGCGTCGAGATTTCGCGCACACCGTCCGACGACGATGTGCCGGGACCGCTCACCGCGCAGGCTGTCAACATCGGCGACGCGCAGGTGGCGCGCACCGCCCCCATGGGCGTGGTATACACAACGCGACAAATGCGCACGGCCGACGGTCGCCATGTCGTCACGGTCTGCGTCGCCAACATCGGTGTTACCAACGTGCCGGAAGTCAACGTCACATTCGCTTTGTCGCAGCCCGACGCCGCGATCGTGTCGTTGCGCGCGCCATCGGCGCCGAGCGAAGTGAGCAGCAATCAGGCGCGCGCCATCATCCGGGACGTTCCGCCGGGCCAACAGGTTCAGGTGGATATCGTTATCAATTCAAAGGATCCGCTACGCGACGGGCAACCCGAGATTGCGGTGCCGGAGGCCTACCGGCTCACATCGGATGATCCCGTGCTGATCTGCTCGCCTCGCGATGCAGCGCTTGATCCGGCGGAGGCTGTCGAGGCGCAATTCATCATCGCCGGTGAAACGGTCGAGACGGATCAAGCGGCAGCTGCCCTAATCAACCGGTTAGGCGCGTTCAGCGCCGTCCCGGTAGATCAGAAGTTTCAAGCCAGGCCGGCCGAGGCGGTGCTTTCGACGACGGTGCTGAGGGCGCTCCTTATCGCGTCGGGCGTGCTGGCGCTTGTGCTGGTCGTCCTGTTCTTCGTTCGAATGCGGCAACGCCGCATGAGCGGCTGAACGCGGATCGTCTCGTGGCAATGCGCCGGTCTACCTCTACTCAGGCACGCCGGCCTGAATCGCACAGCCGGGCGTGTTCGGCGAGGGCGAACCGGTCGGTCATGCCGGCAATGTAATCGCATACGACGCGGCTCAATGGCAGTCGCTCCATCTGCCGGTGCGCGCCCTCGGACATCATGTGCGGCTCATTCAGGTATGCCTGGAAGAGATCGGTGACGACGCGTTCAGCCTGCTTGGCCATGCTCCGGACACGCGGGTGGAAGTAAACGCGTTCGTAGAGGAAGTCCTTCAGCTCTCGATTCATCCGTTGCGTCTCAGATGGGTAGCCGACGAGCAGTTCCGGCCAGCGCCGTACGTCATTCACGCTGGCCTTGCCGTCGTGCTGTGCCAGCATGGTTGCAATGCGGCGCGAACTCTCCACCAGCAGATCGGTCACGACGAGGTCAATCAGCCTGCGAATGATGCGATGACGTTTGACGTCGGTGAAGGCAGCGTCGCAGTCCACCTGCGCGGCTTCGCTTGCGCGTCGCCACCAGGAGAGCGTTTTTACATCCTCCTCGCGCACCAGGCCGGTGCGCAGGGCGTCGTCGAGGTCATGCGCGTTGTAGGCCAGCTCGTCCACGACGGCGGCGATCTGCGCTTCGAGCGTGCCGCGCAGTTCCGGCCAGTAATCCGGGGGCGCCGTCGAAGGCGAGGCGTCGGTGTTGTGTTTGAGGATGCCTTCTCGAAATTCGTGTGTGAGGTTGAGGCCGGGGAAGTCGGGATAGCGGCGCTCCAGCTCGGTGATGATGCGAAAGCTCTGGCGATTGTGATCGAAGCCTCCCTGTGCGGATATCAGCGCGTTCAATGCGCGCTCGCCGGAGTGGCCGAAGGGCGGATGGCCGAGGTCGTGTGCCAGGCAGATGCCCTCGACCAGGTCTTCGTTTGCGCCGAGCGCGCGCGCAATCGTGCGGCCGATCTGCGCTACTTCCAGGGTGTGTGTGATGCGCGTGCGATAGTAATCGCCTTCGGTGACCACGAATACCTGCGTTTTGCCCTGCAGGCGGCGAAAGGCGGTCGTGTGCAAAATGCGCTCGCGGTCGCGCTGGAAGGCGGTGCGATAGGGGGCTTCCGGCTCCGGATATTGCCGCCCGCGCGACTCCGCGCTCTTCATGGCGTAGGGTGCAAGCGTCAATGCCTCGAGGCGCTCGAGTTCTTCGCGCGTTCGCATGAGAGGTCAAAACAAAAAACCCTCACAGGGGCGGCGGCCCTGTGAGGGTTGCGAGGGTCATACCGAGCGGTACTCGCCCTCGACCACTCCTTCGTCGCCCTTGCCATCGCCCGAGGGCTTCGCGCCGCCGGCGCCGGGTTGCGACGCGTAGATGCTCTGGCCGATGCGGGACATCGTGGCCTGCAACGATTCGCTGGCCCGCTTGATGCGGTTGATGTCGTCGGTCTTCAGCGCGTCGCGCAGGTCGTTCATCTTGCCTTCGGCCTCGGCGCGATCGGCACCGCTTACCTTGTCACCCAGGTCGCGCAGCGCCTTCTCGGCCTGATACAGCGCCTGGTCGCCGGCGTTGCGTGCTTCGGCGAGTTCCTTGCGCTTGGCATCGGCTGCGGCGTTGCGCTGCGCTTCCGCCACCATGCGCTCGATGTCCTGCTTGCTCAGGTTGGTGCTGGCCGTGATGCTAATGCGCTGCTCGCGACCGGTCGCCTTGTCCTTGGCGCTCACATTCAAGATGCCGTTCGCGTCAATGTCGAAGGTCACCTCGATCTGCGGCATGCCGCGCGGCGCGGGTGGAATGCCCTCCAGCCGGAACTGGCCGAGCAGCATGTTGTCGGCGGCCATCGGGCGCTCACCCTGGAACACGCGGATATCTACTGCGCTTTGGTTGTCCTCAGCCGTGCTGAAGATCTCGCTCTTGCGCACGGGGATCGTGGTGTTGCGCGGGATCAGCACGGTCATCACGCCACCGAGTGTCTCTACGCCCAGGCTGAGCGGCGTGACGTCGAGCAGCAACACATCCTTCACGTCGCCCGCCAGCACGCCGGCTTGCACTGCGGCGCCCACGGCCACGACCTCATCCGGGTTGACGCTCTTGTTCGGCTCTTTGCCGCCGGTCATCTCCTTGACCAGGGCTTGCACCATCGGCATGCGCGTCGCGCCGCCGACGAGCACCACTTCGTCAATGTCGCTGACCTTGAGGTTGGCGTCCTTCAGCGCTTGCTCGACCGGTCCGCGCAGGCGCTTCACCAGCCCCTCGCTCAGTTGCTCGAACTTCGCGCGGGTGAGCTTCATCAGCAGGTGCTTCGGGCCGGTCTGGTCGGCGGTGATGTATGGCAGGTTGATCTCGGTCTCCATCATCGAGGACAGCTCGATCTTGGCTTTCTCCGCCGCCTCCTTCAGCCGCTGCAATGCCTGGCGGTCGCTGCGCAGGTCAATGCCTTGTTCCTTCTTGAACTCGGTGATCATCCAGTCCATGATCACCGCGTCCCAGTCATCGCCACCCAGGTGCGTATCGCCGCTGGTGGCCTTCACCTCGACGACGCCATCGCCGACTTCGAGGATCGAGACGTCGAACGTGCCACCGCCCAGGTCGAAGACGAGGATGGTCTCGTCCTTCTTCTTATCCAGCCCATAGGCCAGTGCGGCGGCCGTCGGCTCGTTGATGATGCGCAAGACCTCCAGGCCGGCGATCTGGCCGGCGTCCTTCGTCGCCTGGCGCTGTGAGTCGTTGAAGTAGGCCGGCACGGTGATGACGGCCTTGGTGACCGGCTCGCCCAGATACGCCTCGGCGTCGGCCTTCAGCTTGGCCAATACCATGGCGCTGATCTCCTGCGGCGTATAGGTCTTGTTCGTGTTCGGGATCTTCACCTGCGCATCGCCCTTCGGCCCCTGCACCACCTGGTAGGGCACGCGCTTGCGCTCGCCCTCTACCTCATCGAACCGGCGCCCAATGAAACGCTTGATCGAGAAAATCGTATTCTCGGGATTCACCACGGCTTGGCGCTTGGCAGCTTGGCCGACGAGTCGCTCGCCGTCCTTCTTGAAGGCGACGACCGACGGCACGAGATTGCCGCCTTCTGCCGTGGGAATCACGGTCGGGCTGCCACCTTCCAGCACTGCCACCACGCTGTTCGTGGTGCCTAGGTCAATGCCAACGATTTTTGCCATTTTGCTTTCCTCCACACATGCACTTACGCGATGATTGCGCGAACGTTGACTCAGTTTGAGACGCCATCAACCCTACGCCTAAGGCATTAGAGATATAACGGCATCACGTTAGTGTTGTGTTAGCGGGCAGGGCGGGTGCTGTGACACGGTCCCCCGGTCGCTCAGTGTGACAGGATTTGCGATAGGAAGAGCTTGGTGCGGGCTTCCTTGGGGTCGCCAAAGATCTGATCGGGGGTGCCGCTCTCGACGATTTGTCCCTGATCGAAGAAGTACATCGTGTCGGCCACGGCGCGGGCGAACCCCATTTCGTGTGTGACCACCATCATAGTCATGCCGCTGTCGGCCAGCTCGATCATCACGTCGAGCACTTCTTTGATCATCTCCGGGTCGAGCGCGCTGGTCGGCTCGTCGAAGAGCATGATCTTGGGCTGCATGGCCAGCGCGCGGGCAATGGCCACGCGCTGCTGCTGGCCGCCGCTGAGCTGGCCGGGGTACTTGCGCGCCTGCTCGGGGATGCCGACGCGCTTGAGGAGCTGCATAGCGACCTCCTCGGCTTGCGCTTTCGACCACCGACGCACCCAGACGGGCGCCAGCGTGATGTTGTCCATCACCGTCAGGTGCGGGAAGAGGTTGAACTGTTGGAAGACCATGCCGGTCTCCATGCGAATGCGCTCGATGTCGCGCACATCGTGCGTGAGCCGGATGCCGTCCACGATGATCTCGCCGCGCTGGTGCTCTTCGAGCCGGTTGATGGTGCGGATGAAGGTGGACTTGCCGGAGCCGGACGGGCCGAAGATTACGACCACCTCGCCTTTGCGCACTTGCATATTGATGCCGCGCAAGGCGTGATAGTGGCCATACCACTTGTGCACGTCTCGGCAGATGATGATCGGATCGGTCGAGTCGTTCTGTTCGGTCATGGGTCACTGGCCTTGTATCTCATGTCCTGCGTCGTGCGTTTTGCGTCCTTTGTGCCGCAGAAGTCAAGACGAAAAACGCAAGTCGGAGGACGCATGACGCGACACACCACGCGCTGCTTCACCTTCCCGTATTCAATCGCGCCTCCAGGCGTTGGCTGAAGGCGGACATCAGATAGCAGAACACGCCGTACACCAGTGCGACGAATAGATAAACCTCGGCCTGCAAGCCCAAAAAATCCGGCTGGGCCAACACCGCCTTGGCGATGCCCATCAGGTCGAGTAGCCCGACGATGACCACCAGCGAGGTGTCTTTGAACAGCGCGATGAACTGGCCGACCAGGATCGGGATGACTGCCTTGAGCGCCTGCGGCAGGATGATCAGCAGCATCATCTTCCACGTGTTCAGGCCGAGCGCGCGCGCCGCCTCGTATTGGCCGCGTGGGATGGCCTGCAGGCCGCCGCGCACGTTCTCGGCCAAGTAGGCCGCGCTAAATAGGACGATGCCGGCCATCGCCCGCACTACGCGGTCAATCGTCACGCCGGGCAGGAAGAGCGGCAGCATGAGCTGCGCCATGAATAGCACGGTGATGAGCGGCACGCCGCGGATCACCTCGATGTAGATCACGCACAGCGTCCGCACGATCGGCAGGCTGGATTGCCGGCCCAGCGCCAGCAACACGCCCAACGGGAAGGAGAACACGATGCCCACCACGGTCAGCAGCAAGGTGAGCAACAATCCGCCCCACAGGTTGGTGGGCACCAGCGGCAAGAGGCTGTCCGCGCTGCCGAAGCCGCTGATCAACAGGATGACGAGCGGGAAATAGATCACCCATCCGATGATGCCGATGCGCTGCAGTCGTGCGCCGCGCCAGCGACTGAGCGCGAAGCCGATCGCACCGGCAACGCCGGCGATGAGCAACGCGATGCGTGCTTCGCCCTGCGCGAGAATGGCCAAGATGAACGGCAAAGCGCCGAAGGTGATCGCGCCGGCGCGCTGGTGGCGTCCCCAGATGCCCCACGACAGCCCGATCAACAACGCCAGCAACACCACGCAGGCCCAGGCGCGCCAGGTGGCGGCCGTTGGGTATTGCCCCACCATGAACAGCTGCAAGTTGGCCGTGATCACTTCCCAGCGCGCCTGCGTCAACGCCCATTCCAACACGTTGCGCAGCAGCACGATGACGAGGACGCCGAAGATCACCGTGAGCAGCGTGTTGTACCAGGTGCTGAACAGGTTCTTGCGCAGCCAGCCCAGCACGGTGTAACGCTCCGTCGGGGGCGGCAGCACTTCGGCGCGTGAGGGAAGCGAAGAGGTGCTCGCGCTCATCGTCATCGCTCGACCAACCGCACGCGGCGGTTGTACCAGTTCATCAGCAGCGAGGTGAACAGGCTCACCGACAGATACACGCCCATGACGACGCCAATCATCTCCACCGCCCGGCCGGTCTGGTTGATGATGGTGCCCGATACGGCGAACAGGTCTGGATAGCCGATGGCCACGGCCAGCGATGAGTTCTTGGTGAGGTTGAGATACTGGCTGGTGAGTGGCGGGATGATCACCCGCAGGGCTTGAGGGAACACCACTAGTTGCAGCGTGCGCCGGCCGTTCAACCCCAGCGCGCGCGCGGCCTCCACCTGTCCCTTCGGCACCGCCTGAATGCCGGCACGCACGACTTCGCCGATGAATGCCGAGGTGTAGACCACCAAGCCGATCAACAGCGCCATGAATTCCGGCGTCAACACCAACCCGCCGCGGAAGTTGAAGGCTGCGATCTCCGGCGTGGTGATCGTCAGCGGCGGCTGCGGCAGGACGAACCAACCGATCACCGTCGTCGCCGCGAACGTGAGCAGCGCCGGCAGCGCAATCGGCTTGGGCCGGCCGCTGCGCTCTTGCCAGATGCGCAGCCCGGTTGCCGTCAGAACGGCCAATCCTACCGCCGCGATGAGGATGTATAGATATACCGGCCAGGTCTCGGTGGGTTCACCCCAGGGCATGGCCACGCCGCGGTTGCTCAGGTAGATCGGCCCCAGGCTGATGGCCTGGCGCGCGCGCGGCAGCTTCAGGAAGAAAGCGGTGTAGATGAAGATGAGCAGCACCAGCAGCGGCACGTTGCGCATCAGCTCGATGAACAGCCAGGCCAGCCGGTTGACCAGCCAGTTGCTGGATAGGCGAGCGATGCCGACGATGATGCCGAGGATCGTCGCCAGGACGATGCCCAGCACGCTGACGAGCAGCGTATTGAGCAAGCCGACCAGTAACGCGCGGGCGAACGTGTCACTGTTGGTATAGCGGATGAGCGACTCGCCGATGTCGAAGCCGGCGGCGTTCTCGAGGAAGCCAAAGCCCAGCATGATGCCCTGCCGCTGCAGCGAGGTAGCCATGTTTTGCACCAGGACGAAGGCCAGGCCGGCGACGATGGACAAAACGATGAGCTGCGCGGCGAGCTGGATGAAGCGGTCGTCGCGCCAGAACGCGCGGTTCATCCGCGGCGGCGAATCGGGCGGCGGGAGCGGAACGTTCGCCATGCTTTGGGGCGAAGTTATAGCCACTTTCGGCGAAATCGCAACGCCGCGGGCATTACGCGTATAGCGCAGGAAGACCCGCCCCGGCGTAAACGCTGAAAGGGGCGGGATGCGCGCGGCTTGCCCGTATGCTCAGCGCGGGGATGAATCCCAGCGCGACTGAAGCGAATACTGCTGCAGGCCGGTCCGCGCTCCTCTCCCATTTTGAAAAGCACCCGTCGCACCGGTCGTAGCGTAGAATTGGCACAGTCAGGCTTCCAATCCGCGAATCACAACCCATGAGCGAGCGAACGTACGGCTTCAACACCCTCGCCCTGCACGCAGGGCAACGACCCGATCCGGCCACCGGCGCGCGCGCCATGCCGATTTACCAGACCACCAGCTACGTCTTCGACGACACCGATCACGCGGCTGCGCTATTCGCCCTTCAGCGCTTCGGCAACATCTACACCCGCATCATGAACCCGACGACCGCCGCGTTCGAAGAGCGCATGGCAGCGCTGGAAGGGGGGCGCGGCGCGCTGGCCACCGGCAGCGGCCAAGCGGCGCAGTTCATCGCGCTGTTCACGCTGCTGCAGGAAGGCGATGAGATCGTCGCCGCCAACACACTCTACGGCGGCACCTACACCCAGCTCGACATCAGCTTCCGCAAGATGGGCATCCACACCACTTTCGTGGATCCCAGCGACCCGGAGAACTTCCGCAGCGCCATCACCCCCCGCACCAAGGCGCTCTATGGCGAGACCATCGGCAACCCGCTCATCAACGTGCTCGACATCGAGGCTGTGGCGAAGATCGCGCACGATCATGGCTTGCCGCTGATCGTGGATAACACGTTTGCCACGCCGTATCTGTGCCGGCCGATCGAGTGGGGCGCGGACATCGTGGTGCACAGCGCCACCAAATTCATCGGCGGCCACGGCACCAGCATCGGCGGCGTGATTGTAGATAGCGGTAGATTCGACTGGGGCAACGGCAAGTTCCCCGGCCTGACCGAGCCCAGCAAGGGGTACCACGGCGTGCGCTTCTGGGAGACCTTTGGCGACTTCGCTTTCATCATGAAGGCGCGCGTCGAGTCGTTGCGAGACATGGGGCCGGCGCTTAGCCCGTTCAACGCGTTCCTGTTCCTACAGGGGCTGGAGACGCTCGGCGTGCGCATGCGCGAGCATGTGAAGAATGCAATGGCAGTCGCCGAACACCTGGCGCAGCACCCGGCCGTTGCCTGGGTCAATTACCCGTCACTGCCCGGCAACCGCTATTACGACCTCGCGCAGAAGTATTTGCCGAAGGGCGCCGGCGCGGTGTTCACTTTTGGCATACGCGGCGGCTTCGATGCCGCGCGCACGTTCATCGAGCACCTGGAGCTGTTCAGCCATCTGGCCAATGTCGGCGATGCCAAGTCACTCGTCATCCATCCCGCCAGCACCACGCACGCACAGCTCAGTGAGGAGGAGCAGCGCGCTGGTGGCATCACGCCCGATATGATCCGGCTCTCGATCGGCCTGGAGGATATCGAAGACCTGATCTGGGACCTCGATCAGGCGCTGGAGAAATCGCAGACCGAAGCGCCGCGCCCCCGCCTGTTCTCCGTCAATGGACACGCCAACCCGCTGGCGTGCGAAATTCCATCACGCAGGTGATATGGCTCAACTGATCCAGACGCCCGGCGAAGCGTTCGGTCTATTGCAGCGCTATCGGCATATCGCGATGGTCGGGCTGAGCGGCAACCCTTTCCGCCCCAGCCACTTCGCCGCCGTGTATATGCTGGCCGAAGGCTATGAGGTCATTCCGGTCAACCCGCGCGAGCGCGAGATCCTGGGGCGCACGTGTTATCCATCGCTGGTCGAGGCGGCCAAAGCGCACACCATCGAGATCGTGGACATCTTTCGCAACCCGAAGGACGTTCCGCCCATCGTCGAGGAAGCCATCGCCATCGGCGCGAAAGTGGTGTGGATGCAGCTCGGCATCATCAACGAGGCAGCGGCGCAGCGCGCGATCGAAGCCGGCTTAGACGTGGTGATGAATCGCTGCGTCAAGCTGGAGCATGCGCGCTTCCGTGGTGGCCAGAACCTGATCGGCCTGAACACCGGTGTGATCAGTGCGAAACGGCTGCGGCTGGGTTGACCGGCGACATCTCTCGTCGGAACGGCTAGGCCGGTATGCCCAACCTTGCGTGGTTCAGGTGTGATGGGGGCAGCCGCGTAGGTCTCGCCGCTATGCTTCCGTTGGCGCCTGTGCCTCTTCGGGCGTCTGTTCTTCGAGCTGCTCCGGCGGCGCTTCGCTCGCACCGTTCGATGGCGACGCCGGCGCCTCGGCTGCGGCGCCGCTCCTTGCGCTGAACGCCGCGATCAACTCGCGCCAGCGCTCGTCGAGGCCGTCGTCGGTGACGCCGTAGAACACCACGACTTTGCCACTGGCGTCGCGAATCGCTAGGTCGGAGCGCATCTTGCCGGCGCGCATCTCCCGCGTGAGCACTGCGCGGTCGCCCTGCCATTCGATCTCCTCCGGCCCGCTGGGATGATCGGCAAACTGGGTGATGGCATAGTGCCACAGATCGCGCGCGCTCTTCATCGTCACATTGCGGATGACCGAGTTGTTGCGCAGGTCGCGCACCGTGAAGTAGACCACGCCGCTGCGCTCCTCCATGGACAGCACTTGCACACCGGTCTTCGGCGTGCCGGGGAGGGCCGAGGCACCGTTCTCTGCCGGAAGCGATTGTGCCGCGATCGTCACGGTCGCCGGCTCAGCCGGCCGCGGTTTATCTTGGCGCTCGCGCCGGACCGATTGCTGTTGTGGTTGCGGTTTGGCGGGCGGCTGGGTCTGCTGCGGCGGGCGCTGTTTTTGCTGGGGTTGCTGCTGAGGCTTGCGTTGCTCGTGTGGGCGTCGTTCCGGTTGCGGTTGGGGCGGCCGCTGCGGACGACGTTCGGCGTGCTGGGGCTGAGCAGGTGGGCGTTGCTCCTGAGGCTGCGGCTTTTCGTAGCCTCGCCGCGCGATCGCCACGATCTCGTCGCGCGTCGCGGGACGGCTCTCCGCATCCGACCGCACGAAGAAGCGATCGCCGTCCAGCACATAGGGCGCATCTTCCCCGCACGGCACCCGGATGTGCAGCACATCGGCGCCGTCGAGCACACGAACCTGCACCGGGGCCAAGAGTCGCGGGGCGATGCGCTTTTCCATCTCGAGCGATAACTTTTGCACCAGGTCGTGCGCATCGGAGACGCCGGGTGCTTTCTTGCCGGGCTTCGCGTCGCAGCCGATGAAGACGTTGCCCCCTTCGCCGTTGGCCATGGCGCAGATGTCGCGCAGCACCGCCTCGAACCGGTCGCCGCGCTTGGGCAAGGCCACGTGAAAGGCGACCGACGCACTCGGGCCGCCCTCGCGTGCTTTTATCAGCGCATCCTCGGGCAGGTCCAACACATCGAAGACCGGCCGCACGCGACCGAAGTCTTGGCTGAGGAACACGTTGCGCAGCGCCTCGAAGCTGACTTCGTCGAGCTGGATCTCCGTAGCCCGTTCGCCCACGCCCAGCCGCTTCGCGTTCTCCTTCGAGACGGTCAGCCGGTGGGCGTCGCTGCCTTGGATGGCGAACATGCGGCGGGGGTATTCGGGCTTGATGCCGGTGAACAGGTGTGCGCTCGAGTAGCGCCCTCGGTCGAGGTCGGTGAACTCGATGGCGTGTAGGTGCGGGTCTTGCGTGAAGGCGATGCGCGTTTGGCCGCCCAGGTTGAGCCCGCGCATGGCGACGCCGTTCGACGAATTGGCGTGCGCTGCGATGGCAATGCCGCCGGCTTCGTCAATCGCCTCGTAGGCCTGCAGCACGTCGCTGGTGGCGCCGGCTTCGGTCAAGCCCTTGTCCAGCGCATGGCCTGGCACGCGTAGGTCCATCAGCACGCGCTCGATGTCGCGCAATGGCTTATCCGGCGAGAAGATGCCGAGGATGTGAAACCCAAACGTCGCCGTGAATTCGAATCCCGGCAACACCAGGATCTTCTTCAGCAAGCGGCGATACTCGTTCAGGCGCGCCAGCTCATCGGGGCGGATGCGGTCGAGCTTCTCGAGATATTCGAGGTGCTCGATCTCGTTCATCATGTTGCGGTAGCCGTTCACCGTGTTGTGGTCGGTGAAGGCGATGATGCTGAGGCCGCGCCGCTCGGCTTGCTTCAGGATGTCGAGGTAGGTCTTGTTCGGCTCTTCGTAGTCGTGCGAGGCCGGCGTGTGGATGTGCAGGTCAACGCGCTTCCACGAGCCATCGGATGGCGATGTGGGCGATCCAGGCTTTGCCTCGGATGTGCTTGCAGCAGCTTGATTCGTGCGGTTGTTTCGGCGCGATGATGAACTTCGCGTGGATTTGGCTTTCGACTTCTCGGATCGAGCGTGTGTCGTTTCGGTCGTCTCGTCGTTTTGCAATTTATCCGACGCTACGGTGGTGGCTTCTTTCTTCTTTCTGGCCATACAAAGCAATCACAATATGCAACTCGAAATGCAGGCGCCGACACAATTCAGAGGGAACGCAGCCCAAAATCAAAATTCGCCGGTGCGCCTAAAATCTTCTACACCCACATTTGACCTCAGCCAGATGAGCAACTGCTGAGTGAGCGCGAGTGCTCTTCACGCGCATTATACATATCGCTTGTATCCTATCCGCCGACCCAGACGGACCGGACGCTAACGCGCGGCCGGCATACGAAGCACAGGAGGACGCATGCGCACCAAAATCGTCTGCACCCTCGGACCGGCGAGCGAGGACGAAGCGATCCTGCGCGGCATGATCCGCGCCGGCATGGACGTAGCGCGGTTGAACTTCTCACACGGCAGCCGGGCCGATCACGAACGGCGCATCGCTCGGGTGCGCAAGGTCGCTGCCGAGGAACGCGCCAACATCACCTTGATGGGCGACTTGCAAGGCCCGAAGTTTCGCATCGGCCGGCTGACTGACCAGGGGGTCGAACTGAAGCGCGATCAGCAAGTTGTCTTCAGCGACCATCCCGACGGCGAGGCCATCCCCTTGCCTCATCCTGACCTGTTGGCCGCGGTCCAAGTGGGTCAGCGCGTGCTGATTGACGACGGCGCGATCTCGCTGCATGTCACGCATCGCATTGATGCGACGACGATTGCGTGCAGCGTGCTCAACGGCGGGCTGGTGACATCGAACAAGGGCGTGAGCGTGCCCGGCCTGAAGATCGCCGTGTCGTCGCTCACGCCCAAAGATCGCGATGACGTGCAGTTTGCCATCGCGCAAAAAGTGGATGCGCTGGCGATGTCGTTCGTGCGCAGCGCAAACGACGTGCACGAGCTGCGCCGGCTCATCCAGGCCGGCGGCGGCGACCAACTCATCGTCGCCAAGATCGAGAAGCCCGAGGCCCTGGACGACCTGCCGGCCATCGTGCACGCCAGCGACGCCGTCATGGTGGCGCGCGGCGACCTGGGCGTAGAGGCCGCGCCGGAGGAAGTGCCGTTTTATCAAAAGCGCATCATCCTGACCTGCCTGCGCGCCGGCAAGCCGGTCATCACTGCCACGCAGATGTTGCAGAGCATGATCACCTCGCCGCAGCCAACGCGTGCCGAAGCCAGCGACGTGGCCAACGCCGTGCTGGATGGTACCGACGCCGTGATGCTGAGTGGCGAGACGGCGGTGGGCGAATTCCCGATACAAGCGGTGGAGGCCATGGCGCGTATCGCCGCGCGCGCCGAAGCCAGCGTCATCTACCAGCCGGGCGCGCTTTTGGCCCAGGTGCGCGACGCCTTGGCCGATGACGACACCCCCGACCACAAGACCGACGCCATCACCACTGCAGCCGTGCGCATCGCCGAGACGATCGGCGCAAAAGCCATCGTGTGCGCGTCGGCGTCCGGGTTCACGGCGCGCATGATCGCGCGCCATCGCCCTGCCGTGCCCATCGTGTGCCTGACGCCATACGAACGCACCAAGCGCTACAGCGCGTTCATGTGGGGTGTAAAAGCCATGATCGCGGAGACGCGCAAGGTGGACGCCGACACGTTGTTCGAAGCAGCGTGCGACGCGGCGCAATGGCTGGGCTGCGCGAAGCCCGGCGACACGATCGTCGTCACGGCCGGCCTGCCCCTGGGCAGCGGATCGGGACACACCAACGTCATCCGGCTGATGGAAGTGCGGGCATAGGCCGCTCCCGCTACAATGGCGCGGCTCGCCATGCGCACTGCTTCTCCGCTGTTCATCCTCGGATGCTACGCCTTCGTCAGCCTCGGTGTGAGCGCGGCGCTGCTGGGGTCGGCGCTGCCTACGCTTGCGGCCAGGGCGAACACCGGACTCGACCAGATCGGTCTGATCTTCGTTTCGATGTCGCTGGGTTACCTCACGTCTGCGCCGATCATCAATACGCTCGGGGCGCGCATGGGCACACGCAATATGCTCATCGTTAGCCCGTTAGTGGTGATCAGCAGCATGGCGCTGTTGGCGCTTGGCGCCCACCTGAACATTTTCTTCGTTGCGACGTATCTGCTGGGCCTGGGCCAATCGGGCACACAGGTGGCGTATAACGCCATGTTCGGCATGCAACAGGAGAGTGAGCGCGCGTCGGCGGTGCTCAACCGGCTCAACGCTTTCTTCGGCGTCGGCGCGCTGATCGGGCCGCTGTTGGTCTCGGCAAGCTACACCCTGATCAACGCGGCGACGCTGGCGTTCTGGGGCGCTGCGGCGATGGCGCTGCCGCTTACGCTGGGCGCGCTAGGGACGCGCGACGGGCTGCGCCAGCCGTTGCCTGCACAATTCGCATTGCCGGAAGGCGGCGCGGCGCGCCGGCTGTTGGCCTCGCCGGTCGCGTGGGGGCTGTGTGTGGTGATGGGGCTCTACGTCGGCTGCGAAGTCGCCTTCAGCGGGTGGGCGACCGAGTTCACCAGCCGCACGACGGGAATGAGCACGGCTCAAGCCGCGATCGTGGTGAGCATTTTCTGGGCGGCGTTGGCGCTCAGCCGCTACTTCACCCACGTGATCGTCAGCCGCGTGTCATCCGTCGCGCTGGTCAGCTTGCTCTTTGCGCTGGCCGGCGCCGGGCTGGCCGTGATGCTGCTGGCGGGTTGGGCGAGCGCCGCCGTGTGGCCGGGGGCTTTTCTGGTCGGCGCCGGCTTCGGCCCGATCTACCCCACGCTCATCGCCATCGGCATCCAGCGCTTCCCATTCGCCGCGCGGATGATCGCCAGCGTGCTGACCAGCACCGGCTCGATCGGCGCGCTCTTCCTGCCGGCGTTGACCGGCTTCGCGATGAGCGCGCCGGCGCTCGGCGCAGCCGGCGCGTGGGTGATGCTGGCCGGGCTGCTGGCGCTGGTTATCGGCCTGTGGCAGCTTACCCGCTGCGCGCTCGCCCGCGGCGATTCGACGGCACGGGCGAGGATCGCATAACCTGCCCCTGTTAGAATCCGCGTATCGTTCTGTGCTTTCGCGCATATGCAAGTGATGGCGCGTGCTCCGTCCGCGCCTTTCGGAGATGAAATGGCGATTACCGAGAAGGAAGTGATGTCCGCGCTCTCGCGCGTGATCGAACCCGAGTTGCATCGAGACCTGGTCTCGCTGAACATGATCAAGGATTTGCAGATCCGCGGCAACGACGTGTCGTTCAAGATCGAGCTGACCACGCCGGCCTGCCCTTTGAAGGACGTGATGGACAAGGCGGCGCGGGCCGAGCTGAGCAAAATCCCCGGCATCGGCAAGATCGAGATCGGCTGGACGAGCAACGTGGCTGCGAATGCGCGCATGCGCAGCGCGCTCAACTTGCCGATCAAGAACATCATCGCCGTGGCCAGCGGCAAGGGCGGCGTGGGCAAGACCACGATTGCGGTGAACCTGGCGATTGCGCTCGGCCAAACCGGCGCACAGGTCGGCCTGCTCGACAACGACGTGTACGGACCGAACGTGCCGTTGATGGTCGGCCTGCCGACGGCCGAGCTGCTGCCCGACGGGCGCGCCATGCCGAGTGTGGCCCAGCAAAACGGCAAGCTTGTCCCGGAAGAGAAATTCGGGATCAAAATCTTCAGCATTGGCTTCATCTATCCCGCCGAGTCGCCGCTGGTGTGGCGCGGGCCAATGCTTCACAGCGCCATCCGCCAATTCCTGCAAGACGTGGCCTGGGGCGACCTGGACTATCTGATCGTGGACATGCCGCCTGGCACGGGCGATGCGCAGCTCTCGCTGGCGCAGACGGCGCAGGGCGTGATGGGCATCATCGTCACCACGCCGCAACTGGTCTCGATGGGCGATGCGCTCAAGGGCCTGGCGGCGTTCGAGCAGCTCAAGATTCCCATCATCGGCGTGATCGAGAACATGGGGCCATATACCGACCCGGCCACCGGCAAAAAGGTCGCCATGTTCGGCGAAGGCGGCGGCGAGCGTCTGGCGGCGATGAAGAAGGTGCCCTTCCTGGGCAGCGTGCCACTCGACCCGGCGATCCGCATCGGCAGCGACAGCGGCCGGCCGATCGTTGCGGCATATCCCGACAGCGAAGCGGCCAAGCGACTGACCGAGATCGCCAAGCAGGTGGCGGCGCGCGTCAGCGTGCTGAACTTCCAGCAGAACAACGTCATCCCGATCTCGATCATCGGGTGAGACACCAGACGGCCGCTTTGCCGAGCCGCGCATGTCGTTGGCGTTCCTGACGAATCGGCATTTAAATGTTTGGCATGGAGACCGCGGTCAAAGAGCCCTCGATGTTCGACCTGCCGGAGTGGACAGGCGTATATCCACCGGAGGAGAAGCCGACCGAACCTAAACCGCGCTTGGTCGGTGTGCGCTTCCAGCCGGTCGGTAAGGTCTATCACTACAGCGCCGAGGGCTTCGACGACTTGAAGGTTGGCGACTGGGTGATCGTAGACACGGCACGCGGCAAACAGATGGGCCAAGTCGCCACCCTCAAACCGCCGAAGGACAAGGGCGGTCCCTACAAGCGCATCGAGCGCCGCGCCACCGGCCGCGACATGGCCATGCGCCACTACTACGAGAGCAAAGAGCTGGAGGCGATGATCGCCTGCCGTGCCGAGAGCGCTGCCCTCAACTTGCCGATCAAGATCGTGCGCGCTGAATACAGCTTCGACGGGCAGACGTTGACCTTTCTGTATTCGTCCGATCAGGAAGAGCGCGTCGAGGTGGGCGCGTTGCGCGAGGCGATGAGCCGGCTCTACCGCGCGCGTATCGAGACGCGCCAGATCAGCCCACGTGAAGTAGCCAAGATCCTGGGCGGCATGGGCGCGTGTGGCATCGAGGAACGCTGCTGCTCACGCTTCCTCACCGAGTTCAGCCCGATCTCGATCAAGCACGCCAAGGAGCAAAACCTCAGCCTGAACCCGCACGACATCACCGGTATGTGCGGCCGGCTGCGCTGCTGCCTGATCTACGAGTATGAACAATACGTCGAGGCGCGCCGCCACCTGCCCAAGCTCAAGTCTATGATCGGCACGCCGCTGGGGCCGGGCAAGGTGGTGGAGATTCTGCACCTACGCGACTCGGTGCGCGTGAAGATCGGCGAAGGGCCGGAAGCGCGCGAAGTCGAGTTCCATCGCGAGCAGCTCATCCCGCTGGAAGAGTGGAAGCGCCTGCAAGAGAAGGCTGCGAGCGGAACGTGCGACCGCCATGCGAATGGCGAATGCGACTGCGGCAAAGGTAAGCAGGGTGAAGCAGACGCATCGTCGCAAGCTCAAGCAGCCGAACTCCCACCGGCGGCCCGAGCCTTCATCGAAGCAAACGAGGCGCAGCAGGACGAGGAACGCGCGCGCCTGGCCCGCGCAAAGAAGAAAGATCGCAAGCAGCGCGGCGAGCGCCGCCCGACCGACATCGGGCGCCAGCCGCGTCCTTCGGACGCCGGCAGCAAAGGAGATGCGCAGCAAAAACGCCGTCCGCTGCTCCGGCGCAAAAAGGGCGAATAGCGCTCAGCGGAGCACCCTCAATACATTCGGGTTGAGTGCGGCAGCGATTGATTGTCGGGCTGCAACTGCGATCATGCGGAGAATTCGCTTCTCGTCGAACTTGTGCGGAGGTTAGACAAGACATGAGAAAGCCTATTCTCGTCGTTCTGCTCGTTGGGATGATGTCGCTCGTGAGCGGCGCACCCCATCCCGTGGTAGCCGGGCGTGGCGACTGGGAGATCGTGCCCGGGGTGTTGCTAACCTATAGCTCGAGGCAGTGGCGCGCGGACTCGGCCACGAACGAGCTTCAGAACATCGCTGCGCTGGGTTGCGCGTTGTCGCTCAACCCCGGCCGTGGTATCCCAGGGGATTGGAAGCAGCGCGTCGTTTCCATCTCGCGCAATACGCGGCGGATGATGCGCACAACCTACTACGACGCCCAGTGGCGCCTTCAATTCGCAGTCTATCGCTATATACGACCAACCAACCTCGACTATCTTAACAGCTCGGGCATATTGCTTACACCGCCCGCCGACATTCGGCGCCATTGGAGCTACTGCCGACGCACTGCCGAATCCGTTCTGGCGACGGCGCGACGTGTCGGCAACTAAAGCGCCTGGAGCAGACAGAGCACCACCCTCTCTACCTACTAGCGCGTGAACATCCTCGTCATCATCGCCCATCCCGACGACCCTGAATTCTTTGCCGGAGGCACGATCGCCCGCTGGTGTCATGAAGGCCACGACGTGCGCTACGTCGTCGTCACCGGCGGCGACAAAGGCAGCGACCAGCCGGACATGACGCCGGCCCGACTGGTCGCCATGCGCCGCGACGAGCAACGCAACGCTGCGGCCGTCCTGGGCGTGCGCGACGTGACTTTTCTGAGCCACATGGACGGCGAGCTGCTGAATACGCTGGATGTTCGACGTGACCTGGTGCGCGAGATCCGGCGGGCATGCCCGGATATCGTCGTCACGACCGACCCACAGACGTTGCACTACGGCGCGATGCGCGTCAACCACAACGACCACCGTGCCGTCGGCCTGGCAGTGTGCGATGCGATCTTCCCTGCATCGGGCAACCGGATGTACTTCCCCGAGTTGCTGGCCGACGGCTTCGAGCCGCATTCGCCCAAGGAGATCTACTTCGCCGGCCCGGCCCAGCCGAATACGCTGGTGGACGTCACGGACTTCGTGCAGGTCAAGATTGAAGCGATTCGCATGCACGTTTCACAGGTGAAGGCGCCGGAGGAACTCGAGTTGCGCATCCGGCAGGGGTTGTTGCGCATGACTGCCGACGGGCGCATCTTCTTTGCGGAAGCGTTCCGGCGCATCTTGCTATAAACTTCAGCCGATGCGGCTCTTGCGTCGTAGGTGACCCGGGGCGAGCCGGCGCCTGCGCCGGAGAGGCCCGCGTCGGGAACGGATGACGTGCACGAACGCCGTGCTAGAATGCGCGGCTGTGTTATCCCGGAGTCGAAATCTGGAATGCTGAATTCGACAACATGAACCGATCGGCTGCTGCCGCGCGCCAAGGCTAGAACGACACTCCACTGCACCCAGGCCGATCGCATTCCGCCGGCATTTGGCTTGTGCCGCATGCGGCGCTCAAAAAAATTCATAGAAGGGTAACGCTTGACACGAGGCGCACACATGAATGGGCCTTCTATGCATCGAGAATCTGATTCGAACGCCTCCGGTGGTTCGGATCCCGGTTTATCAGGTTTTACAGAAACGCCGGTCATTGACCGCATTCCCAGGCTAGCCAGCAACAGGAGAAAGCGTAGGCCGCCACGCCCAACGCGAGAGACGCCGCGCACTCAGTTCTTGCTGCCGACGACGCGTTCGGGCTGGCTCAAAGCGGCCGGCGTAGGATTTGGCGCAGTTCTAGCCGTCGGCGCAGCGCTGGTCGGGCTGCATCTGATCAGTGCCAACGGCTGCAGCGAGTTCACGACCGAGCGGACGACGGTCGCCGTCGAGGGATTCCAGATTCGGGTGATGCCAAGCGACCTGGCCGGCAGCTTCGGCGTGAAGCTGGGTGTCTTGTCGTTGGCCGACTTCACCTCTGCCTCTCGCAATGCCGAGCTTCAGGCTGCGGCCGCCAGCCTGCCGGCCGGTTTGACGCTTGTGGGTGACCCGGTCGCAGTGGAGACCTGCAGTGTGGATCCCAAGCTGGCGACGCTGCGCATGAGCATTCCGCCCGGCGCAGAGGCCGGCGCGAGCCTGGATTTATACGGCTGGGACGACAAAGCACGCGCCTGGACATGGCTCGGTGGCGAGTTGGACGCGGCGTCCCGCGAGGTTGTCGCGCGTGTAAGCCGCGTGCCCTCGCTCGTGGCGTTGATGAAGGTTGCGCCCATCCCGCCCGCGCTCGGCGTCGAGTCGCCTCCGGTAGCCGGCGACCCGGCATCAATCGTTCGATCCATTCCGGCCAGCGCAGGCCAAATTCATGCCACCGGCCTCTACCTGGGCGACAGCGGTAGCATCGTCGGCGATCCCGCCAAGCTGCTGCGACCGGCCGGCGTGAACGGCGCGCCGATGAAGACCATCCCGGTCGTGCGCAATTGGGGAGCGAAAGGCGAAGTCAACCGCACGCTGCTGCGCTCGATGCTGGCCGGCGAAGCGGGCCGCGTTGCGCATGTGAACACCTTGCTCAACCTCGTCACGACCGGCGGCTTCGAGGGCGTGCAGATAGACTATCGCGGTGTAGATGAGACGCAACGCGACGCCTTCGCGCAGTTCGTCGAATTGCTCGGCGCGCGCTTGGCCGAACGTGGCAAAACCCTCAGCGTCGTCGTCCCTGCGCCGTCGCTCACCGGTGCGACCGGCGACGCTGCCGGCGCAGCCGGCGTGTTCGACTCGCCGGGCTATGACTTGTATCGGATCGGCCGGGCTGCCTCGTCGGTTCAGCTCGACCTGAGCACCAACCCCGAAGCATGGTGCACCAGCCAGTTGGACCCATTGATCGAATGGCTGGTCGGTCGCGTCAATCGTTACAAATTGCAGGTGATCGTTCCAACCTTGAGCGTCCAAAAAGACGCCAACGGGCGCGTCAGGCTGATCGGTCTGGAAGAGTCGCTGGCCGGTTTGGGCGGGCTACGGACCGTAGCACCCGCTGTTGCGCCAGGGGCAAACGTCAGACTTTGGTGGAGCGGCAACATCGAACCCTCCGATGTGCGCTACGACGAGAACGGTCAGTTCTACTCGTACAGCTACGTGGACGAACGCGGCATCCAGCAGACCGTGTGGCTGAACACGGCTGCCAGCTTGAAGCGCACGCTGGAGCGCCTGAGCCGGCACAACATTCGCGGCATCACGCTGCGCGGGCTGGCGCATCCGGGCAACGACGACGGCGTCATGCAAGTGGTGGAGGGATTCGCACGCGGCGGCCTGGCGTCGGTGTCGGCGCCGGAGCCGGTGATCAAAGTCGCGTTCGGCGCCGGCACGCCGTTCAGCCTGCCGCTTAGCCGGAGCCCGGACACCATGGTCGTGCAAGCGCCCGGCGGCGAGGGCGAGTACGAGATCACTTCTGTCTTTCAAAGCGTGCGGTCGGTGACATTGGACTCGTCGCGCGTAGCGGTATCCAAAGACGCGCCGACTGCTGAAGGCGGCGCAAATACGGCAATGGCCGCATCGGTGGCCGACGCTGCAGTCGCCGGTCAGGCGCCGCAGCGCGCCGCGCCGTCCTTGCCCGGCGTGAACGCCGAGGTGTTCGAACTCGGTGGGCACGTCAACGACTTGGCCCACGCTGCGCAGATGAAGACCGCCGGCATGACGTGGGCGCGCACCGAAGTGCGCGGCGAAACGCTGCCCGAAGACTTCATCGTCAAGGCCAAGGCCAAAGGGTTGAAGGTGCTGGTCACGGCCGTCGGCGACCGCAACCGCGTCATGGACATCGCCTATCGCGACCAGTGGGCGCAGCATTTGGGCAAGATCGCCGCCGCTGGTGCGGATGCAATCGAGGTGTGGAGCGAGCCGAACTACCAAGCAGAATGGCCGGCCGGCCAGATCAACGGTGCGTCCTATGCGGACCTGTTGAAGCGCGCCTACTTCGCCATCAAACAGGCGAATCCCAACACGCTGGTGATCAGCGCCGGCCTGGCGCAGACATCCGGCGTATATTCCGGTGGCTGCGCCGAGGACGGATGCGATGAGCTGGCCTTCCTCAATCAAATGGCCGCCGAACACGCCCAGGACTACATGGACTGCGTGGGCATTCACTACACCTCCGGCTTCGAGCCGCCCAGCGCTGTGGGCGCGCTGCATTACTCACAGTACTACGAACCCTTGCGCAACGCTTACTACGGCGCGTTCAACGGCGCCAAGCCGGTATGTTTCACTGCGTTGGGCTACGTGACCGCGGAGGACTTCTCTTCGAGCATGCCGGCCAAGTATTCGTTTGCTGCCGGCACGACCTTGGCTAATCATGCCGCATGGCTGGCCGAAGCGGCCAAGCTCTCCAAAGCAAGCGGCAAGGTGCGTTTGATGATCGTGTGGAATGTGGATGCTACAGAGTGGATTGCGGACGATCCTTCTCGCAACATCGAAGGTGATCCTCAGGCAGGCTACGCCATGATTCGACCCGATGGCACGTGCCCGGCTTGCGAATCGTTGCGCAGCGTGATGAAATGAGCCGATACACCTTCAACCCCAAGCTCGATCCCAATCGAGAGCGGAGTCGTCGTTTACTGATCGGTGCTGTTGCCCTGGGCGCAGTCGTGTTGGTGGCCTTGGCGCTCCTTGGCTTCGGTATCTGTGTGCTGACGGGCGGATGTGCAGTTGGCGGCGCAGGTGCAGCCGAAGAACCGACGCCGTTCGTCCCCGAGGTCACCATCTTCGCGCCGCAGGTCCCGACGCCGGGCCAGAATCCGGCCGTACCGCCAACGCCGGGCGAAGGTTCAGACAATGCGCCGACCGACGCCGGTGCAGCGCCCCTGCCCCAGGCAACAATGGACCCGCGCGGGAAGATCGAGGGGATTGACGATTTCGTGTGCCCCAATCCACGCCCTGCGCCGTCCAAATTCGGCTATGGCATCCAGAGCAACTGGCCGGTCGGCGACATTGGCCTCTTCAACACGATCATGGCCGAGCAACTGAAGATGGACTGGACGAAGGCGCAAATCCGTTGGGTAGACTTCGAGCGCAACGGGCGTGGCCAGTATGAGCTGTATAAATGGCAGTTGCTCGACGCTTTCACCGCCGACGCCAACAAGAAGGGGTTGAACATCCTGTTCGGGGTGCTCGCCGCGCCGGCGTGGTCGCGACCGCAAAACGCCAATCCTGCACGGCCGGATCTGCTCGGCCCGCCCGACAACTACGACGACGCGCGCATCTTCATCGAAAAGTTGCTTACCCGCTACAAGGGCTGCGTGCAGGCCATCGAGGTGTGGAACGAGATGAACCTCGACCGCGAGTGGACGGTCGCCTCGCGTCAGATCCAGGCCAGCGACTATGTGGCCTTCCTCGACGCCGTCGTGCCGACCATCCGAGCGATTGACCCGAACATCATCGTGTTGATGGGCGCGCTCTCGCCGACTGGCGCGAACATCACCAAAGATGGCGTGATGCAGGTGGTGGACGACCTGACCTATATGGATCAGTTCGTCGCCGCCGGCGGCCCCAGCCGTGTGGATTGCATCGGCGTACACCTGAACGGCTACAACATGCCGCCGGATAAGGAGTGGAACGAAGGCTACAACGATCCGACGGCCACCTTCCGCGGCCCCTTCGATTCACCTCATCCATCCTGGTCGTTCAAGAGCACGATGCGGCTGTATTACGAGAAGACACAGAAGCCGCTGTGCGTGACCGAGTTCGGCTGGGCTTCCATGGAGAACCTCAAGCGTTCGGATGGGTCACCGGTGCAAGGCGCGCCGCCCGGCTTCGGCTTCGCGCTCGACAACACCGAGCAGGAGCAAGCCGACTGGATCGTTCAAGCCTTCCAGATCATGCGCGACAGCGGCTACGTCAAGTTCGCCATCGTCTTCAACTTGGATTACATTCAGAAGGTGGGCGGCGAGCCGGATCAGGAGAATGTTGCGCCGTATAGCATCACACGCCGCGATGGTTCGCCGCGCCCGGCGTTCGAGGCCCTGAGGGCCATGTCCCGCTAGCGCAGTCGCTCAACCCTCATCCCAGCCGACAATGAGACGAGCACGATGGGCTGCCTGGACGGCAGCCGTGCTGCTGGCGACAGCATGCGCATCTCCTTCGGCAACGCGCCGGCCGCATCTTCCCGAGCAAGCTCAACCGGCCCCGCCGCAAGTTGTCGCAGCGCGCCGGGTCGAATCGCCCGGCTATGGCTTTGAGGCTTACCTGTGGTGGAAGCCGGAGATTGCTACGCGCGACCTGGGGCTGATTCGGGCAGCCGGTTTCAAATGGGTGAAGCAGACCTTCGCCTGGCGCGATATCGAGATCGAGAAGGGCAAGTATGACTGGAGCCGCGCCGATGACGTGGTGTTCCTGACGACGGAGGTCTTCACACGCAACTTGATCGTGCGGCTGGATCGCGAGCCGTACTGGGATCGCTACGATTATCCGCTGGATCAGGGCATCGCCGCCGGCCCACCGCGCAACCTGCAGCATTTCTTCGACTTCTGTGGTGTGATCGCCGCGCGCTACAAAGGCAAGGTGGCAGCCTATCAGGTGTGGAACGAGCCGAACCTGGCACGCGAGTGGGGCGGCATGCCGCCCAATCCCCAGGCCTACGTCGAGATGCTGAAAGGTTGCTCCATCGCGATCAAGCGGGCCGACCCGAACGCGCTGGTCATCAGCGCCGGCCTGGCGCCGACCGGCAACGGCCCGCCGCTGGCCATGCCGCACGATCAGTTCCTGATCGCGATGTACGAAGCCGGCGCTGCGCCCTACTTCGACTTGCTCGGCATACATGCGCCGGGTTTCCGCGCTGCGCCGGAGACGCCGCCCGGTATGGCGGTTAGCATCCCCGAGTTGGGGGGACATCGCTTCTTCGCTTTCCGTCACGTCGAGGACATGCGCACGATCATGGAGCGCTTCGGCGATGGCGCTAAACAGGTTGCCGTGCTCGAGTTCGGCTGGACTACCGATCCGGTCAACAAGCACTATGCCTGGTTCGCTATAGACGAACAGTTGAAGGCCGACTACATGGTGCGCGCCTTCCGCTGGGCCAGACAAAACTGGCAGCCGTGGATCGGCCCGATGATCGCGCTTTCCATCCCGCAGTTCGACTGGACGCCGCAGAACGAGCAATACTGGTGGGCCGTCGTGGATCCTGTGTATCCGGAAACGCGGACGCGTCCGGCCTATGAGGCGCTGAAGGCGATGGAGAAGTGATCTGCTATGCTAGGTGCGCTTGTTCGAAGCTCTCGACGGCGCACCGTTGCGCGATACGCTGACCGTTGCCGGGCGCGCCATCCCGCGTTTGACCGGCGAGTTCTGGACGGCGCGCCAGCGACAAGCCTGCGCGCTGCACGAAATTTCCTATCGCGCCTGCTTTAAGCCGCAGCTCCCGCGCTATTTCATCGAACGGCTGACCCGGCCCGGCGACGTGGTGTATGACCCGTTCAGCGGGCGCGGCACGACGGCGATCGAGGCAGCGCTATTAGGCCGGCGCGTGATTGCCAACGACGTCAACCCGCTCAGCGTGATCCTCACCGCGCCACGTCTGCGCTTGTCGGCGCGCGAGGCGGTTGCCGAGCGGCTGGCGCAAATTCCGCCATCGGCGCGACGCGCCGAGATTGACCTTTCGATGTTCTTTCACCCCGACACCGAGCGCGAGATCGTCGGCCTGCGCGACTATCTGGCCAAGCGCCGGCAGGCCGGCGAGGAAGACGAAGTAGACGCCTGGATTCGCATGGTGGCGACCAACCGGCTCACCGGTCACTCGCGCGGCTTCTTCTCGGTCTACACCTTGCCGCCCAATCAGGCCGCCAGCCCGGCGCGCCAGCGCCGGATCAACGCGCGCTTGAATCAGCAGCCGGAATACCGCGACACGCGCGCCATCATCCTGCGCAAGACGGCCAGCTTGACGCGCAACCTGACCGAGGTGCAACGCGCGAACCTGCGCGCGGCAGGCGAGTCGGCGCTGCTGCTCACCTGCGACGCGCGCCACACGCCCACCATTCCTGATGCCGGCGTGCAGCTCACGGTTACCTCACCCCCCTTTCTGGACGTAGTCCAGTATGCCGAGGACAACTGGCTGCGCTGCTGGTTCAACGGCATCGCTGCCGATGAGATCGCGCAACGCCTCACCTTCACACGCACGCTCGAAGCCTGGTCTGCCGTGATGCGCGACGTCTTCGCCGAGCTATATCGCATCACGCGACCGGGCGGCTGGTTGGCGTTCGAGGTGGGCGAAGTGCGCGGGGGGCAGGTGTGCTTGGATGAGTATGTTGCGCCGTTGGGCGAGGCGGCCGGCTTTACATGCGTGGCGATCCTCATCAACCGGCAACGCTTCACCAAGACGGCCAACATCTGGGGCATTGCCAACAACGCCCGCGGCACGAATACCAATCGCATCGTGGTCTTTCGCAAAGTGTGAGCGATGCCAAAGTGTAGTGAATTCGTTAAAGTCGAGATTGATGACGCAATGCGCAGACGCGCCAGCGATGTAGCTGGGGCGCGCCAAATCCAACGCACACGCGCTTCGCCGGTGGATGCGTATATCGGCGCGCTAGGTGAGCTGGTGTGGGCGAAGCTGCGCTATGGAGACATCGGCCGGGCTGGTGTGCTGGGCGCTAAGGGACAGGTAGACGACATTAGCCCAGATGCTCAAATCGAGATCAAGACATCCAAGACTGCGGTTCATGAGAGAGCACACTTGATGGTGCGCGAAGACTACGCGCGCGCCCGGCAACCCACCGCTTACGTTCTAGTGCTGATCCCCGAAGGACAATCCGACGGCGAGGAGGAAACCGCGTTCGTGTGCGGTTGGGCGACGCACGAGGAAGTGCTACGAAGCCCGCGAATCGAGCGGCGCTCGAACAAGACCGGCAGTCTGCAAGGCTATAGATGCTACGAAGTTGCCGCGCGCGACCTGCATCCAATTGCAGAGCTACTCTCTAAGCTCAGGGGCAAATGATGAGTAAGCAGTGCGATGCTCCAACAGGCGTAGCTGAGCCGGTAGGGCGAACCGTTCTATGACGTGTTCAGGGATAGGTAGGCGCTCTAGAAGACGAGGCTCAACCTTGATTGCGCCGTCGCCGTATGACTTACCCACGCTTGCTAAGCTAGCAATAGTATCGGGATGGTTCATCATTCGCCAGAGCTGGTTCCAGAATATCGGATCGTCGCTCTTCGGATACACGCACAGAAACCCTGTCAACGGAACGACGCCGGCGGTATTCCGAATAAATCGACAGCGTCGCCGTCCCAGATAAGCAAATAAGAAAGGCGGCGGCGTGCGCACCTCCATTCGATACCACGGCTTGCGTTGCGCGATCAGCGGACGTTTTGGCAAGCCCATCGCTTCACCCTCTTGTAGGTAGCGTCTTAGCGCATCTGGGAATGACTCGATAGGGTCGTCGTTCAGCGACAGCAGCCAGGTTGGTCTGCCGCGCTGCTCCAGCGAAGCAAGTGTGTGCTGAGTGATTTCATCGTCGGCGACATCCCGCGTTCGCCCAATCGCCCGCACGAATCGCTCGCAAGGTAGGCCTAAACGATTCATGCGCTCAAGCGTCATGAAGAAGAAGTCGTTCGCGCCGGTTGCGACACCACGCATCACTCGGGCGAAGTCACCCAGCACATACTTGTGAGTTTGGGTAGGCACACGCTCGCGTGATAATCCGGTTAGTATGCCTTCACGCCTATCTCGGCGAATGGCGAGCAAGTCTGCTGAATCCAGCTCGCCAAAGCTGCGTCGCACCCAGTCGGCGACCACACCCGTCCCCGGCCGATAACACCTTGCCCAGTAAAACTCATCCGTAGGCGATGATTTACGAATGAAGAGGACGAGTGGATTCGTATCCACGCCGGGAAGAGGGGATGCTTCGGGTGCGAACGTCAGTATGGCATCGAGCGCAAAGTGGGTTGTGATCCAGCTCCATAGATCGAGAGCGAATCTGCCTTCACAAGTGTCTGCTGGCACGATGAAGGCTAATCGGCCGCCCTCTTCGAGCAGCATCAGCGCCTGAATCAGGAAATACACATGCAGCCCGGCGCGTCCATCGAGTGGCTTGCCGATGATCTCTGCGCCTAACCGGCGTAGTCGTGCCTTCGTCGTTTCGGGCAGACGATGGTGGCGGATATAGGGCGGGTTCGCAACAATAGCCGGGAATTTGGCGCGCGACGGTTGCATAACAAAGTCGCCGATTACTACTTGCGCCAAGTCGTCTTGATTCAAGCCGGATGCCGCTGCTTGAGCAAGGGTATGGGGATCAATCTCCATGCCGGCCAGATGCACATTCAGTCCCTTCTCGTCAGCGATCGCTTTTGCCACGCGAAGAAATGCCCCCGTGCCAACAGCTGGATCGAAGAGGCTCTCCGCGCCATCGGTTAAAACGTAGGCGACCATCGGCTCGGCAACCCACGTCGGCGTCCAGAATTGCCCGCGTTCCCTCAGCCGTTCTCGCGCTTCCCAAGCTGATGGGATTTGGTAAGCGTCAAGTCTTCGCATTTGCTCGGTCACGCAGCATTTGCAGAGCATCCGTGCTTAAATCCATCCTGCCGCCTTCAAAGTGTATGTAGGGCAAGATGTGACCATTCTTGTCCTCGATAAACTTGGCTTTAAGCTCCGGTTCCTGCGTGGTGTTCCCTACACCATAAGCATAGTGGTAGTAAATTTTGTAGATAACCTTCTCTGTAGTTGCACCACTCGGTGCTTGAAACCTATGCGTATTGGGCAGGATGAGTCCCTGCTTGATTAGCTCTTGTGCTCTGTCAAGAGAAATGCCGAAGGCCACGTCATAAAAGATGTGCCATATATGGACCGGGATGAAATTTGCGTCTTGCCATGCCTGAAGCGGCTTTCGATCCTCTTCCTTCAAAATCAGCGTTGGCACAACCGCACCTTTCTTCAGCCCAGGCTTACCACCGAGCCATTTCCGTGGTCTAAGCTCCGATCCGTAGTCAGGCATATTTCTGCCTTTCCATAGACTGTTTTCACACTCGACGGCCAGTATGGCCATTTGCAGCAGATCTGTTACCGATTTGTTATCCTCAGGAGTAAAAGGGAGCTCGCTCAAACCGCCAATCTTTCGCACCAGTGTATCTACTCGATCCTGCGCCGAACGCGCGAAAATCAACACATCAGGGCGCTTGCTTCTGCCGAGGCCTGCCTTCTCCAGGCGCTCGAAGTAGAGCTCTAGCTCCTTCACACTTGTCAGGCGCAACACCACTCGGGCCGTATGGAATTGCGAAGAACTCACCGGTGTCCTCAACAGCTTGAATGATGCGCTTCTCACTCCATACGCCTTGCGACCAACGCATCAAGAAATCGCTTCCGCGTAGTCGGCGAGGGTTGAGCAAGAAATCAAGCCACGCGATAGGTCCGAATCTTTGCAATCCAAGAGTAATGTCCTCGTCAACGACGCTTAAGAACCGATCGAATAGATGCATCTCGCTCGGGGCAACTTCGCTATAACTTCTTGATCTTCTCGTCAAGCTGGGCCATGCGGCCCTCGAGGCTGTCCTTGAAGCGGTCGAGCGCTTCGGAGAAGGCATCGGTCGCTTCCAGTAACTCGTTGGCCATTTGGCTGGGTGACTTGAGGTTGAGCGGATTAGCCGGATCGGGCAACGGGGCGAAGCCGGTGAACGCACCGCTCGCGTCGCGCGTGGCCAGGCGCACCCCGACGATCGCCTCGCGGTTGATCGGCCCGTAGATATGCGGAAAGCGCGGCGCCGCAGCAGCGGGCGCAACGTCACTGACGGCGGCTTCCGGCGGGATTAGATCGGTCGGCGCGGGCGCCGGTGCCTCCCAGCGCACCTCACTGGTCAACCGAGATTCGTCAATTTCGAGGACGACGAATTCTCCGGGCTGATCCTTGTAGAACGCGTTGGCGACGCGCAGCAACAGTTCGTCACCCTGCGTTGCGTGGATAAAGCCTTCGTTCGCCAGACTGGCAGCGCGATAGGGTTGGTTGGCCGGCGCAGCCTCCCATTCGGCGCGCGGGGTGAGGTGCAGAATCATGCGGAATCCTTCAGCTTCTCTTCGGGATCGAGCATGGCCGGCACGGTGGCGTTGCGACGGGCGATATAGGCCATGAGGATGCTGAACCCGTAGAGCAACAGCAGCGGCACCATGACGATGCTCATGTTGATCGGGTCGGGCGTCGGCGTAATCAGCGCAGCCAGCACGGCGACGATCACCACGGCCCAGCGCCAATGTCGCTTGAGCACGTTCGCGTTGATCACGTTGGCCTTGGCCAGGATGAAGATGATCAACGGCATCTCGAACGCCACGCCCATCCAGAACATCACGCCGGCGACGAAGGGGATGTAATCGTCCGGCGTCAGCGCCACGTTGAAGACGCTGGGGAAGATGCCCGTGAGGAACCCCACGGCTGCCGGCAGCATGACGAAGAACGCAAACGTCGCGCCCAAGATGAACAACCCGAACCCGAACGGCAGGCCGATCAGAATCCAGCGCTTCTCATGCGGCAGCAGGCCGGGGAAGATGAAGGCCAGAATCTGATACAGGATGAACGGCAACGCCAGAATGGCGCCGGCCGTCACCGAAACGGTGAAGACGTTGGTCAGCGGCGAGGTGGGGCTGGTAACTAAAAGCTGCTTGGCCGGGCCATAAGGGGCCAACAGAATCTTCAAAATCTGTTCGGCGAAGGCTAAGCCAATTGCCGTGCCGATAGCCAGCGCGATCACCGACTTGAGCAACCGGTCGCGCAGCTCGCGCACGTGCTCGAGGAGGGTCATGCCCTCCTCTTCCTGCAACTCACTCACCGGTTGAACGTTTTGCGCCATACGCCCACCTCAAGCGCTAGTTATACACGATCAACCGCGCCACGGGTTGTCGTCGTCCAGCCGGTCGGTGCGAATCGTCGCGCCGACCGAGGCCCACGGGTTGTCGTCTGGCAATTCGACCGGAACGTGATTCTCAGGGGCAATGGGGCGCGGCATCGCGATGCGCGCGCCGTTCGGGGGGATGACCGGCGGTGTGACCGTGGCCGAATTGGCTTCGGGTGCGGCAGCCTGCGACATGGAACTCGCTGGTGCCGGCGGCAAGGCCGGTGTGTTCGACGGCGCAGCCGAGCTGTTCAAGCCGTTCGTCGCTGCCGGCAAGGTCGGTGTGCTCGGTGGCGGGTTCAGGCTGACCGCTTTGCTGATGTCGTCGGCGTAGGGCTGCAGGATGGAGCGAATATCGGCCGCTTCGCGAATGGCCTGCACTTCGCGGCGAATCTCGCGCGTGACTTCGTCGAGGTCCTGGGCGATGGGCTGCAGTTCGCCTTTGAACTCCTGGGTGAAGGCGACATACGTCTCGCGCAAGCGGCGCAGGGCCGTGCCCAGGCCGCGTGTGAATTCCGGCAAGCGCTCCGGCCCAAACACGAGGAGGATTAAGATCAAGATGAACAATACCTCCAGCGGGCCAACGCCGAGAATCGTTCCGTTCATAGGTTTGCTGCGGCGCCCAGTACGCCGTTTACGAATCGCGAGCTCGTCTCGCTGCCAAACTCCTTCGCTATGTTCACGGCTTCGTTGATCGCCACCTTCAGCGGCACTCCTCCGCATCGCATCTCGTAGAGCGCGATGCGCAGGATGTTGCGGTCAATGGCCGAGAGTTGTTCAGCCGGAAATTCGGGCGCGAGCGCGCTGATCGTTTGGTCAAGAGCGTCTACTTCGCGCATCACCCCAGTCACCAGTGCGATAGCATATTCCCGCACCGACGCCGGGCGCTTGACCTCTGCGAGATGACGATTCAACACCTCGTCAGCGGGATGGTGCGCCGTGTCGGCTTCGTAGAGCACCTGCAAGGCGAGCACGCGCGCGTCATGCCGTGACATCCTCGAAATAAACGTCCACTGCCGATACCCGTAGCCCGATGATTTCCTGCACCGCTTGTTGCACTTCCGATTGGATCGCCCGGCCGAGCTCGACCAGCGAAACGTCCTGCGCCGCGGTGAGGTGCAGCTTCACGCGCACCTCGCCGCCGTGCACTGTGACCTCCACGCCTTTGTAGCTATCACGGGGGCGCAGCGTGCGTGTGTGATCCACCAGCCCACGCACGCTTGGCATGGCAAGCACCGTGTTGCGCACGATGGTGCGCACCACGTCGGGCGAGATCGTCACGGAAGATGGTGTCATCGCATCATTGCATGACCAGGCCGCCATCTACGCTCAGGACCGCACCGGTGATGAAAGCGGCCTCGTCGCTTGCCAAGAATGATACCGCATAGGCCACTTCTTCGGGCGCACCGAACCGGCCGAGCGGCGTTGCCTTGAGGACGGCTTGCTTTTGCTCCTCGGTGAGCACGTCGGTGAGCGCCGTGGGGATGAAGCCCGGCGCGACCGCGTTCACGGTGATGTTACGTGAGCCGAGTTCTTTGGCCAGTGACTTGGTGAAGCCGATCACCCCAGCCTTGGCCGCCGCATAGTTGGTCTGCCCACCTTGACCGGCCAAGCCGACGACCGAGCTGATGTTGATGATGCGCCCGCTGCGCGCACGGATCATCGGTCGGATGGCCGCCTTGCAGCAATTGAACACACTCTTCAAGTCGGCGGCGATTACAGCGTCCCAGTCCTCTTCGCTCATGGTCATGAGCAGCGTGTCACGGGTGGTGCCGGCGTTATTCACCAAAACGTCGAGCTTGCCGAATGCTTCCAACGCTGCCTTCACCAGCGCGGATGCCTCGTCCAGCCTGCTTACGTCGGCCTTGAAGGCGATGGCGGTGCCCCCGGCTTCGGTGATCGTCTTGACCACGTCGTGCGCGGCGGCTTCGCTGGCGTTGTAGTTCACGACCACCGATGCGCCACGCCGGGCAAGTTCGATGGCGATGGCGCGTCCGATGCCGCGCGATGCGCCGGTGACGATGGCAGATTTCCCTTGCAGTTGTCCCATAGGTGCCTCTCAGATTTTGGTACAACCTTCGCGCCCGTCTGCTATCCGATGGCGCGCGTCTCGGCGCCCTCGACGGTGCGCCGGATCAGCCCGCACAATACGTCCTTCGGACCCAACTCTACGAAGTGCGTCACGCCCTGTGCGTGCATGAATCGCACGCTCTCCACCCAGCGCACGGGTGAGGTGAGCTGCGCGGCCAGCTCGGCGCGGATGTCGTCGGGATGGGTAATCGGCCGCGCCGAGGTGTTGGCCACGACCGGCACGGTTGCCGGCGCGATCGGCGTCGCCTCGACGATGCGCGCGAAGTCGTGCATGATGCTGGCCATCAGTGGCGAGTGCGAGGCGATGCTGACGTTGAGCGGCACGACGCGCTTGGCGCCTTGGGCTTTGGCGATGGCGGCAGCGGCCGCGACGGCCTCTTTGCCGCCCGAAATGACGATCTGGCCCGGCGAGTTGTCGTTCGCAACGACCACCCCTGGGGTGTACTGCCGCGAAGCTGTTTCGCACGCGGCGCGCAGCGCATCGGCGTCCAGGCCGATGACTGCGGCCATGCTGCCCGGCGCGCGCTTGCCGGCCTCCTTCATCAATCGGCCGCGCTCGCGTGCCAGCTTCACGCCATCCTCGAACGCGATCGCGCCGGCAGCGCACAACGCGCTCAACTCGCCCAAGCTGTGGCCGGCGACGAACGCCGGCGCTTCGATCTCGCCGGATAGCCGGACCATCTCGTACATCGCGACGCTATGGGTGAAGATAGCCGGCTGGGTGTTGATCGTGTCGCTCAACTCGTCCTCCGGTCCCTGCCAGCACAGGTGCGACAGTGGAAAGCCCAACGCAGCATCGGCGCGCGCGAAAGTGCCTTTGACGATCGGCCGATGCTGCGCTTGCTCCAGCCCCATGCCGACGAATTGCGAGCCTTGGCCGGGGAAGACGTATGCGGTGGCCACGCGTTCGACTCAGGGTGCGTCGGAGGGTTGCTACTTCTTGTCGTCTTTCGCGTCGTCGCCGATGCGCACGACCATGCGGCCCTTGTAATAGCCGCACGACGGGCACACGATGTGGGGCGGTTTCATCTCGCCGCAGTTGTCGCAGGCGACCAGTTGCACAGGGGTGAGATGATCATGCGCGCGGCGCCGGTGCGTCCGGCCCCATGAAAATTTCCGCTTCGGAAGTGGACCCATGTCTCGAAAAGCTCCTTCTACCAGGCGGCGCGCCGGATTGGGCATGCAGCAGCCGCCTGCTCATCTGGTTACAAAAGCGCGTCATTCTAACGCAAATCACCCTGATCGCGCCAGGTTTCTCTGGTATCAAAATGCCTGAGCAAGCCGCGGCTTGCGCCGAGCTTGCTGCAATTTCACCCCAGCGGCCCAAGGAAGATCGGCCCGTCCGGGTTGGGGGTAGGGCGGCCGCCCGCCGGCTCGATGGTGACCCCAATGTTGTCGAAGGCCGAGAACGGCTCGTCGCTCTTCACGATCAGCCGGCCGGTGCCATCGGACGCAGTGTTGAAGATCTCCGATGGCAAGCGCACGTCGCCCTTGATCAACCACACTTGATAGGTCTGATCGGGCGAAAGCGGTGGTAGGTTGTGTGCTGTGATGAGCGCCGTCCCACCGTCGGGTGTGTAGAACACGGAGAGCGATCCCTGTTTGAATTCGTCTTTAAAGGCAGGGATCGTCGCCACGCGAATGTCGCGCTGTGAAAGGACGTCCAATTCACTCTCCGCCACAGCCAGCGCTTCCTGGAAGCGCGCGACCTCGGCCTGCGCAGCTGACAGTTCGGCCCGTGCTTGGTCGGCCTCGGCCTGAGTTGCCAAGACCCGCTGCTCAGCCTGAGCGAGGCGGTCCCGGGCGTCGCTCAGCTCGCGTTCGAGTTGCGCGGCGCGCTCGCGCGAGAGAGCCAGTTGCGCATTCACTTCTTGGAGTTGCGCCTGGAGCTGGGCGTTGTAGGCGCGCTGCTGGGCGAGCTGCGACTGGGTGTTTAGTAGGCCGGCGCCTAGCACGAGGGCGAGGGATGCGAAGGCAACTGCCGCGCCGCCGAAGAGGTAGCGCAACCAGTTGGACAGGCCAGGCGACTTGGGCGATTCGGCCGGCCGAGGCGGCGGGATGCGCGCTAGGACCTTCTGTTTGAGCGCAGGCGAAGGCACGACCGGCTCGACCGACAGCATCAGAGCGATCGCTGCGGCGCGTTCCTCGGCTACCCGCGCGCGCAGCTCCGGCGAAGCTGCCAGCTGCCGTTCGAATTCGGCGCGCTCTTGCTCGTCCAACGCGCCAATCGCGTAGAGCGCAATCTGTTCGTCCAGCGTCATGTCGCCACTCAACTCAACTGCTGCCTCAGCAGCGACTTCAGACGGTTCATTCCCTGTAACGCCCAACTGTGCACGGTGCCGAGCGGTTCGCCGAGCTGCTGGGCGATCTCGCGATGGGTCAATCCCCAGAAGAATGACAGCTCGATCACCTGGCGATGGCGTTCCGGCAGCTGTGACACCGCAGCGCGCACGTGGTCGGTCGCGATGTTGGCGAAGGCGTGTTCGAACACGTCGGTCTCGCGATCCTCGAAGTCCCAGTCTGCGTCGTCGTGCGCGTCCATCTCTACATCCGGTTTGCGCTTGCGCTGCGCATCAATGGCCAGGCGATGCACGATGGTGAGCAGCCAGGCGCGAACGTTGCCGCCGGCGCCGACGTCGAAGCGCGCCGCGCGCTGCCACACGCGACAGAACGCCTCTTGCACGATGTCCTCGGCGGCCGCACGATCCTGCATCATGCGCATGGCCAAGCCGAGCGCCTGAGCGGCGTAACGCTCGTAAAGGAGTTCGAACGCCCATCGTTCCCCCCGCGCGATGTGCGCAACGAGTTCCTGGTCGCTATGTTGCTGCTGTGCCATCGGTATCCACGCTCGGGCGCCGGTACCGATTCAACCACATTATTCGATTTCGTTCAATCGCGACACGTTTGTGCCCCACCGCTTCGAGCGCTGCAACGCCGATCCGCCGCTGGCCCAACGCGCAAGCCTCGTCGCCTGTGGGGACGCGTTTCGCTTTGTTTGATGTATAACGCGCCGGCCGGCCAGTTGCATTTCCTCTGCGCGTTGGCTTAGGTCGGATGGTCTGCGCGTGCGGACAGGGGCGCAGTGTCCGTTGGATCGGATGCTGCGCCGGCAGCCGGTGACGGCGGCTGATCGTTGGCTGCAACCTCTGGGTGTTCCTCGATCACGACGACCGGGTCGGCTTCTGCGCCGGCTTCTGTGTCAAGCATGGCCGGCTCGGGGGCGGACGCTATAGCATCGGGTGCAGGGTCCGATTGAGGTGCGGTCTTCGCAGCGCGTGCCATCTCGAACGGGTCCTCGCCCCACACCTCGGCGAACATCAGGGAGACGATGTCGCGGGCAAACATCATCAAATCGGCGCCGGCGGCGCGGCCCTGCGCCGAGTTCAGCGCATAATTCAGTGCCGCCATGTCGGCGAAATACACGTCGTGGACGAGGTAGTAGGGCGGCTCGCCGCGCGGCGCGCCTAGCGCGCGAGAGACCGAGGTGCGCACCACGCCCGGCATGGCGGCGATGAGCGGCACGTGGCGATGCGCGAAGTGATCCTCGAAGGCTTGGGTATCCGCCGGTTGGCGGAAGAAGATGATGAGCTTGACCATGGCTGACGCCTACTAAGTGTAACCCCAAGCCGGCTTACTTCGTCCCTGGCTCTTGTGATTGGCCCAACTTGCTCAGGCGCTCGATGTGCAGCACCGTGCGCGGGTTCGCCTCCTTGACGACTGCGTCGAGGTTGCGCATGCGCTCGGCTTCGGCCTCGCCCGGCTTGGGCGACTTTGGCGGGTCGTTGGGTATTTCAATGTGCGTGATCTCTGCCATTTGTACGAAAATGCCATACCGGTGCATGTGCGAAGAAGTCTGAGCAGCGCTGGCGGCAGCAATCTTTTCGAGTTTCCCAGCTAGGTCTTTCTTCGTATGCTGGGCGACCTGACAGAGCATGGCCGACCGCAGCGCCTCTTCCAGTACCGTTTCCGGCTCGGCTGCGCCGTCCAGGTAGCGTTCGATATCGAAGATGCTCCACAAAGCAGCCCACGACAACTTCACCTTGGCGTTGTCGGATGTGGTGCATTCCTGTTGGATGGGCATGCGCCGGTCGCGCAGGTCTTTCAGCTCGATCCTAAGGTTGCTCTCGCCATTCGGGAATATTTCGGCTGGGCCATGCACAATCTGTGTACGCCGTCCTTGTTTCATGACAAGCGCAGCGTGCCTGTGAGGTATTTGCTGCTTGCGCGATGGGAAGAAGCGGAAGAGACCGACGATGCCTAGCGGTATCAGTGACGCTGCTACGACACACAACGTGCCCAGCATACAGCCGGCGAGGCGATCCTCTGAAATCGAGGTAAGCAGAACCGCCAGGATCAAAGCCACGATGACCGGAATCGAACTCACAGCGATCACGGCTTCGCGAAATTCGGGTTGCTTCATGAGCTCTAACGGACGTTTCCGCGGCTGCTGTAGCTCGTTCATCGCGCTCGTGTTCACATCTTGAGGGCATCAAGAGGCATCTCGTGGACGCGGGCGACCGCGTGGGGTTGCCCGACGTCTCTGCACGCTCATGTGCGCTGTGATAAGGGAGGCCACCGGCCAGGTGCTGCTCGGATTCATCTTTCCCCCATGTGCCTTCTTCCGCTCACTCAGCTGGTAGGAGAAGGCCACTCAGAACCGCAGTTTATCTACGCGCAGGCGTGTTGACAACCTTAAAAAATCTGGGTAGACTTGCGGCACTACAACTTCACGCGACGTGGGACGGAAGTGGGTCGAACAAGCCCACTTTCTCTTTTCTAAGACGCATGAGGTAACGGGCCATGAAAAGCGAATTTGCACTTGCTCTCAATCAGATTGGCGCCGAGCGGAGCCTGCCGCGCGAGATCATCACCCGGGTGATCGAAAGTGCGCTCGTGCAGTCCTATCGCAAATACGCCAACGTGATGAACAGCCAGAACGTGGCCGCCATGGTGGACATGGACAGCGGCGATATGCGCGTCTTCGTCGAGAAGGAAGTCGTCGAGGAAGTGATGGATGACCGCACCGAAGTCTCGCTGGAGGACGCCCTGAAGCAGAAGCCGGACGCCGTCCTGGGCGACTGTATTATGGTTGACGTCACCCCCAAGGACTTCGGGCGCATCGCCGCGCAGAACGCCAAGCAACTCATCGTGCAAAAGCTGCGCGAGGCCGAGCGCGACTTCCAATACAACCAGTTCGTCGAGCGCGAAGGCGAGATCGTGAGGGGCATGGTGCAAAGCGTGACCAACGCCGGTGTGGTGGTCAACCTGGGCCGCATCGAGGCCACCTTGCCGCGCAAGGAGCAGATTCCCGGCGAGAAATACGAGGTTCAGCAACACGTGCGCGCTTATGTTGCCGAGGTTAAGCGCACCGGACGTGGTCCGCAGGTGACGCTGTCGCGCACCCACAAGAACTTCCTGCGCCGGCTGCTGGAAATCGAAGTGCCCGAAATCGCCAATGGCCTGGTGGAGATCAAGTCCATCATTCGCGAGCCCGGCTCGCGCTCGAAGATCGCTGTCGCCGCGTTACAGCCCAACGTAGACCCGGTCGGCGCGTGCGTCGGCCAGCGCGGGACGCGCATCCAGAACATCATCAACGAGCTGCACGGCGAGAAGATAGACGTGATCGAGTGGAGCGCCGACCCGACGGTGTATATCGCCAAGGCACTGGGCCCGGCCAAAGTGATGGCCGTGCATCCTATCGGCGACAAGAGCGCTTCGGTGATCGTGCCGAACGACCAACTCTCGCTGGCCATCGGTCGCGAAGGCCAGAACGCGCGCCTGGCCGCTCGGCTGACCGGCTGGCGGATTGACATCAAGAGCAGCAGCGAGGCGCTCGGCGAGGCGCTCAGTAAGATTTCAGAGAATCCCGACTTGCAAGGCTGGGTGGGCGATGAAGTGATGCAAGCTTTGCCGGCGTTGCGCGAACTGCTCGTGCGCCAACGCGCGCTGCCGACGGCGCTGACGCCGGAGGAATTTACGCTGGTCAAGCGCGTCGTGGATGGCGTGCATGCCTACGAAGTCGCGCGCCGATCGAACGCCGACAAGGTCAAACCCGTGATCCGCGAGACTCAAGCCGAAGAGCGCCGGCAGGCACGCCAAGCAGCCCTCGCGGCCATCCCGCAGGCGGCCTACGCCATGCCGCTGGAGGAGCTGGGGCTGTCGCCGCGCGTGGCGCAACACATCATCGCCGCCGGTATCGTCTCGGTGGGTCAACTGCTCGAGCATAGCGTGCGCGGTGACGAAGGCTTCCTGGCCATCGAGGGCATCGGCCCCAAGGCGCTGAATGAAATCAAGCAAGCCCTGGACAAAGTGGTCGGCCAGTGGAAGGTGACGCCCGAGGCGGCTCCGGCGATCA